>NZ_QTNB01000016.1:0-70095 GCF_003603395.1 Bacteroides sp. AM44-19 | reverse complement strand
GTGGGGCACTTTTTAAATGTTGTTCCGGGTCCCTTTTCAAGTGTTAGCTACAGCAATGGTTCACGTAGCTGTCGATACGTCCCTGGTCTCGTTTCAGAAATAGCTTGTATTCCTCCCCGAAATTCTCGTCTATGTCCTCAAAGGCGATGTCGTCCTTATCCAATGAATGGACAAAGGCTCTCAGGTTCTTCTGCCATGTCCGCTTGTGCAGAAAGGTTTGTCTGGCTTTTGAGGTTCGATACCATTCCACGATGGTATCACCAAAGTTCAGCAAGAACCTTCCTGTCGTGTCCTTGTCCTTCAACACAGCCTTCAGCATTTCCACGGTGATGATGCCGTTGGTGGTAAGAAGTGAGTTGTATTTATCCTTGACCTCAGCAAGGAAACTTGCCAATCGTCCGTTGTCCCTTGCGTTCCGTACCTCTCCCTTCTTGGCGTTCCACTCCTGTGGGGTACAGGATATGCCTGTGGAAATGGCTGCGCTTTTGCCGTCAACGGTGATGCGGCAAAGTATGTTGGCTGTTCCGTCTGCCTTCACCTTCTGTCTGTTGATGTAAGGCAAAATTGAAAATGTACTTCTGCTCATAGTTGTTGTCCTTATAATATAATAATGTGGTTGAACTGTAAAAAGAAAAGTTGAAAGCCTTGTTCATAATGCGAGAACGAAGTCCTTCTCGGTTGCAGCGATGAACTTGTCCATGTCCTCAAACAGCTTCTTTTGGGTTACTCTCGCATACCGCTGCGTCATCTTCACATCCTTGTGACCGAGCATCTTGCAGATGGTCTCCATCGGCACACCAGCCTCCAGCGTAATGAGGCTGGCGAACGAGTGTCGTCCCGAATGGTAGGAATAGGTCTTGCTCGTTTCCGCCAACTTGCAGATGGTGATGAGATCGATACTAACACGATTCGTGTTCAGCATTGGGAAAAGGGTATCTCTTGCCCCGTCCTCGTATTTCGCCATCAGCTCCAACGCCTCGGGCAGGAGTTTCACCCTGGCAAGTGTTCCGGTCTTCTTGCGGTTATAGATGAGCCATTTGTCGCCATCCTCCAACACCTTGACATTGGCTTTCGTGATGGAAACGGTGTCTATGAAGGCTGTTCCTGCATAGCAGGCGAAAAGAAACAGGTCACGGCTAACGGATAGTCTAGGCTTGTCTTCGGGCAGTTCCGCATCACGGATTTTTATGAAATCAGACATGCTGAGAGCCTTGGGTGTCGTAACCCTTGGAGTGCCAACCCGATAATGGGCGAACAGCAGGTTCTTGCACAAGCCTCGCTCAAAGGCGATGCGGCACATCTTCTTGAAGAGCGACACATAGATGGTGATGGTTCCTGATGAAAAGCCTTTCTCGTCAAGCAAGTAATGGTGAAAGTCACTGATGAAAGGCTCGGTCAGCTGTCCGAAAGCCAAATCAGTCAACCTATACTTCTCCCCGATGAACTCAGCGAGATTCTTGCGAATCTTTCTGTAAGTCCAGACACTGCTCTTCGACATATCGATGCCCTCATGGGTGCTGAGTTCACTGATATGCTCGTCCACGAAGGAGAGAAGGGTGGTCTGTGTCTTGACGCTGCCCTGCAAAGCCTCCTTGACATCCTTAGCCTCGAAGTCCGTTCTCTTTTCCACAAGCACATCGAAAGCCTTTTGGATGGAAAGCAACAACTGCTCGATGTCCTTGTTGGTTTCCACGGCTTCCTTGCTCTTGCCCTCCAATCGGCTGGCACGAGGATTCCAAAGCGATGGAGTGCAAGACAACTTGCAGGAGAACTGCGCCATAGTCCTGTTCACTGTGATGCGTCCCATGATGGGAGCTTTTCCATTCTTGTCCATTCCGCTCTTTTTGAGGTAGAGCAACACCTTGAATTTTTCGATTTTCATAACGCTTACATTTTGAGTGTGCAAATATAATCATTTTGTAAGCGTTCCTTGATACGCAAAACATTGAGAATCAGCGCAATGAAATCCGTTGATGCACAAAGTTGCCTTTCCGCATTGTTACCTGCTTTGCATAGGTAACTGTGGCTCACGATTTAGTAACTGAACTACTTCAATATTCCTCACTCGCTTGCTTTATGCCGATTTGGCAACTTTGTGCAAATCTGCTCATTCCCAACTGTTTACGTTCCAACCTCTCTTATTCTCCTTTGGCTGCTTTAGAGCTTTATGTTATAGTAGCTAAGTCTTCGTGTTCCAGCTCCAAGGTTTCCGTGTTGCGGGGGAAGGATATTCTCTTTCCGCTTCGGAGATATAGATTAATTGCTTGGGATGATACAAGTTATTGATAAATTTGTCGTACTTTTACTGCTTCAAAGTTTTGTGCTTTCTGTGTGGTAGGTTTTCGGAGCTCCGCTTGCAGAGGAGCATTATGTATAATTATGTATTAAGATAGGAGATAATGGAGGATAAGATAAAGTTTCCGGCAAATGTGATATTGATAGATGTTGCATTTCTGAATGAAGTGGTATATGGTGCAAAGAACTTTTTGGAAGGTAAGTTGGGAAGGAAGCTACCCGATGTTGACCTGCCGGCATGGTTGAGCTATCTGGCATTGGATGCCGGCTTGAGAGAACAAGAAAATGAGGTAGAAGTGTTGTTGGTGCATACTCCTGCAGCGGACGTGCTGAAGTGTTGTGAACCATCCGATGTGAATAAACTGAATCACCAGGCATGCCGTACGCCACTGGGCGAATTTACATTTTCTTCCGTCACCTCTTCCGGTTTAGTCTCTACCGAAGAGTTGTTTCTTGACCTGATGAACCTGGCGCTTGATTCTGCAGATGTGAAGTGTTTGATGTTGTTGCCTTTCCATCAGGTATATGGTAATGGAGTGGAGGAAAAGCTGGCGGGTTTCTTCAAAGACAAGAATGAAGAAGAACGGGGCAAAGCTGTGTATTTCATTACGGAGGAACCTCTGAGCCCGGTGTATTGCCGCCTGGAGCCGGTGTTTTATTCTTTGGCGCATGCTTTCGGCATCAAGTCTGACGAGTTATAGGATATAAGAAGTATATGAGTGATTTCCGTTTAAAAGTGTTTCAGTCTGTTGCCAAGAACTTGAGTTTTACAAAGGCTTCGCAAGAGTTGTTTGTTAGTCAGCCGGCTATAACCAAGCATATCCAGGAGCTGGAGGCCACTTACCAGACGAGGCTTTTCGACCGGCAGGGAAGTAAAATCAGTCTGACCGAGTCGGGCCGGCTGCTTTTGGAGCATTGCGAACGGATATTGGAGGACTATAAACGGCTGGAATATGAAATGCACTTGTTACATAACGAATATATTGGAGAACTCAAGTTGGGAGCCAGCACTACCATTGCGCAGTATGTGCTTCCTCCGTTGCTGGGCAGTTTTATCGGCAAGTTTCCGCAGGTCAACTTGTCCTTGCTCAATGGAAATTCCCGGGAAATAGAAGCCGCTTTGCAGGAACACCGCATTGACTTGGGATTGGTGGAAGGGGTTTTCCGCCTTCCCAATCTGAAGTACACTACTTTTCTTGAGGATGAACTGGTAGCGGTAGTCCATTCCAAAAGCCGTTTGCAGTTGCCCGAAGAGATTACTCCCCAGGATTTGCCCGCTATTCCTTTAGTGCTCCGTGAGCGCGGTTCGGGTACGCTGGACGTGATAGAACGCTCACTCCAGAAGCACGGCGTCAAGCTTGCCTCACTCCATGTACTGATGTACTTGGGTAGTACCGAAAGCATCAAGCTCTTTCTTGAAAACTCCGATTGCATGGGAATCGTGTCTATCCGTTCCATCTGCAAGGAACTGGCGGCAGGTACTTTCCGCGTGGTCGAGATAAAGGATATGCCCATGCTTCGCGACTTCTGCTTTGTCCAGTTGCAAGGGCAGGAAGGAGGGTTGTCACAAGCCTTTATGAACTATATGTTTATGTCCCGATAACAATAAGTTATAGTCTATAAGTAGAAACGATTGGCGGGTGTACTAAAATAGAACTACCTTTGCACCCGGAAAATTAAGGAATAAACATTAGTAATAATAGTAAAATAAACAGTATGGCTTCAAATCGAGTTTTGGCTAAAAGCATTAATATGCCTTTTCTTCAAAGTAATAATAAATTTATTTATGTATCTCTCCTGGTTGTCCTCTCCTTCTTTCTGCTGTTGGATTATGTGCCCGGTATGCATGCCTATTCGGCGTGGGTCACTCCACCGTTGGCGTTGTTCTTGGGGTTGGCCTTTGCATTGTTGTGTGGGCAGGCACATCCGAAGTTCAATAAGAAGACTTCAAAGTATCTATTGCAATACTCTGTTGTAGGGTTAGGATTTGGAATGAATCTGCAGGCTTCCCTGGCTTCGGGCAAGGAGGGAATGGAGTTCACGATTATTTCTGTAGTGGGGACATTGCTCATAGGCTGGCTCATAGGGCGTAAGTTCCTAAAAGTGGACCGTGACACTTCCTATCTTATCAGTTCCGGTACGGCTATCTGCGGAGGCAGTGCCATTGCGGCTGTGGGGCCGGTGTTGAAGGCAAAGGATAGCGAGATGTCTGTGGCATTGGGCACCATCTTTATATTGAATGCCATTGCATTGTTTGTTTTCCCGGTGATAGGCCACGCTTTGAACATGAGCCAGCATGAGTTCGGCACATGGGCGGCCATTGCCATACATGATACGAGTTCGGTAGTGGGGGCAGGTGCCGCATATGGCGAGGAGGCCCTGAAGGTGGCAACGACTATAAAGCTGACACGTGCCTTATGGATTATTCCTTTGGCTCTGGTAACTTCGTTCATCTTTAAGAGTAAGGGACAGAAAATCAGTATTCCCTGGTTCATCTTCTTCTTTGTGCTGGCTATGATTTTCAATACTTATGTGCTGGGGACTACCGAAACGGGTGCCATGATTGGGGAGGGAATCAATTCTTTGGCCCGCAAGACGCTGACTATCACTCTGTTCTTTATCGGTGCCTCTCTGTCACGTGATGTACTGAAGGCAGTAGGCATCAAGCCCTTGATACAAGGCACCTTGTTGTGGATAGTGATTAGTGTGAGCACGTTGGCATATATCTACTTGTTCTGATTGCATCGGTCCGGCAGTTCTTGAAGTATAACTTCCGGTTGAAGAAGTCGGTAGGATTTTTGCAACGTATTTCTTTCCTCATTGGATATATAGACGAATACACATCTCGGGATAACCGGGGTGTGTATTTCTTTTAATATCCTTCCCCATTGACGCCGGACCGGAGCAAGTGGAAGCCAAGTTATGATACCTTTTGCTTCCAGCGTTGCTTTTGTCCTCGGTTCGGCGTGCTGACCAGTTAATACAATGTTCCAGAAATGTGGTTCTTTCAGCTGTTTTTTTATATCTTGAGAAGTCATAGTTAGTTCACTTTTTTGATGATAAAGTCGAAAGAGGTGAAGAATTGAGGGTGCTTACCGATAGATATGGGAAGGATAATGGTAATGGAGGAATTCCTTCCTTTCCGAATATCTTTCTTGTTGTATATTTGAGAGTTATTTGTCGTATAAGTTGTCACACCAATCTTTTGGCTTGTTTCTGCCTGGCTTTTTATTATTGCAAAGGGAGTTTCCGCTTCTGCCAGTATGGGGTATTTGACTTCTGAGGTTCTTCCGTCCACAATGAATTGCATATTTTCCCAGTTTATTCGGATATCTTCTGAAGAGTTGTTGCGAATTATAATTTCCCATTGGGAGTCGTTTGGAATAAACTTATAAGTAACCCCATCTTTTGTATACTCTAATTTCCCTTTTTGGTTCTCCAGCCATTTAAAGGATACTTGGCATCCCGCATCAACGTATTGTGCAGATAAAGTGGTTGGAAATAGGAGAAACAGCAAAATGGCCAGCTTATTTTTCTTCTTATATTTCCGGTAGTCATTGTATATCCATAGCATAATAAAAATAATGCCGATAGGGATGGCTATGAGAATACATGTCAGTAAATTCATGATAGCAGATATTATTTGTTTGTTTATATGAATATGTTGCAAAAGTATCATAAAATATTTGATAAAACAAACGAATTATGAATAAAAAGAACGATACATACAGACAAATTGGTATTGGTGTTCCTTATAATATGAATGATTAATTTGTACCTTCATATAAATGGAAAAAAGTAATATATACATCGGAGAGATAATCAAGAACGTGATGCTTGAACAGCAGGTTACCAAGGCGGAACTTGCACGAAGACTGAAAGTTAAGCCTCAAAGTGTAGACTATATGCTTACGAGAAAAAGTGTTGATACGGATACGTTGTATAATGTCTCACGTGCCTTGAACTACGATTTTGCTTTGTTGTATTCCATTCATAAGGAACAGATAAATTATGATACGTTAGAGCAGGAATACAGACTCTCCACAGCGAAGGTGTTGGTGGAGCTTGAGCTGAAGCCTGAAGACATTGCAAAATTGAATCTTAAAAAGCGGATTGCTGATGTCTTGAAATAAACGCACTCTTGGGCTGGTGCTATTGGTGTTTTCATTTTTTTTCCATTTTTTCTTCCTGGTCGTGTAACAAAATCCTTTCCCCCTACGTCTGAAGGGTATAAACAGGAATCTACTATTGATAAATAGCCCATGGACGCTGAAAGTTTTAAAAAAGAGTTTCTGCCATATCATCGCAAGCTGTACTGCATAGCTTATAGGCTGTTGGAGAATGCTGCCGACGCTGAAGATTTGGTGCAGGAAGCTTATCTGAAGTTGTGGGACAAGCGGGAAGGACTGGCCATTATCAGTAATCCGGAAGCATTCAGCGTTACTCTGGTGAAAAATATGTGCTTTGATTTGCTTCGTTCGGGAAAGTATACTTTGAGCAGACAGAGTGTGGAGTTGGCCGAAGTGCATAATGTGTCTCAAGCAGATAACTTTGAAGCGCGGGATGAAGCGCAGCAGGTAAGGCATATCATTGCCCATCTGCCGGTGCAACAGCAGAAAATAGTAACGTTGCGTGATGTCAAGGGATGTTCTTATGAAGAGATAGAGCAGGTCACGGGATTGAATGCTACCAATGTCCGTGTACTGTTGTCCCGGGCAAGAAAAAAGATACGTGAGGAATTTAATAAATGGAGTAACTATGAAAGTCGAGGAAATTGAAAGGCTGCTCGCCGAATTTTATGAAGGGAATACCAACGAGCAGGAAGAAGAGTTGTTGAAGGAAGCTTTCAGAACCGAAGAAGTGCCCGAGCACTTGCAGAAGGACAAGAAACTCTTTCTCAGCTTTTTTCCCGGGGAAGTGGTGGATAATGTTCCCGCCGGATTGGAGGATAAACTGAGCCGGATGATTGATGAAAAGGCTGAAGAGGAACAACGTTTTTTCCACCGGAACAAGGCCAAACGTAATTGGCGCTGGATAGGAGGTATTGCTGCCACCATTCTGGTTCTTGTAGGTGTAGGTTATGGCATTACGAACATGGGAGAGGATATGCGTCCTCCTACACCTCAGGACACTTTCTCTGATCCGGAAGCTGCTTATAAGGCATTGCAGGCCACTTTAATCGAGGTGTCTGCGAATCTGAACAAGGGAATTGAACAGATAGAGGAAACGCGGATAGACGTAACGAAGGTGAACCAGGAAGTAAGAAAAGAAATTCAACAATAATCTGATATGAAAACAATGAAAATGATTTTGGCAGGTGTACTGCTGATGTTGCCTTTGCTTTGCCAGGCACAAAAGAACCTATTCAACAAGTATGGAGATATGAAAGGCGTGTCGTCCGTCTACATATCCAAGGCAATGATAGAAACGAATCCCAACTTGTTTACTAAAGATGTTTATATTGGGAAAGTGTCCGGACAGTTGAACTCTGTGCAGGTACTTTCTACAATGGATAATAATGTAAAGAAAGAAATGCGTAAGGATCTTCGTTCTTTGGTGCAGTCTTCCAGATATGAATTGCTGATGAAGCAGAAGGGAACAGTCTCCAGTTCTGAATTCTACATGAGCCGTAAAGGGGAAAAGGTGAAGGAGCTGATTATGATTGTAGATGGTGCAGCTACTCTGAAATTTGTTTATTTGGAAGGTGATATGACTTTGAAGGATATACAGAATATCATGATGTATCAGAATACCAGCTGGAATGGGAACAATGTGAATATACAGCTTCCGGATATAAACTGGGCTGAGATAGAGAAGCTGAAGAACCGCGATTGGCTTGGAGAATTGAAGCATTCGCAAGAACTGGCATTGAAAGGGCTGGAAAATGTAGCCAAGCTGAAAGACAATAAGTATCTGAAAGAACAAATGGATACCGATACATGGAAACGTTTTGAAAAAAGCATGGAGGCTTTGGAAGAACGTTTGGAAAAGATGGAATAGGAAGCGGTAACCTTTTAGGGAAACTTGCCAATAGAATGTTTTGTTTTTCTATTGGCAAGTTTTTTTGTTATTTGTCTTTTCTCAATTCTGCAAAGATAAGCCCTTCCAGCTCTTCTGCCAGTTCCGGATTGTCAAGGATGACCTGCTTGGCGGCGTCGCGTCCCTGGGCAATTTTCGTCTCGTTATAGCTGAACCATGAGCCGCTTTTCTTGATGATGCCAAGCTCTGCACCCAAGTCAATGATTTCGCCTGCACGGGAGATGCCTTCACCGAACATGATGTCGAATTCCGCTCTACGGAAAGGAGGAGCTACCTTGTTCTTCACAACTTTCACTTTGGTCTGCTTGCCGATTACTTCATCGCCGTTCTTGATGGCTTGGCTTCCACGGATGTCAAGACGTACGGAGGCATAGAACTTCAGTGCATTACCGCCGGTAGTTGTTTCGGGATTGCCGAACATGACACCGATTTTTTCGCGCAACTGGTTGATGAAGATACAAGTGGTGCGTGTTTTGCTGACAGCTGCCGTCAGTTTACGCAAGGCTTGTGACATGAGCCGGGCTTGCAGACCTACTTTGTTGTCACCCATATCGCCTTCAATTTCGGCTTTCGGGGTCAATGCAGCCACAGAGTCCACTACAATGATGTCAATAGCGGAGGAACGGATCAGTTGCTCTGCGATTTCCAGTGCTTGTTCGCCATTGTCCGGCTGTGATATCAGCAGATTGTCCACATCCACACCCAGTTTTGCCGCATAGAAGCGGTCGAAAGCATGTTCTGCATCAATGAATGCGGCAATGCCTCCTGCCTTTTGCGCTTCAGCGATGGCATGAATGGCAAGGGTTGTCTTACCGGAAGATTCCGGGCCGTAAATCTCGATGATACGTCCGCGGGGATATCCTCCCACGCCAAGAGCCACATTGAGGCCGATGGAACCTGTGGGAATAACTTCTACTTGTTCGACGCTTTCGTCGCCCATTTTCATGATAGAGCCTTTACCAAAGCTCTTTTCTATCTTGTCCATGGCAGCCTGCAAGGCTTTCAGTTTTTCGCCCGATGCCAGATTGCTGCCATTTTCAAAATTCAGTTCGTCTTTTTTTGCCACGTTGTTAATGTTTAATGATTATAAAATTTGTGCCGCATGGTCTTTGGTCTTCACTTCTTTCGGAGTGATGATGCGCTCTACAATACCTTCTTCATTAATGATGAAAGTTGTGCGGAACGTTCCCATATATTTGCGGCCATACATGCTTTTTTCGCCCCATACTCCGAATTGTTCTACCAGCTTCTTGTCGGTGTCTGCAATCAGGGTAAAAGGCAGATTGTTTTTCTCAATAAATTTCTGGTGTGACTTTTCGCTGTCCACACTGACGCCGATGACTTCATAACCGGCTTTGCGCAGGTCGGCATAATTATCCCGCAGGTTGCAGGCTTGTGCCGTGCAGCCGGATGTCATGTCTTTGGGGTAGAAGTAAAGTACAATCTTCTTTCCCTTATAGTCACTCAAGCGGATTTCTTCACCTTTTTCGTTGATACCCAATATTTCGGGTGCTTTATCTCCTATATTCACTTTGTTAATGTTTAATGATTAGTGGATAATGATTAGTGATTAATGTTTAATGATTAATCATTAATTTCAAACTTCCAAGTCTCCGTCGATAATCTCATGCCAAGGCAGGCCTTGTTTGTTGAGCTGTTCCATGAACGGGTCCGGATTGAATTCCTCGACATTCCATACCCCCGGCTTTTTCCACAATCCCTTGAGGAACATCATGGCACCAATCATGGCGGGCACACCGGTGGTATAGCTTACGCCCTGCATGCCGGTTTCCTTGTAGGCCTCCTGGTGGCTGCAGTTGTTATATACATAGTAGGTACGCTCTTTGCCATCCTTTAGTCCGCGAATGCGGCAGCCGATGGATGTTTCGCCTTCGTAGTTTTCGCCCAGGTCTTGCGGGTTGGGGAGGACGGCTTTCAGGAATTGCAGCGGAACAATCTTCATGCCGTTATATTCCACTTCGTCTATGCGTGCCATGCCGATGTTCTGGATAACGCGCAGGTGGGTTAGATACTCTTGTCCAAACGTCATCCAGAAGCGTGCACGCTTGATGGTGGGGAAATTCTTCACCAGAGACTCCAGTTCTTCGTGATAAAGCAGGTAGGAGTCGCGCGGACCGATGTTCGGATAAGTCAGGTCTTTGTGGATTTCCAGCGGCTTGGTTGTCACCCATTCTCCGTTTTCATAATAGCGGCCGTTCTGTGTAATCTCACGGATATTGATTTCCGGATTGAAGTTGGTGGCGAATGCTTTATGATGATTTCCGGCATTGCAGTCTACGATGTCCAGATATTGTATTTCGTCAAAATGATGTTTGGCGGCGTATGCAGTATAGATGCCGCTCACTCCCGGGTCGAAACCGCAACCGAGGATGGCGGTCAGTCCGGCATCTTCGAAGCGTTTCTTATAGGCCCATTGCCAACTGTATTCAAAGTGGGCAACATCTTTCGGCTCATAATTGGCGGTATCCAGATAGTTGACTCCACTTTGCAGACAAGCCTCCATGATGGTGAGGTCTTGGTAGGGGAGGGCTACGTTGATGACGATTTCGGGTTTGAAACTATTGAAGAGTGCTACCAGTTCGTCCACGCTGTCGGCATCTACCTGGGCGGTTTTGATGTTCGGGTTACCGATTGCCTTGACAACAGCGTCACATTTGGACTTGGTGCGGCTGGCTATCATGATTTCTGTAAACACATCAGGATTTTGAGCCACTTTGTGCGCAACAACGGTACCTACACCGCCTGCACCGATAATAAGAACTTTACCCATTTCTTTGTACTATATTATTATATTAGGTTTATAAAAAATACGGAGAGCAAATATAAGGGTTAATTCTTAGATAAACATTAAAATCCTGCTAAATACTTTGGGGCAAATGCTTCAAATATTAAACAAATTACTTGCATTTGGGTTATTTTCTATATATTTGCCCCTTGAATAAATTAACTTAAACAACGAATAACAATGAAAAAAGTATTTGTTTCCCTATGCATGGCAAGCGTGTTGATGGGCTTGTCTTCTTGTGCATCAACCAAAAATGCCGCAACTCTTTCTTCCATCAGCGGTGAGTGGAATATTATTGAAGTGAATGGTACTGCCGTAGTCCCTGCTCCGGGTCAGGAATTTCCCTATATCGGTTTTGACACAAAGACTGGAAAAGTATTTGGCAACAGTGGTTGCAACCGTATGATGGGTTCGTTTGACGTGAATGCCAAGCCCGGCACGATTGACCTTGGCGCTTTGGCAAGTACCCGTATGGCTTGTCCGGATATGACTGTAGAAAATAATGTGTTGTCGGCTTTGAACAAAGTGAAAAAGTATAAGAAGCTGGGAAAGGAAAATATAGCTTTATGCGGTGCTTCCAATCGTCCCATAGTCGTGTTGCAGAAGAAAGAATCCGTTTCCAAGTTGTCTGATTTGGAAGGAAAGTGGATAATTAGTGAGGCTGCGGGCGAGGCTATTCCCGACGGAATGGAGAAGCAGCCGTTCATCGAATTTAATATTGCAGAAAAGCGCTTGCACGGCAATGCGGGTTGCAATCTGATTAACGGCGCTTTCCAGGTTGATGATGAAAACCCGTCGGCAATCTCTTTCCCGCAAGTTATCAGTACCATGATGGCATGCCCTGATATGGAGGTGGAAGGCCGTGTGCTGAAAGCCTTGAATTCCGTTCAGTCTTTTGGCAAGCTGGCAGGCGGAGGCATCGGGCTGTACGATGCTGACAATAACCTGGTGATGGTGTTGGTGAAGAACTGACAAGATAGGTTGAAATAAAAAAGGCTCTTACAGAAATAATCTGCTAAGAGCCTTTTTTGCATCTTGACATAAAATGGTCTTTTACTTTTTCTTTAATCCTGCGCGTATCCGGCTCAGGGATTGCGGAGTGATGTAGAGATAAGAAGCCAGATACTTGAGCGGTACATCCTGCAGCAGTTCCGGATTCTCTTCCATCAGCGTCATGTACCTTTCTTTGGCAGTGGGAGGGGTACCGTAGGCTACCGTAGAACTGTCTACCGACAGAATTTCCCGTTCAAAGATTCTTCTGCCGAAGTTGGCCATGTCTACGGAATGCAAAAAAAGGGCTTCCAGCTCAGGCTTGCTGATACAATAGGCGATGCTTTCATTCATCGACTCGATGTTGATGGGGGAAACTTCGCCGTCCACATATCCCCACGATGAGAAAGCTGTATCGCCCGATGCGGCGAACCAAAGGGAGTTTTCCGTACCCTCTGTCAGGTGGTAGGCGCGCCAGATACCTTTCTTCAAAAGATAGAAATTGCTGTTCCTTTCCCCTTCGCTGATAATGAGTTCTCCCTTGCTGAAACGAACTTCTGCCATGTGTGACAGAAGTTCGTGCAAAGTGTTTTCCGGTAGTTTATACTTCTTGCAGAATTTCTTTATCATAGTTTCCATGCTGCAAAGATAGTGTAAACCGAAGACAGGACTTTTATGCTTGCATGAAAAAGTTATGTTGGGGTGCAGCCCATCTTGTCTAAAGATACGGATTTTTCTTTATGCTCCTTTTTCCCGGATATGTAAATCACGAGGATAAAGAGGGTTGTCAGCATTTCTGCAAGAGGAGTGGCAAGCCAGATTCCCCGGTCTCCCAATAGCAGGGGCAGTCCGAAAAAGCAGGCTGTCAGCAGGATAAAACCACGCAGCAGGGTGATAACTGTGGCATACTTGGCACGCTCCACACTCTGGAAATAGCCGATGGATACGATGTTGACGGCAAAGAACACGAAGCCGGTGGCATACAAAGGCAACCCTTTTACCGCTATGTCATAAGCCGGATAACTGCGGTCTATGAACATACCGACAATTTCAGGGCTGCAGAATATTGTGACCAGGGCAAAACATACACCGCAGCCTATGGCCGTTTTCAGTGCCAACAAGTAGGCGCGGCGGACACGTTGGCTCTCGTTCAGGCCGTAGTTATAACTGATAATCGGCTGCGCCGACTGCGCAATGGCATTATATACCATAAATATAATAGGAAAGAAATAGCAGGCAATGCTGAATGCCGCCACTCCGTCTTCCTTCAGATAATGAATGAACACCTGGTTGCCGACAAACATCATGCAGGCAATCGCCACCTCGCACAAGAAGGCGGAGGAACCCAATCGGCACATATAGCCAATGTTGCGGCGCATCAGTTGCATGCTTTTCCGGCTCATCTTAATGGGGTGGAAGCGCAGTGCGCACCGGCGGCGCATCAGATAGAATACTATCATCAATGCACCTACCGTGGTACCTATGGCACTTGCCAGTGCGGCACCGAACATTCCCCAGCCAAAGGGGAAGATGAACAGATAATCCAATAGGATGTTCAGAACGGCAGCCACCACATTGCACATCATGGCGAAGTTGGGCGAACCGTCCAGCCTCAGAAAAAACATACCCGAATTGAGCAATGCCGTGAACAGAGAGAAAGGCACAAACCAAAGCATGTATTCCACAGCCAATGGCGTGAGCCGTTCAGACCCTCCGAGCAGCTTTACCACCTGCGGGGCAAATGAACAGAATAGGGTGGAGGTGCACATCAGCAACAAGGAAGATATGACTACCGACTGCGTGATATTGATGCGTGCCACCTTGACCTTCCCGTGTGACAGATGAATGGAGGCTACCACAGAGGCGCCGACCCCGAACATAAGTCCCACCCCCGTAGAGAACAACCATAGCGGTGCCACAATGTTGACCGCCGCCAAAGCATCACTGCCGATTCCTTTTCCGACAAAGATGCCGTCGGTGATAACGAATAGTGCGGAGAAAATCATCCCCAGTACAGTAGGGAGCAATAGTTTGCGGAACAATGTCTTGATGTCCGTGTTCTTGAAGTCGATACTGTCTCTCATCTTTTCCATACTCATCTTATTTATTTCTTTAATATGTGAAAACTAATCATTTCCGTTGCTACGATTAAGCCCAATGTTAACTAATCCTTAATCGTTCCACCATGGTGGAACGATATTTCCCCCGTGGTGGAATGATATTTTCTCCACGGTGGAACAATATTTCCTCCATGGAGGAACGGTTAAAGGTATGCAAGGGAAATGATTAATGTTGTTCATGTTTTATCATCTCTGATTCGGGCGACAAAAGTAGAGCTTTTGAATGGAATGGAAATTAACAAATGGTAATTTCCGACAGAAAAAATGATTTTAATTCTGCCAAACTGACAGACAAACTGCCACAAGTATAAATCTGCGGCTGCTCTGAACAATTTGGCACAACGTTTGTCTTTTTATTGGCGTCTGCCACTGAGGCGGACGTCGAAACAGAATAATAACAAATAAAAAAATAACGATCATGGGAAAAATTATTGGTATTGACTTAGGAACAACAAACTCTTGCGTTGCAGTATTCGAAGGTAACGAACCTGTAGTAATTGCAAACAGTGAAGGTAAGCGCACCACTCCTTCAGTAGTAGCATTTGTTGATGGTGGCGAACGTAAAATCGGTGATCCTGCCAAGCGTCAGGCTATCACGAACCCCACCCGTACGGTTTTCTCCATCAAACGTTTCATGGGCGAAAACTGGGACCAGGTGCAGAAAGAAATCGGCCGCATGCCTTATAAAGTAGTAAAGGGTGACAACAATACTCCGCGTGTAGACATCGATGGACGTCTCTATACTCCGCAGGAAATCTCTGCAATGATTCTGCAGAAGATGAAAAAGACTGCCGAGGATTATCTGGGACAAGAAGTGACAGAAGCCGTAATTACCGTCCCCGCATACTTCTCAGACTCCCAACGTCAGGCTACAAAGGAAGCCGGACAGATTGCAGGTCTTGAAGTGAAGCGTATTGTGAACGAGCCGACTGCCGCAGCTCTTGCTTACGGTATTGACAAGTCTCACAAGGACATGAAGGTTGCCGTATTCGACCTTGGTGGTGGTACATTCGATATCTCTATCCTCGAATTCGGTGGCGGTGTGTTCGAAGTATTGTCAACCAACGGTGACACTCACCTGGGTGGTGACGACTTCGACCAGGTAATCATCGACTGGCTGGTTCAGGAGTTCAAGAACGACGAAGGTGCCGACCTGACTCAAGACCCGATGGCTATGCAACGTCTGAAGGAAGCTGCCGAGAAGGCTAAGATAGAGCTGTCCTCTTCTACAAGCACTGAAATCAACTTGCCGTACATCATGCCCGTAGGCGGTGTGCCCAAGCACTTGGTGAAGACGTTGACCCGTGCCAAGTTCGAGGCTCTGGCTCACAACTTGATTCAAGCTTGTTTGGAACCTTGTAAGAAGGCTATGAGCGATGCTGGTCTGAACAATGCGGACATTGATGAAGTAATCCTCGTAGGTGGTTCTTCACGTATCCCGGCTGTACAGAAGTTGGTAGAAGACTTCTTCGGTAAAGTTCCTTCCAAGGGTGTGAATCCGGATGAGGTAGTAGCCGTAGGTGCTGCCGTGCAGGGTGCCGTTTTGACGGACGAAATCAAGGGCGTTGTGTTGCTGGATGTTACTCCGCTGTCTATGGGTATCGAGACTATGGGTGGTGTGATGACGAAGCTGATTGATGCCAACACTACCATCCCCTGCAAGAAGAGCGAGACATTCTCTACTGCCGCCGACAACCAAACGGAGGTTACCATCCATGTATTGCAGGGTGAGCGTCCGATGGCTGCACAGAACAAGTCAATCGGCCAGTTCAACCTGACAGGTATTGCTCCGGCACGTCGCGGTATTCCTCAGATTGAGGTGACATTCGATATCGACGCCAACGGTATCTTGAAGGTGTCTGCCAAAGATAAGGCTACCGGTAAGGAACAGGCTATCCGTATCGAAGCTTCCAGCGGTTTGAGCAAGGAAGAAATCGAAAAGATGAAAGCCGAAGCCGAAGCCAATGCCGAAGCAGATAAGAAAGAGCGTGAGAAAGTAGACAAGCTGAACCAAGCCGACTCTATGATTTTCCAAACCGAAAATCAGTTGAAGGAACTCGGCGACAAGCTCCCTGCTGACAAGAAGGCTCCGATTGAAGCTGCTTTGCAGAAGCTGAAAGATGCCCATAAGGCTCAAGACCTGGCTACCGTAGACTCTGCCATGGCCGAACTGAATACGGCATTCCAGGCTGCAAGTGCTGAAATGTATGCCCAGAGTGGTGCTCAGGGTGGTGCACAAGCTGGTCCTGATATGAATGCAGGGCAACAAGGCGGTGCTCAGGATAATACAAAGCATGGCGATAATGTGCAGGATGCTGATTTTGAGGAAGTCAAATGATTCCGATAAGGATACAGATAATAAACAATAAGCAAAAGCGTGCAGCTCTGGTGAGTTGCACGCTTTTGTGTTTCAGGGGGAGGGTATGAGCTCGCTTGACTGCATCACAAGTAGTCCTTCTTATCAACCTTATAGTTTTCGGGAGACACAGAATAAAGTGTTAATCGTCTAAATTCTCAAATTTTGAATACTCTCCATTAAACTTCAAACGCACGATTCCCGTATCTCCATTCCTGTTTTGAGCAATAATAATTTCTGCTGTACCACGTAAGTTATTTCCTTCTGTATTCAGCTAATTTCTTTTTTAGACTTCCTATGATTGTTTCCGGTACGGAACGAGAGGAGGGAGATTAATGGCTTGTATGTGAGAATGAGTATCTCCTTTTTAATTTCAGTTCAAAAAATGTTTCCATTGTTTTTTCTTTATTGTTGTTGAAATAAGTCTTGATATAGACTTACATTATAGTATGTTGTATAATCTGTTTTCAAATACAGGTTTCCACATTCATGAGTATGTCCGAATAGGTGGACTTTTGGAGGATGCTTTGAGATGGCTTCTGCAAGAAGTGAGCAACCATGTCCATTATCTAAGTAACCTTTTGCCGCTCCATGTGTGACAAGTATATCCAAACTGTCAGGAATACTCAACGGGGTATGCAACCAAGGTCTGGCCTCAATGGAGTAGAAATTCAATCCACTAAAAGAAAATCCATTGTTCAACAAAAGTTTCACATTGTTCGGTATCTGTTTTTGAACGTCAGCAATCGGATATATGTCAAATGACAAATCATGGTTTCCGGGTACGAAGAGTCGCAGCAGTGCAGGAATGTTAGAATACCATTCCATAAATCGGGCAAAGTTGTATTCATCGGTTTCTACATCGCCTGCACAAATCAGAATATCCGTATCAGGCGGAATTTGAACTTCTTCGTGCTTCCCATGTGTGTCAGAAAATGCGAAGATATTAAAACCTTTATATCGAATCATCATATCGGCAGTGCTATTTTATTTTTCAATAGATATTCGTTCCCGGAATTGCCCTGGTTGTAATGGGTGAATTGCCCGGCATATATTTTCTTCTCATACTTCTGCGCAAACCTTACGGTGTGCATGGTTCCGCTGTGAATAGGGCATTCCGCCACAATCAACTTCTGGCATAAAGCGGCCTGTAAGCGATTACGGGCTATCAATCGTGTGGGATTGGCTTTCACGCCAATTACTTGCTCGGACAATAGAAGACCTTCATTTTGAAGAATCCTATCTTGCAGTGGCTTGTTCTCTTTGGGATGAGTAATATCCAACCCGGAAGCCACAATAGCGATAGTTTTACCATTAACAGAAAGACATCCTTGATGGGCAGCAGTGTCGCAACCTAAAGCCATACCGCTGATAACTACTTCTCCATTCTTTGCACATTCTACCGCACAATTATAGGCAATATAACAGCCTTTTTCCCCGGCTTTTCTTGCTCCTATGATTGCAACGGCTTTTCTGTCCAATAAATCCATATTTCCCAATAAATGAATGAGTAGAGGACAATCTTCTCCTATGACACGTAGGCATTGAGGAAAGTCGGGATGATGGAAGGGGAATGAACAGATACCCAACCTTTCTTGCTCTTTTATCCGTGACTTGGCCTTGTTCAATAGCTCTTCCAAATCATCCCGTTCTTTCGCTATATTATTGAAGAAATTTTCATTAGCCCGGAATATTTCAGATGCTTTTACGCCCAGCCATTGTAGACATAAAATCTGTTCTACGTTCAATCTTTTTCCCATGCCCAATCAGTATAGAGTACCTTTATATAAAGATGGCGTAGCTTTTGCATTGCCCAGGCAGCACAACGTAATATCACCGTCGTATTCACATTCAACAGTGAAGAAGCCAAGAGCATCCGGTTCGCAGGTTACTATTTCGTATTTACACACCTGTTGTCCACAATGAACAATAGAAGTACTGTTCAACTGAGAACGAATACTCACTTTGCAACCAAACTTCTCGGCTATCATGTCTTTGTTCCTTACATTTTTTTTACCGGCAACCGATTTTGATAACCATTCCTCTATGGTTACATTTGCAGGTATTTCAGCTTTTATAAATCCTTTCAAATCACAATAATAATCTGTTCCTAAATCCTCGAATTGAATGATGTTTATCCTATATTTCGCTCTTGGTACATTGAGTATATCTTCAGAGATGATTTCACCGGTAATGTTGCATTCCTCGATAATGGTTTTCAGAATGTCTATGGTAGAGATGGAAAGCGAATCCACCATTTTCAAGATACTTTCCTTTAAGGACATATTAGTAAGGTGGTCATCTATCACATCATTCACCGCCTTTGCCGAGAGGTTGGAGAACTCTTTGATGTAGCGTATCCGTCCGGGGCGACCCAACAGGTTCTCGTCGATATTCAATTCGTTAGTCGTAAGGATATACAATTTTCGTTTGCTATTATATACTCCGTCTATCATTTTCAGCAATACATCTTCCTCTTCATCAAAAGTTTTTTCCGCTTCGTCTATCAGTATGATTGCTTCGAAACACAGTGATTGAATGAACTCCAGCATACCATCCATCGGTTTGGAAATGACAATGACAGGCAGTCCGATTTTGTTGCAGAGCAACTTGGCGGCAATGGTTTTGCCCGTTCCTTTTATACCGTTGAAGATAACACCGAGATTCTTATTATTCTTGACAAACAATTCCGAAGTCCATGTTGTGATAATCCGTTTCATCACATCTTCGCATTCGAGGTCATATATCTTGAAACTGAACGCAAAGGTTTCGTCTATCTTCTCCAATCCAAGTCTTCCGGTGTTTGGTTCTTTATAGATTCGGAATACTCCATTGCCGGGTGTTGACATCAAAGAGGCATAGCCGGGTATAGGGAAAAGAATGCCGCCTTGGTTTATCCATTTCTGTTTCTCGATTATTCTTAAATCTTCTTTTTGCAATTTGTTCGTTCCCGGATATTCGTATTCTTCTTTGGTGAGCATATAAACCTCTACATCTACCAATTCATCACAGCCGGTAATGCCATGCTCCCGTTCCAATCCTTTGAAGATAAAACCACTTTTGATTGCCACCCTGCGCGAAGCGTCGTTGCGAGGGAAGACTGTTATAACGAGTGTACCTACACAGCATTCATTGAAGAGGTAGGGTAAGATAGATTTTATGGTTTCTGTCATATACCCATTCCCTCGTGCTTCTTTGTGGAGGAAATAGCAGATTTTATAGTTTGCAGAGTTTCCGTTCGTTTCTTGAAGTGAGCAAGGATATAACTCAAATACGCCAATCACCTTTTGTGCTTCTTCCTTTTTGGTAATGACAAACAGGTTACCGGTAACCAGCTCTTTCCGAATTTTCCCTTCTGCTTCGCTCGGATGGCTCATCGGGGAGAAACCGGTTTGGAGAGCGGTCTGTTCGTCACTCATCAGTTCATAGACGCCTAAAGCATCTGTTGTTTCTGCATTTCGGATGCAAAGTCTTTCTGTTGATATTTTCATACTTATCATAATTTTTGTTCTTGCATTAATAAAATTGAATCGACCATCAGAAACCGGAACTTGGGATTTCTGACGGTCGATTCAATTATATACAAGTTGAGATGAAAATTTCAGAATTGAGAAAGAAAATGCAGAATTATCTGGAGATAATCTTTTCTATATCTTCCTTGATGGCATTCAGCACCTCGCTCACTGTTGCATTTTCCTGTATTTTCTTTGATTGATACAAAAAACGGTCACCATATTTATTATAGGTACGGGTTCCATCTTTGTGCTTCCTTGCTTCTATCTTTTTATTCGCATCTATACATATGGAGGGAAATTCAACAGCCTCATCATCGAATTGGAAGAATGATTGTGGGATTTTCTCATTTTTTGTATTTTCCCAATATTCTTCGTGCGTAGCAGGCTTTTCTCTTATCCATTCTATACCGCGGCAATACCTATCTCCTTGGAGTTGCACCAGTAAGATGTATTCATTGTGAATTTTCACTTTTGCTTCCAACAAACCTTGTCCGTGAGTAAAGCCCCAGTTTGTATAGACTTTATTCGAGTTAGTTTCCTTGCCTTTTATCTCCTCTATGTTTAATCCGGAAATAGTCTCTACGTTCAATAAATCTTTTAAATGCTGATTGAGCTTGACACATAGTTGCGAGTACCATATCTTGTCTTGCAAATCCCCAATCCGTAGTTCTTTGCAATACTCTTTGTTTGTCTTCGCTAACAAGAACGTGTCTCCTTCATTTACTTTCCAACTTTGAGCAAGAGTATGCAAACTCTGTATAAATAGACAATAATCTTCAATCAAAGCCCGATGGTATGGTTCTTCCACATTATTTTTTTTGTTCTTGCTTATGGTTATGGCTTCGTACAACTGCTTGTAACTGCAAATCTTCCATTTTCCTTCTTTTTCAATATCTTTCTTGTCTGGAAACTCTGTTGCCAGCGATAATAGTATCAAGTTATCTTCCGGCGTGGGTTTTAACTTAGCTGCATATTCATCCAACTGGTTTTTACGAGGAATGCTCTTTACTTTGTTCTCCAATACAAACGGGATATGCTCACCATTACACAGCTGTACGCATAGGTCTAAATTCAACAGTTCTCTTTTTACTTTCCATGCTTTGGATTTCCATTTTACACTACATCCTAATTCCTCGAATATTGCTATGAACAGGTCAGGGTATCGTTCTCCTATCCAAGACAGGAAATTGCTATGAAACAATTCCTTGGAGGACAATGACAAATTGAATAGCGGTGATGACAGGAGTTTTTCTTTTATCTCTTCTTTCATGATTTTATGTATTAGCGGTACAACAATATCTTTTGTAATCTCAAAGTTCAGCCGATGTTCTCCCTCGAACCATCTTGTATTGTCTTTTTTGTAATGGGCAATAAATTCATCATGCCCATGTACTAAAGTGTCGTTCTTTCCGAACAAGGCGTATGTATTGTTTTGGTCAAATGGTGAGAGGTCCTCAAATTGGCATTTTTCTATTGCTTGATAGGCATCACATAATTCGGATGTGATTTCGTACTGGGTTTTGCCGTCTTGCCGGGGATTTAGAAATTCATGGACACCAATCTGGGTGCGCATGAATTCGGAAACGTGAAAAGCCGGGTTGACCAGTATTTTGCGATAACCTCTGAGCTGTCCGGCAAACATGCCGCCCATGGATGTGCCGATGATTATATTCGGATGCTCTTTTTTACACAGAGAACGTAGCATATCAAGAGCTTCGTCTGGAAGAATGGGCAAGTCGGGAGACAAGATTTCATAATTCGGGCAGAACATCCGCAAATTCTTTGCTGTTGATGATGAGCCGGAAGATGACAAACCATGTATATACAATATTTTCTGTTTCATACAAATAGTTTTTTATTCAAATATATGCGCCAGAGCTGGAAAATTTCAAAGTAGTATCACTTTAACATATCTTTAACATAATGGTTGTCTATAGTTGATTTTCCTTTTCCCTTATCTCCCGAATCTTTTCCAGTCCCGGCATTTTCTTTGATAATGCACTCTCACCAGCAGGGAAGTAGGATTTTAAACAATACAATAAACGGATAGACCGTCCCTCAGATAAGGGCAAAACCGGAAGATTGTATAGGTAGAATCCGTGTATGCCCCATGCTTTTTATCACGGAGGTTTATGTAAAACCTTGTCCCGCGCACGTGGGCTCGTCGGTTCGCGCATGTGTGCCCGTCGGTTCACGCACGTAAACCGGCGAGCCCACGTACATGGGACGAAGCTTTGTAATAAGGTTTCGGGAATTATGCATCAAGCTTCTCTGCATTACACATAGGGCATCAAGGGAAAAAGTACCCGTGTTCGGGGAGCAAAAGCCACACTTCCGGCACTGTATGCAACGGGATTTCCCCCCTAAATGCAGTATTTGCACGAGGAAAGTGAAGAATAAGCCCCAAATCGGTGTTAATAGATGTTATTTTGATATGATTGAAAATTGGGTAAAAAAGCATTGCTAAGTTCTTACTATCAGATGATTAAGGCTGTAAATGAGAAGAAAAAGTAGTGCTGGCAACCGTTTTGCCAGCACTTGCCAGCACGGTTGCCAGCACTGCTGTAATGCCGATGAACAGGGCGATACAAGCAATCAGTGCTGCGTGCTGGCAAAATTGATGATTTTCAAAAACTGATGGCTGGCTTGAGCGGGGGGATTAACATGAACTATGTACTAGCAATGTTTCACCTTTTCTTTATAACACTATTCACCACCCGTATGGAGGAAACCAATTTGTTTGTCGAAGTAAATACATCCACATTCCAGATATGGGATGAACGTCCTTTGTGCAGGATAGTACCTACTGCCCTTACAGTATCTCCCTCGTGTGCAGAGGAAATGTGGTTTCCACTGACTTGCATTCCCACGACAATTTCGTCGGGTTCGCAGATTATCATGGAACCGAGTCCTGCGACGGTTTCGGCCAAAGCGAGGGTGGCACCGCCGTGCAAGATGCCGAAAGGTTGGCGGGTACGGTGGTCTACCGGCATGGTTGCTTCTACACGTTCTTCCGAAGCGTACGTATATTGGATGCCCAAGTTTCCCATCAATGCGTGGCGTGCCCGTTCGTTCAGCAAGTCGAGGGGAATCTCTGCCGCATGTACTTCTGCCAATATTAGTTTTTCTACGGCCAGAGCCACTCCATCTTCTGCATTCGATGTGGTCACATAGTCTGCACAGACTTTTACCGAGTCTTGTGAATGTCCCATAGCTACCCCCATGCCGGCCAATTGGAGCATGGTCACATCGCATACGCCATCTCCAATGGCGATGACTTCTTCCCGTTTTACTCCCAAATGTTCTAACAGGACGCCTAAGGTATTTGCTTTATCGACCCCGCAGGGCACTACTTCTAAGAAGTAAGGCTCGGAACGGAATGTGTCCAAAGTTCCGGCCAGACGCCTTTTCCAATGTTGTTCCAGCCCGACCAAAGCTTCCTCCTTATCGCTCACCAGCATACATTTGCATGGTGCAAAATCTATGGCAGTGGAGAATTCTTCTTCTCTGATTATTCTCAAGTTGTTCAGTTGGGCTTCATGCTTTATGTGTTCATTGTCCGGACTGTCTGTTATGATGTTGTCATCATGGTAGGTAAAGATGGCAAAGCCGTTCTTGCGGGCTTTCTTTTCCAGATAAGGCAGCATTTCCGGATTGATGCGGCGTTCAAACAGTATTTCTCCGTTCTGCGCCTTTATTATCTGGCAACCATTGTAGGAGAGTACGAATCCTCCATAATTACCTAGTTCAAGTACCTTGGCCAATGGCATCAGCCCGTAAGTCGGTCTGCCGGATGCCAAGACTATACGTACTCCCATTTGCTGTACCTTCAGCAAAGCTGCTAATGTTCTTTTACTGATTTCTCTTTCATCATTGAGTAGCGTTCCGTCTACATCAAGAACCAATAATTTATATTTCATGGCAACTCAATTTTGGGGTTATTATGTTACAAAGTTAGAAAAATGACTGTTAAAACGGTAATATTCGTTTTATTGTTTACTGAATTTTCTTTTATTTATTCTATCTTTGCCTGCGTTTTGTTCCGCATTCTCTATCCGGAGAAGCGGATGAAAAGGGAATCGGGTGAAAGTCCCGAACAGTCCCGCTGCTGTGAGTTCCATGTTCGGTGTATCATACTTGTGCCACTGTCTTTCAGAAAGGATGGGAAGGCGATACACCGGGAACGAGTCAGAAGACCTGCAAGACAAAGTCGAAAAATTGTCCATTCGAGGAAAGTGGGCAGTGCGCAAATGGTTTTAAGATAATCTTCAATTATTCTATGTCAGGAAGGACTAAGGTGCAATTGGCCTGTGCCGTTTTCTTGAGTGTAAGCATGTTCCGGCTCTCTGCCCAGGAAGTGGGGGGAGATACGATTACGGGGAAAGTGCATCAGATAGAGAAAGTGACAGTGACAGCACGTCGGTCACCCAACAAAGTAACTTCTGCCGTACCCGTACAGACTATGTCACAGCAGGACATCAGCCGGTTGGGAATACAGAATATGGCAGATGCCGTGCGGCGCTTTGCCGGTGCCAATGTCAAGGACTATGGAGGTATTGGAGGATTGAAAACGGTTTCCATCCGCAATATGGGGGCGGCTCATACGGCTGTCAGTTATGATGGGGTGGCGGTGAGCAACTGTCAGGCAGGGCAGATAGACATCGGACGTTTTTCATTGGACAATGTTTCCATGCTTTCGCTCGCCATCGGGCAGTCGGAGGACTTGTTGCAGTCTGCCCGCTTGTATGCATCGGCCGGTGTGCTGGGCATAGAGACGGAAAAGCCTCATTTTGACGATGGACGTAATGCCGCTTTCCAGGCACGGGTGCGTGGCGGTTCGTTCGGAATGGTCAGCCCCTCGCTGCGTTGGTGGCAGAAGTTGGGCGGTCGTACACGCGTGGCGGTAGATGCCGGTTATATGAGGGCGGACGGGAATTATCCTTTTACGCTGGTCAATGGCAAATATGTGACGGAAGAGAAACGTAATAACTCCGGCATCTATTCATGGCAGGGCGAAGCCACCCTTTATCATACGTTCAAGGATGGCGGTGAACTGGATGTGAAAGGCTACTACTTCTATTCCCGTCGGGGACTTCCGGGGGCGGTTACACTCTATAATCCTCTTTCCGATGAGACACTTTGGGATGAGAATACTTTTGTACAGGCACGTTATAGGAAGCATTTTTCGCCCCAATGGAGTTTGCAGGCGCAGGCAAAGTATAATCATGGCTGGAACAAGTATAAGGATGAAGGCAAGGAATATACCGACGGATATTATCGGGAAAATCACCGGCAAGACGAGTATTATATCTCCGCGACCGTTCTCTACCGTCCTCTGGAAACTTTGACCCTTTCGTTGGCGCAGGACGGAGTGATGAACAAGCTACGCAACAGCTTGCCGGAATGTCCTTTCCCCACAAGATATACTTCTATCAGTGCTTTCAATGCACGCTATCGGCAAGGATGGCTCACGGCCACCGCTTCGTTGGTGCATACCGCCACGTCGGAGCATACAGAGAAGGGTACGACTCCCGACGATTTCCATCGTTTTGCCCCTTCTCTGTCGGTCAGCATGCAGCCGTGGCAGGACGAGTCACTGTATCTCCGGCTGATGTATAAGAGTACGTTCCGTCTGCCCACTTTCAATGACCTCTATTACTACCGGCTGGGCAACCGCAATCTGCGGCCCGAGAAAGCGGACGAATATAATGTCGGTATCACATGGAGCAAATCCGGATGGGCTGTGTTCGATTATATTTCCTTTACGCTCGACGGTTACTACAACGATGTGACGGATAAGATTGTGGCTTTTCCCACCACCTATGCGTGGAAGATGGCAAACTACGGCAAGGTACATGCCGCAGGTGTGGATGCCACTTTGGCCGCCACTGTACCCTTGACAAAAAAAATAAAACTGGTTATGTCGGGCGGATATACGTGGCAGAAGGCCATTGACCTGACCGATGCCGATGCCAAGAACTATAAAGACCAATTGCCTTATACCCCTCTCCATAGCGGAAATGCGTCTGCCATTGTGGAAACGCCGTGGGTGAATGTGGGCTACTCGGTGGTGGGAGTGGGAAAACGCTACTATTTGTCGCAGAACCTTCCGGAGAATGAGATTGAGGGGTATTGGGAGCATACGATGAGCCTCTCTCATGAGTTTGCTTTGGGCAGTTGCCGACTCCGGTTGCAGGCTGAGATTATAAACCTGACCGATGAACAGTATGACGTGATAAAATATTATCCTATGCCGGGCCGTTCGTGGCGGCTGACGGGGACCTTTAAGTTTTGAGTCAGCCATTTATAAACAATAAGAAATAATTATAAACAATAACAACAGTGATTATGAAAGTAAGAAGTTTATTATTCGGTATGCTCTGCATGCTTGCTTTGGGTGCCTCTTTGGTATCTTGTAGTGACGACGACGATGATTCTCTGGATGATGACGGGTCGAAGGTGACACTGCCGCAGACGCGTGTCTATATTCTGAACGAAGGCTCTCAAGGGGCCAACAATGCAGGACTTGCCTTTTATGCACCCAATAAGGATGCGGATTTTATCAGTGATATCTACAAGACCCAAAACAATGCCAAGTTGGGTGACCTTGGTCAGAGCATGATTGAGTATGAAGATGAAATATATATAGCCGTTTATGGCTCTAATTATCTGACCAAGCTGAATGCTGCAGGTGTGGAGTTGAAACGTGTTTCGTTCGTAGGCGACAACGACCTCAGTGCTGGTATTCGCTATATAGATGCTGAGGATGGGTATATCTATGCTTCCTTTTGGGGAGGAGCAGTGGCTAAAATCAATGCGACAACGTTGGAGGTAGTGGATAAATTGACCGGACTTGGTGACAATCTGGAAGGTGTGGCAATCTGTGAGGACATGCTTTATGTTTCGAATAGTTGTACTGCTGACTATACTTATCACAATGATGTTAAAGTGATAGACTTGCGAACATTCACACTAAAGGAAACATTGACAGTGGCTTCCAATCCCAATACACAAATGCTGGAAGAGGACGACAAAGTGTTCCTCATTTCTGATGATTATTCTTCTGCAGAGGGCTATGTGCTGCAGATGATTGAGCCGGCCAAAGGCAACAAGGTTACCAAGATAGGCAATGCCACTTATATGGCTGCCAATAATGATATATTGTATCTGGTGAATTCAATGACGGACTGGAGTACTAAACCGGTTACAACTGTCAACACTTTCTTTACTTACAACATCAAGACGGGACAGATGAATAATGCTTCTTTCCTGAAAGATGCTCCTGCTGAACTTGTATCGAGTACATTGCATATGTTGACAATAAACGACAATAACGGTGATATTTATATCAGTACTTCCGATTTCATTACGAACGGTACCATCTACCGTTTCAAGAAAGACGGTACGTTCATAGAAAAGTTCGATGCAGGAGGTGTCAATCCTAATTCCGCTGTTTTCTTTAATTAATGTCGATGAAAAGGAACAGCTTTCTTATCTGCATACTCGCAGTCTTGCTTCTTTTCTCCTGCGGGGGAAGGGGCAAGACTGCCTCTGCTTTGCCCGACGGTGACACCATTCCCTTACGTTATGCGGAGAACCTTACCTTAGTGTCCTATCCCGACTATACCCTTGCCACCCTGCGCAATCCCTGGGATACGTTGCACACGCTGCATACCTATATCCTGGTTCCTAAAGACCGTGAACTCCCGGCACATCTTCCGGAAGGTACCGTGGTGCGTACCCCGCTCTCCAAATCGGTCATTTACTCTTCCGTACATTGCGGGTTGATGGATAATCTGGGCGTGTTCAGTAGTATCGGCGGCGTTTGCGACCTGAAGTACATTAAGCTGCCGGCCGTGCACGAGGCCTGCCGCCGGGGCACCATCGCCGATTGTGGCGACGGTATGAATCCCGATATGGAGCGCATCATCGACCTGCATCCCGATGCCATCCTTCTGTCTCCGTTCGAGAACAGTGGCGGTTATGGCCGTATCGAGAAACTGGATATTCCCATCATCGAATGTGCCGACTACATGGAAACCTCCGCTTTGGGACGTGCCGAGTGGATGTGTTTTTACGGGCTGCTCTTCGGGGCTGCGCCACAAGCTGACAGTCTGTTTGCCGAGGTGGATAGCTGCTACCGGCGCCTCAAGATGCGTGCAAAGCTTTCCTCCACCTCACTGTCCATTGTCAGCGAGATGAAAAGTGGTTCGGCATGGTACGCTCCGGGAGGGCGTAGCACTATAGGAAGGCTTTTTCAGGATGCTTGCGGGCGTTACGCTTTTGCCGACGATACCCACAGCGGTTCTGTTCCTCTGGCTTTCGAGACCATTTTCGACAAGGCGGGCGATGCCGACGTCTGGCTGGTGAAGTACAACCGCGACCGCGACATGAGCTATGCTGATTTGGAGGCGGATTATATCGGCTACACCGGTTTTAAGGCTTTCAAGACCCGGAATGTCTATGGTTGTAATACGGCAAAAGTTCCTTTCTACGAGGAGACTCCGTTCCGTCCCGATTATTTGTTATCCGATCTGATACAGATTCTGCATCCCGAAATAGGAGATTTGGGAGGCTTGCGCTATTTTTGCAGACTGAAGGAGTGATGAACACAGAGATACGGAACTTTTGTGAAAGTAATAGAAAACTCTGTGCCTCCATGTCTCTGTGTGCTAAATAATGTAACTATGAGTAAAGGCTGGAAATATGGTATCGGGTTGGGAGTAGTAATCTTATTGCTTTTTGCGGGCAATCTGCTGGTGGGGTCGGTTTCGATTCCGCCTGCCGATGTTTTCCGTATCCTGCTCGGTGGAGAGGGGGAGAAGGCAAGCTGGAGCTTCATTCTTTGGGAATCCCGTTTGCCCCAAGCGCTGACGGCGCTGCTTTGCGGTGGCGCATTGGCTGTCTGTGGACTGATGTTGCAGACGGCTTTCAAGAATCCGCTGGCAGGACCATCCATTCTGGGCATCAACGCCGGGGCAAGTCTGGGAGTGGCCTTCGTCATGTTGCTGTTTGGCGGCAGCATCACGGCAGGGGCGTTCAGTCTGTCCGGCTTCTTCTCCGTACTGCTTGGCGCATTTATCGGAGCCATGCTGATTATGGCACTTATCCTTTTCTTTTCCACGCTGATAAAGAGCAATATCATGCTGCTGATAACGGGTATCATGATAGGCTACATCGCTTCTTCGGCCATTGCCCTGCTGAACTTCTTTGCTACGGCAGAGGGGGTGCAGTCCTATATGATATGGGGGCTGGGCAACTTCGGTGGAGTTTCCCTACAGCAGATGCCGGCCTTTGCGCTGGTCACCATTGTGGGACTGTTCGGCTCATTATTGTTGATAAAGCCCCTGAACGCCTTGTTGCTGGGAGAGCGCTATGCCGAAAATCTAGGTGTCAATATCCGCCGTGTGCGCAACTGGCTTTTGATTATCACCGGGCTCTTGACGGCTGTCACCACCGCTTTCTGTGGTCCGGTCGCCTTTATTGGCCTGGCCGTGCCGCATGTGGCCCGCATGATATTGGGGACAACCAATCACAATTCCCTATTGCCGGTCACTATCCTGAGTGGCGGTGCAGTGGCACTGCTTTGCAATCTGATTTGCGTCTTGCCCGGCGAAGCGGGTATTATTCCCTTGAATGCCGTCACGCCCATTATCGGTGCGCCGGTCATCATCTACGTTATTCTGAGCCAGCGGAAGCCCCAACAATTCAACTAAGCTATTGCCGACAGCTTGACAAGTTTTTGCCTTACTATTGGCAAGACTTTGCCACCGCGTTGGCAAACTTTTGCCATAGGCATGGCAACGTTTTGCCAAACCTATGGCAATGTCTTGGCAAAATTTCTCTCTGATTATCAACGTGCTACTTTTTTTGTATTTTTCTCTCCATTCTATAGGGTTTTATCTTCCTCACCGCTCTTATTAATAGAAACCCCTTAAAAACATGCCTTATGAAAAACTTTGTAGGATTTACACTTGGGTGTTTGTTTGCATTCTTATCTTCGGGTATCACCCCGTTGATGGCGCAGGACGCGGCAGTGAACGAGCTCGTCATCACCGGTACGGTCAAGAACAAGGACAGCAGGAAGAAACTCGAAAACGTGAACGTCTCTGTTGTCGGCAACAATATCGGAACGGTGACCAATGCCGACGGCACATTCTCCTTGAAAGTAGCGGAAGCGGAAGCTTTCCGTGGACTGGAAGTCTCCCATATCGGCTATCTCACTACACACCTCTCTCTGGAAGAACTTGAAAAAACGGGCGAGCTGACCATCTGGATGATACCGGCCCCCAATCTTTTGAGCGAGATTGTGGTCTATGGCAATAATCCCCGCGTCATAGTGGAAGAGGCCATCAAGAAAATTCCAGTAAATTATTCTGGCAATGACAACATGCTGACCGCCTTCTATCGGGAAACCGTGCAGAAGCGCCGCCGCTATATCAGCGTGTCCGAGGCAGTGATGGATGTCTATAAGACGGATTATAACTCCCGCGATGTAGACCGCGACAAGGTGCAGCTGCTGAAAGGCCGCCGCCTGCTGAGCCAAAAGCAGAGTGACACGCTGGCTGTGAAAGTGGTGGGAGGTCCCAATTTGTCCCTTTATCTGGACATTGTGAAGAATGGCGATGCGCTGTTGAGCACGGACAATCTGGACTATTATGAATTCCGTATGGAGGACCCCGTCAATTTGGATAACCGCATGCAGTATGTGGTCAGCTTCCGTCCGCGGGTCAGCCTGATGTATGCCTTGTTCATCGGGAAACTGTATATAGACTACGAACGGCTTTCCTTTACACGTGCCGAGTTTGGCCTGGACATGGCAAATCGGGTGAAGGCAGTGGAGGCCATTCTGCATAAGAAGCCCGTCGGCTTACGGTTCCGCCCGCAGGAAGTCACCTATCTGGTGACCTACAAGCAGCAGGGGGCCAAGACTTACCTGAACTATATACGGAATGTCATCCGCTTTAAATGCGACTGGAAAAAAAGGCTGTTCTCCTCCAGCTACACCGCTTTCTCTGAAATGGTGGTGACCGACAGGACGGAAAGCCCTCTCTCCGGCATCTCCAACAAGAACACCTTCAAACGGAAGCAGGTATTCTACGACCTGGTGGATGAGTACTGGAACGAAGACTTCTGGAGGAACTACAATATCATAGAACCTACGGAATCCCTGGAGAATGCAGTCAGCAAATTGCGGAAACAATCCAATTGATTATCTGATAGTTTTCCTTATATTTGGAGCAACCGAGAAAAAACACCGTGTATGCTGGACGAACTGATGATACTGGCCAGAATAAAGGAGGGCGATATAAAGGCGTTCGAAGGAATCTTCCGCCGGTATTATTCCCCTCTTTGCTGGTATGCTGCGGGCATCACGGGTGATACGGCGTCTGCCGAGGAAATTGTGGAGGAGCTGTTCTACGTGCTGTGGAAGAACCGGGAGCGGTTACAAGTATTCCAGTCCGTGAAAAGCTATCTCTACCGTTCTGTGAGGAATGAAGCCGTGCAGTTTTGTGAGCATCAGGAGGTCAAGGAGCGCTATCGGGCATCTGTCCGTACGGAGTCCGGGCCGGGCTATTCGTCCGACCCCCACGCGCATTTGGAGTACGAGGAACTACGGACTCTCATCCGGCATACGCTCGACAAGCAGCCCCGGCGCCGGCAGCAGATTTTCAGGATGCACCGCATGGAGGGGAAGAAATATGCAGAGATTGCCTTGTCGCTTTCGTTGTCCGTCAAGACGGTGGAAGCGGAAATGACCAAGGTACTCCGAACCTTACGAAATGAAATTGATAATTATATCCGGACACAATGATGGAAGTAGATAAAAAGAAGACAAGGACCGACGAGGCATGGGTACGGCTTTATGCCCGCTTCGAAACGGACTGCCTGCTGCCGGCAGATGCGGAACATGCTCCGGCAATGCACCGCAGGCTTTACCTCAAGTGGGGGAGCGTTGCGGCAGCCGTGATTGCCGGAATCGTATGTTTTGCCGCATGGTGGGCCGTACCGGAACAAGGTGGGGACAGTCGTAGCTTGCTGACGGAGGAGAACCGGGAGAAGCCCACACTGGTCAAGACCCTTGAAGACGGTTCGGTGGTATATCTGGCGCAGGAAAGCACGCTGAAGTATCCCGAACATTTTGCGGAAGACAAGCGGGAAGTGAACCTGCAGGGTGAAGCCTTCTTCGATGTGGCAAAGAAACCCGAGCAGGCTTTTACGATTGAGACGGCGAGGGTGCGTGTGGAGGTACTGGGCACGGCTTTCAATGTCAGGAGCAATGAAGGGCTCCCCTTCAGCTTGTCCGTGAAGCGCGGGAAGGTGAAGGTGCTGCTGAAACAAGAGGAACAGACGGTCTTTGTAGAGGCGGGAGAAACGGTTATCTTGCAGGGGGGCAGTCTGCTCGTCAGCGAGACGGAGAATCCGGAGCTCTTTGACCGCTACACCAGCAACATCCGTTTCAAGGACGAGTGCCTGGAGGATGTGCTGCGTGCCATCAATAAGGAGTCTGCCGGCTGGCAGATAGAAGCCGCGTCGCCAACCCTGGGCAAACGGCGGCTGACGGTCGAATTTTCGAATAACTCCCCGGAGTCTGTGGCCGAGCTGATATGCTGGACGTTCGACTTGAAGTGTACACGTCAGGGCAATAGACTGATATTGTCGGAACAATGAATTCAATGAAATGCTTCATTCTCCATTTGCCACTCTTCATTTTCTTCCTGGCAGGCAGTGCAAGAGCGGACGGAGGCGATGTGCTGGACCGCATCGTCCGGCTGCCTGGAATGAAGGGAACGGTTTATGCGCTGTTGGGGAAAGTCTCGGAGCAGTCCGGCTATCTGTTTATCTATGATAGTAAGGTCATCCATAACGACTCAGTGGTGAGGGTCAGGAAGCAGGAGTGTTCCGTGAGGCAGGCCATTCATAGGATAACCGGCAGCCGGAACCTCGAATTGAAGGTATTAGGCAACCATATATTGATAACACGGGCGGCAGAAAGGAAGAGTATGGAAGAAACGGTACCCCTGCCGCCCCGACCGGCATATTCCACCATTGCCGGAATCCTGCTGGACAAGGAGACGGGAGAGCCCGTCGTCAGTGCGTCGGTCATCGCACAAGGAACCTCACTGGGTAACATTACCAACCAGAACGGTGAATTCCGGCTCAACCTGCCCGACTCGTTGAGGCGCTGCATGCTCTCCTTCTCCCATCTGGGTTATGTGGGGCAAACGGTGGAAGCCTCTGCTTTGGAAGGACGCAGCAATGTCCTGAGCCTTGAGCCGAAAGTCATTTCCTTGCAAGAAGTGCTTATCCGCTTGGTGGAGCCTAAAAAGCTGCTTCGCGAGATGATAGAGCACCGGGATAGGAACTGCTCCACTTCTCCGGTCTATCTGACCACCTTCTACCGGGAAGGTGTACAACTGAAGAACAAGTTCCAGAGCCTGACGGAGGCCGTTTTCAAGGTCTACAAATCACCGACGATGGAACCCGGGCAGAAAGACCAGGTGAAACTGCTCAAGATGAGCAAGATAGATAACCGGGAGCAGACGGACAGTGTGCTTGCCAAAATCAGCTCCGGGGTGGAGGCATGTCTGCAGTTGGACATCATGAAGAATCTTCCAGACTTCCTCTTGCTGGAATCCGGCGAGGAACTTTATACCTATACTTCGGGCGACATCGTATCGGTGGACGACCGTACTGCCAACGTCGTCTATTTTGAGCAGAAACGTGGGGTAAAGGAGCCTTTGTTCTGCGGAGAACTCTATATAGACTCGGAGAACAGCGCCTTGCTGCGTGCCCGCTTCGAAATTCATCCCCGGTATGTGAAGGCCGCCACACGGCTTTTCGTGATACGCCAGGCTCCGAAAATCAGGCTGACAACGGAGAAACTTGTCTATACCGTCTCATACAAACCCTGGAACGGTACCTATTATGTCCACCACATCCGTGGCGACCTTTACTTCAAGATGAAGAGAAAACGCATGCTCTTCAGTAATCCCACTCTGTATACCTGGTTCGAGATGGTGACCTGCCGGATTGACGGGGAGAACGTGACGCGCTTCCCGCGTGCGGAACGGTTGCCGGTGCATACCGTCTTCTCTGAAACCGACTTCAAGTATGACGCCGATTTCTGGGGCGACTTCAATGTGATTCCGCTGGAAGAGGAGCTTGGAAAGATTATCGAGAAGGTCTCCCTGAAGATAGAGCAGACGGAAGCTCCGTAAACATGGCCCTCAATCGTTTGCGGTGGGTAGGTTGTATATTCTACACTAAAATTATCTCTATTTTGTTTTTTTATTGTAATTTTGTCCCCGGTATTAGTTTAAATTTAAAGATTGTAACTATGAGATTACCTGAGGACCCGGTGATGCTGTACAGCTTCATCAACATGAAACTGCGTGATTTCTATCCTTCGCTGGACGCGCTCTGCGAGGATATGAACGTAGAGAAAGAGGACATTGTACGAAAATTGAAGCTCGTGGGATTTGAGTATAATCCTGCAAAGAACAGATTTTGGTAAATAATGTTTCTGTATAAAACAACTCCCGTTGCTTGTTGTTGTAAAGCGCAAGTTAACGGGAGTTGTTTTGTTATGGAACTATGGGATAAGGCAGAACGTCTTTGGACGAGGGTCAAGAACTGGAAAACAGTACGCGGCTGGCACATCTGGAAGTTGAAGCTGGTGGATGCCCGGTTGTATTTCGTCAGCATGTTCGTCGGTTTGCTGACGGGACTGGTCGCTGTGCCCTATCACTATCTTCTCTATTATCTGTTCCACCTCCGCAGTGTTTTTTTCGCTTCGCATCCGGCCTGGTACTGGCACATTCCACTCTTTCTGTTTTCTTGGGGCATTCTCGTCTTCGTCATGTGGCTCGTGGGGAAAATGCCGCTTATCGGCGGGGGAGGTATTCCGCAGACACGCGGCGTGATTAACGGGCGCATCACTTACCGGCATCCTTTCATCGAGATGGTATCCAAGTTCGTAGGGGGCATTTTGTCCTTCTCGGCGGGGCTGTCTTTGGGGCGCGAAGGGCCTTCCGTGCAGATAGGCTCCTATGTGGGTAGCCTGGTATCCCGCTGGACCCATATCCTGAAAGGCGAACAGAAACAGTTGCTGGCAGCCGGAGCGGGAGCGGGGCTCGCTGCGGCTTTTGCAGCGCCACTGGCTTCCTCGCTCATTGTAATAGAATCCATTGAACGCTTCGATGCCCCTAAGACGGCCATCACTACCTTGCTGGCGGGTGTTGTGGCAGGAGCCGTGGCAAGCATGGTCTTTCCCGTGAATCCTTACCATCTGATAGAGGTAACGGAACCGGTTTTCGCCTTCTTTGTCCAGGTGAAGTATTTCTTGATATTGGCGGTGATTGTCTCCGTATGCGGGAAGTTCTACTCCTCCACCATGAATGCTTTCAGGCATGTGTATGCCAAAGTCAATTCTCCGGCGTATGTCAAGATGTTATATCTGGTGCTGGTGGCCTACATCATTTCGCTGATGCAGGTCAATCTGACCGGAGGCGGGGAGCAGTTTCTGCTGGCCCAGGCACAGAATGGCAGTACGCAGATTATGTGGGTGACGGCCGTCATGTTGTTGCATTTTGTCTTTTCAGTTTTCTCTGTCTCTTCCGGATTGCCGGGCGGCAGTTTCATTCCGACGCTGGTTACGGGAGGGTTGTTGGGGCAGATTGTCGGTCTGGTAGGAGTGAGGTACGGTGTCATCGGGCAAGAGAATGTCAGTTATATCATGCTTGTTTCCATGTCGGCTTTTCTGGTGGCCGTGGTCCGTACACCGCTCACGGCCATTGTGCTGATTACGGAGATTACGGGGCATTTTGAGGTCTTTTACCCTTCGGTGGTTGTTGGTGGGTTGACCTACTATTTTACGGAACTTCTGCAAATGAAGCCTTCCAACGTCTCCCTCTATGAAGATATGATTCATGCTCCCGATTTTAAAGAAGAGAAACGCTATACGCTTTCAGTGGAGATTATGACGGATTCTTATCTGGACGGGAAACTGGTGGACGAACTGTCCCTGCCGGAGCGTTGCGTCATTATCAATGTACATCGGGATGGAAAAAATCTGGTCCCCGCAGGAACTCGTTTGATTCCGGGGGACCAGGTACAGATTGAGATGGACTCGCAGGACATAGAGAAACTCTATGAACCGCTTGTCAGTATGGCGAATATCTATTAAGCCAGATTGCCTATCTCGTCCAGATTCTTCTGGATGTCGGCATCCGTCAGCTCGTAATTCACTAAATCGCCGGACAAATACTTGTCGTAGGATGCCATGTCGATAAGTCCGTGACCGGAAAGGTTGAACAGAATCACCTTCTCTTCACCCGTTTCCTTGCATTTGTTTGCTTCGCGGATGGTGGCGGCAATGGCATGGCAGGACTCGGGGGCGGGGATGATGCCCTCTGCTTGCGCAAACAGACAACCGGCGTCGAATGATTCGAGCTGCTTGATGTCCACCGCTTCCATATAACCGTCTTTCAGCAGTTGTGATACGATGACACCTGCACCGTGATAGCGTAGGCCGCCGGCATGGATATTGGCAGGGGCAAAGTTGTGTCCCAGTGTAAACATGGGCAGCAACGGAGTGTATCCGGCCTCGTCTCCGAAGTCGTATTGGAATTTGCCGCGTGTCAGCTTCGGACATGAAGCAGGTTCGGCGGCGACAAAGCGTGTTTTCTTTCCTTCGAGGATGTTGTGGCGCATGAAGGGGAAGGCGATACCGCCAAAGTTGGAACCTCCTCCGAAGCAGGCGATGACGGTGTCGGGATATTCACCCGCCATTTCCATCTGCTTTTCGGCTTCCAGTCCGATGACGGTCTGGTGCAGGGCCACGTGGCTCAATACGGAGCCGAGGGTATATTTGCAGTTGGGAGTGGTCTGTGCCAGCTCTATGGCTTCGGAAATGGCTGTTCCCAGCGAGCCCTGATAGTTGGGATGGGCGGTCAGTATATCTTTTCCGGCGCGGGTAGACATGGAGGGAGACGGGGTAACCTGCGCACCGAATGTCTGCATGATGCTGCGGCGGTAGGGCTTTTGCTCGTAACTGATTTTTACCTGATAGACAGCGGCTTCCAGTCCGAAGAGGCGGGCGGCATATGCCAGGGAAGCTCCCCATTGTCCGGCACCGGTTTCGGTGGTCACGTTAGTCACTCCCTCCTGCTTGCAATAGTATGCCTGCGGGATGGCGGAGTTCAGCTTGTGCGAGCCCATCGGGCTGACGCTCTCGTTCTTGAAGTAGATATGTGCCGGTGTGCCGAGCGCTTTCTCCAATCCATAAGCGCGCACCAGCGGAGTGCTGCGGTAGTATTTGTACATTTCGCGGACCTCTTCGGGGATTTCAATCCACGTGTCGGTCTGATTCAGTTCCTGGCGGCAGAGTTCCTCGGCAAAGATAGGATACAAGTCTTCTGCTTTCAGCGGTTGCTTGGTGCCGGGGTGAAGCGGTGGCATGGGCTTGTTCACCATATCGGCTTGTATGTTATACCAGTACTGTGGGATTTCCTCTTCCGGGAGAATGAATCTTTTCTTTTTGTTGCTCATAGTGGTTAAAATTATTAATAATTCAATGCCCAAATGTAGCTATTATTTTTGAACCAATTTCTTTTTCCTTTTGTTTTTTGTATATCAAGGTATATTTGTCTAAGTTTGCCGCGTTTCATTAATCGATGCATTTATGAAGATTTATCATAAATTCCTTTTGTATCAAAATAAATGGATTCACCCTTACGTACGGATGACAGTGGGAGTAATGACTTCCATCACTTATTTGGCCTCCATCCTGCTGATTGTCGGCGTGGTCTATGAGCATGGCTTTACGATTTCAGAGGTCGAGGCGCATCAGCTCCAACGCTTGTACCATGGGGTGTGGATTGTTTTTCTGGTAGATGTCACCCTTCGCATTTTGCTGGAATACAAGGATACCCGGCGCACGTTCAGTAAGCTCACCTGGATACTGACCATTCTGCTCTATCTGACCCTTATTCCGGTCATTTTCCATCGTCCGGAGGAGGAGGGCGCCATCTTGCAGTTCTGGGAATTTCTGCATGGCAAGGCCTATCATCTTGTCCTGCTGCTGGTGTTTTCCTTTTTCAGCCTTTCCAACGGGCTGGTACGGTTGTTGGGGCGGCGTACGAACCCTTCGCTTATTCTGGCTGCAAGTTTCCTGATAATCATAATGATAGGCACGGGGCTGTTGATGTTGCCGCGCTGCACGATGAACGGCATATCGTGGGTCGACTCGCTGTTCATATCCACCAGTGCGGTGTGCGTCACGGGGCTGACGTCTGTCGATGTGGCGTCCACTTTTACCCCGACCGGTTTTGTGGTAATCATTCTGCTGATTCAGATAGGCGGTCTGGGAGTGATGACACTGACGAGCTTCTTTGCCATGTTCTTCATGGGTAATACCTCGTTGTACAATCAGTTGGTGGTGCGCGACATGGTGAGTTCCAATTCCTTGAATTCCTTGCTCTCCACCCTGGTCTATATTCTGGCCTTTACGCTGGTGATTGAAGGAATAGGGATGCTTGCTATCTGGGGAGACATCCACGGGACGATGGGGATGGACCTTCAGGAAGAGCTGGCCTTTTCCGCTTTTCATGCCATTTCCGCTTTCTGCAATGCGGGATTCTCCACGTTGCCCGGAAATCTGGGTAATCCGTTGGTGATGACGGGGCACAATCCGTTCTTCATCTATATATCTCTGCTGATTATTTTGGGGGGTATCGGTTTCCCCATACTGGTGAATTTCAAGGATATTATTCTTTACCATCTGCGTCGTCTGTGGCACTTTCTGCGTACGTGGCATTGGGACGGCAAGCGTTTTTACCATCTGTACAACCTGAATACAAAGATTGTACTGATAGTCACCTTCCTGCTACTGGTACTGGGCACGGTGGGCATTGCTGTCTTTGAGTGGAATGCCTCCTTCGCCGGCATGTCGGTGGCAGACAAGTGGACGCAGGCGTTTTTCAATGCCACGTGTCCCCGTACGGCAGGCTTTACCAGTGTGGACTTGGCAGGCTTGGGGGTACAGACATTGCTTATATATCTGTTTCTGATGTGGGTGGGAGGCGGTTCACAGTCTACGGCAGGCGGTATCAAGGTAAATGCCTTTGCGGTAGTGGTGCTGAATCTGGTGGCTGTGTTGCGCGGCACGGAACGGGTAGAGGTGTTTGGCCGTGAGCTGTCACACGATTCTATCCGTCGTTCCAATGCCACGGTGGTGATGTCGTTCGGCGTCTTGTTGCTGTTTATTTTCATCATCAGCATTCTGGAGCCGGGTACGTCGCTTTTGGCCATTACCTTCGAGTGTGTGTCGGCATTGAGCACGGTGGGGTCCAGTTTGAACCTTACCCCGCGGTTGGGAGACGACAGCAAGCTGCTGGTGGCACTGCTGATGTTTGTGGGGCGTGTGGGACTAATTACGCTGATGCTTGGCATCATCAAGCAGAAGAAGCATACGAAGTATCAGTATCCGAGTGGTCAGATTATAATCAATTAAATAAGATGAAGTATATTATTATCGGTTTAGGGAATTATGGTCACGTGCTGGCAGAAGAGCTTTCTGCACTGGGGCACGAAGTGATAGGTGCGGACGTGAGCGTCGGCCGGGTGGATAGTCTGAAGGAAAAGATTGCCACAGCCTTTGTCATCGACGCTACGGACGAGCAGGCCTTGTCCGTATTGCCGCTGAACAGTGTGGATGTGGTGATTGTTGCCATCGGCGAGAATTTCGGTGCATCCATCCGTGTAGTGGCTTTGCTGAAGCAGAAGAAGGTGCAGCATATCTATGCCCGCGCCATTGACGCTGTCCACCGTTCCGTGCTCGAGGCCTTTGAGCTGGAACGCATTCTTACTCCCGAGGAGGATGCCGCACGCGGACTGGTACAGTTGCTGGAATTCGGTGCCGATATGGAGACCTTCCGCGTGGCACCGGATTATTATGTAGTCAAGTTCACCGTTCCGGACAAGTTCATTGGCTATTATGCCAATGAATTGAATCTCGATAAGGAGTTTGGCCTGAAGATGCTCGCCTTGAAACGTGCCGAGACTTTGAAGAATTGCCTGGGCGTCTCGTATGTGGAACACAATGTACTGAACGAACTGCCGGAAAATGACCAGATACAAGCCGGCGACCAGTTAGTGTGCTACGGACGGTATAAGGATTTCCAGAAGTTCTGGAAAGCACTATGATAATTGGTAGTTGGAAATGTGTCAAAAGTGGTATTCACCCCCCATTTTCAACTAATCAAAGTCTTTCTCCCGACACCGATAATGGAAATAATCAGTCAGGAAGTGTGCATTCTTGCGTATGAACTCTTGCCCGTATTCTTTTCTTTGCAAACTGTTCAGATAAGCATCCGGAAGCATGCCTTCGTCTTGCAGGATGCAACTCAATTGGTAGGGGATAATGTCTGGGTTGACGATGAACATAATGGCGTTTTTCTCTGCTTCCTCCTTATTATAATTGGGGTTGTCCGGAGATTTGATGCATTCGCACAGCTTGAATTGGATATGTAGGCCGGTGTGCGGGTTGGCCATCAGCATGGCTCCGTTTTCCGTATTTATGCGTGGTATGTCCAGGCCTTCTTTCAAATTGTAGTCCATCTTGTTCAGCAGAAAATCAGAAATCTCCTCTTGCGATTGGCAGAATACAAAAGATTTCCCGCCGGATGCTTTTATGAAATCATGGAATGCAGCCTTTTCATTCGTCTTTTCTTTCTGTTTCGTCAAGTCGTCCACATATTCCGCCATTTTCTGGTTGTACTTGTTCTCGAGAAGCATGCCGCACTGCCACCATGCGTTGCCAAAATAAATCAGTTCGCAGATAAGGGTGCTTTTCCCTGCCTCTCGGCTACGGATGGCCGAAAGGTTCAAGGACTTCTTGGTTATCTTGAATTCGCCTTCGTCCTCACTGCACAAATCTTTGACGTACAGAAATTCATCGTCTTCTTTCTCCAGCAGATAGCAACTGTTTTCCCGTGCCTTCACCTTGCCCCAAAGCTGATGTTCGGGATGGGCTTTTCCGATGAGAGCCAGCCATTCCGGTGAGGTCAGCGACAGCAGGTTGCGGCGGCCTTTGAACGTCAGTGAGGTGCGTGTGGCATATATGAGGGTCTCTGCCATTTCGGGAGTAATCTTTTCATCATCCAGCAACCGTTCAGCTTCGTCCCGGCATTGGGCGACATTTTCGATGTTGAAGTAGCATTGGTAGTGAAACCAATCCAGTATCTCCCGGTAGCGGAAGAAGTCTTCTTCTCCCATGGCAGAGTGGTATAGAAATTCCTGCATCCTTTCATTTTCGGGAGCGGTTTCGTATTCCTCTGCAAGCAGTCCGTATATCTCTTGTGCAGTCTGCTCTATTCCGGGATTCTCGGGGTTGATGGCGCTTATTCCCCGGCACAGATATTGTATATGGTGCCAAAGCAGAAAGCGTATGTCCTCCAGATTGATTTCATCCGGAAAATAATCGCCTTTGATGGGGTAGAAGGGCAGATAGGCTCCGTATCGCTTCCGGCACTCGGCAGTGAATGCCTGCCAGATGCCGGTCTGGGAGATGACGTCCTCAAACCATGCGGCGAGGCAGAGGCTTGTATAGCGTATGTTTTCCTCTTCTTCGAAGGCGTCGGCTATCGTTGAAGAGTAAAGTCTTTTGTGGATTTCGTTTGCAATGCCGACGTAGTACTGGTCAACGCTGTTTGTCTGCTTGTACGGATGCAGTTCCAACCATTTTTTGGGATATATTTTCTTCATGACTCTAAAGTGAGTTTGGTGTGTATTTTTTATATGTTTCATTTCCAGCGTAAAGATATGTTTTTTATGGGAATTTTCTTGTTTTTCCTCCTTTCGATTAGTATATTTGTATGCTACTATTAAATCGTTCCATCGTGTGGAAAAAATCGTTCTACCATGGTGGAACGATTTTTCTTCCGTGGTGGAATGATATTTTCTCCATGGTGGAATGATTAAAGAATAGCATTTCTTCTCCTTAATGCCGTGGAAGAAGAAATGACGGAATTGCAGGACCATTTAAAAACAGAATATATATGAGTGCGTATTACGACCTTTTCGAGAAACCCGACGTCCGCCAGACCGGCGAGCAACAATCCCTTTATGCCCGCTTTGTCCCCAAGGGCACCATCGACCGCAAGGAATTTATAGAGCGTGTACATCTTTTCACCGGTCTCAGCCGCAGCCTGCTGGAAGGAGCGATGGCAGGCTTTATGGATGAGTTGCGCGACTGCCTTGCCAATGGCTGGACGGTGGAGCTGGGCGAACTGGGTTACTTCACCCCCTCTTTGAGTTGTACCCGCCAGGCGACGGACAAGAAAGAGCTTCGTGCTGCCTCCATCGCTTTGCGCGGGTTGAATTTCCGTCTGGGCAGGGAGTTCTATAAGGATTTGAAAGGTAAGATGCAGTTGGAGCGTTGTCCGCAATCGGCATCGGTGCCTGCTTCGTCTGCCGATGAGGCGTTGGGCGTGGAGCAGCGCTGGCAGTTGCTGGATGAGTATTTGCAGCAGTATCCCTGCATCAATCGCTCCCAGTATGCACGGCTGGCAGGACGTAGTTATAAGCAGGCTGTTGTCGATTTGAATAGGTTTATAGAAGAAGGGGTGCTGATGAGGCATGGGATGGGGCCGAGTGTGGTGTATGCCAGAAAGAGGTAAAATTCAAGATGTGTATTTGTATCCGAATCGAAATGCAAAGGACATATCCCGTGAGCTCAATATGGATAAAGGGCTGTTATTCCGCATATTGAAAAAGCTGGAGGCAAATCATTCTCGACACCCCCAAGAATACGGACAGAGCACATCTGTTTTATGAGAAAGCCGGATTCAAGAAAATAGAGAAAGAAGAACTCCCCATCGAATACGATTATCCGTATGATGACAGTGACTTCTTCTGCCTGACCTTGAACGGATACCAATAAATTTACGGTTATTAGAAATTTAATCGGATAAATTAAGATTTATGGAGATACATAAAGTCCATTCTGTTTTTTTCAGTGCTACATTTACTACCAAAGCCATCGTGCAGGGTATCGTCAAGCAGCTGCACGCCGATAATATCCAACATGACATTACGAGTAATGTTTTAATCCCCCGGTTTGAGATTGGGACGCAATGAATTGTTGGTCGTAGGCGTGTCGTCCTATTCAGGAAGAGTGCCCGACACGTGCCATTGCGTCGGAGAACCCCATAAAGACAGATGAAAGTCAATGTATTTCATGTGGAAGGTGCATTGCCCTATGTCCTGTCGGCTCACGAAACTACCACTATCCATTTTTCGGAAAAAAGAGTTTGGAGTTTGCAAGCGCAAATTCAGAGAGAAAAGAACCTGAACTTTTTTACGCTGTCAATTAAAGATGCCGTAAAGGATAAAAACAATGTATGATTAAGGAATAAAATTTCTTAGTCATTGTCTATCAGTTCCTTTCTTTTTCTCCAATATCCTTTTTTATCCTACGAAAACCTCCTTAAACCTCCGTTAAAGCACCACCCCGTTTTCTGCCCGTTGTATCTTTGCATCGTGGTCACAAAGAAACTGGTTTTGCAGACTGACGAGCGAACAAGACCGACTTTTATTAATCAACTTAAAATTAAAAAACTATGGCTTTGAATTATGAAGTAAAAAAGAGAGTATTCGGTTTTGACGAGACAAAAACGGAAAAGTACGTGGCGCAGATGAAAACTTTGGGTGTGGTAGGTTTTAAGGATTTATGCGACGAGGTTTCCAAGATAGGCATGGCGCCTCGCGGTGTGGTGAAGTTGGTGCTGGACGGATTGATCGACACCTTGAATATGGATATCAACAAGGGATTTTCAGTACAGCTGGGTGAGTTCGGCTGTTTCCGTCCCGGCATCAATGCCAAGAGCCAGGACAAACTGGAAGACGTGACGGCAAGCACGATTTATCGCCGCAAGATTATCTTCACCCCGGGCTTCTACTTTAGGGACATGCTGACCCGCGCCAGCGTAGAGAAGATGGATTGGTCGGGCAACGGCACCGTTTCTGGCGGGGGTAGCTCCAAACCAAATCCGGATGGCGGCGGTTCCGATGGCGACCAGGGAGAAAATCCGTTAGGATAAACATTCTGTAAATAAGGAGAATATGAACTTTCTCAGAAAAAGGTTCATATTCTCCTTGAAATACTTGACTTCGCCTTTTGAATATCGTATCTTTACATCAATCATTTAAAAATCAGACAAACTGCTATGGAAACAGAAAATGGCTTTCGTATCACGACTTATAAAAAGAAAGATTTGGCATGCCTCTATTGCCCCAATGCTACTGCACGTTGCGCCATCCGCACCCTGACGCGGTGGATAAAACGGAATCATGAACTGTATGAAGCCTTGGCGCATACCGGGTACAATGTAAGGACACGGACATTCATGCCGAAGCAGGTGAGTCTTATCGTACAGTATCTGGACGAACCTTAATATTCTTTTCAACCTCATTTATTATGTTAAAGCGGGAAGTTGCGGTTAAACTTCCCGCTTTTGTTTTTGTCATAGATACGTTGCAACACAATAGGTATAACTAACATAAGGTATTAATTAAAAAAAGAGAAAAATGATGAAAAGAATAGTTCTGATATGGATGGCCGCCTTCCTGATGGGTGGCATGGCAATGGCACAACATGCCCGCCACAGTGATAAAATGCCCGAACCGAAAGTCCGTGCCGAGCGCATGACGGAACGGATGGTGAAAGAGTACTCCTTGAACGATACGCAGAAACAACAACTGCTGGAGGCAAATCTGGCATTGGTTGAGAAAATGGGAGATATGCCGATACATCGTGCCAAAGCACACAAGCATCATAAGAGAGATGGCAAGCGCCATCAATTGACGGATGAGCAACGCGCGCAGAAAAAAGCGGAGATGGAAAAGAAGCGTGAAGAGATGAAGACTGCCCGTATTGCTTATGATTCACAACTCCGGAAGATTATGACGGAAGAACAATATGCTGCATACAGCAAGAAAGTGCAGGATAGAAAAGCAAAAATGGAATCTAAAAGAAAATAAATTTTCTATTGCATTCAATTTGTACTATTTTTGTCCGGTCAACTACTAAAAAACAGAACGATGAAGAATATAGTCTATATTTTAGTGTGTGCATCGGTCATCTTCTTCACTGCTTGTTCGTCTCAAGACAAGAATAAGAAAGACGGTACGCAGGTATTGATGCAGGATAGTACAGAAATTGCCGGCCCACAGCGCATGCAGGTGTCTGATGTAAAAACATCCTTTACGTATAAGGGAAAAGAGTATCAGTCTTCTGTAGTGCGCCGGCCGGATGAATCTCTGCCGATAGTGAAAAACGAGCAGGGGGAGAAATTTGTGGATAACCGTATCACCTTGCGCATCACGTGCGGCGGGAAGCAGGTGGTGGATAAAGTGTTCACCAAAGATAATTTTGCTTCGTTGGTGGATGCCAAGTTCATGAAGTACTCTATTCTTGAGGGGCTGGTCTATGACAAGACCACTCCGCAAGGAATCATATACGCGGCCAGCGTCTGCTATCCGCAATCCGACCTTTATGTTCCCATCAGACTGACCATTACGGCTGACGGGAAAATCTCCATGGCAAAAGAAGAACTGATGGAGGACTATCAGACAGACAGCATTGATTAGTGGATAGTTTTCCAGATTGTTTCCAGTTTTATAGACCATCTTTGCCGGTATGAAAATCCTGATTGTAGAAGATGAGCAAGATTTGCGGGAAACCATCCGCACTTCGCTCTTGAAAGAAAAGTTTGTTGTAGAGACCGCTGCCGACTATTTTTCGGCATTGGATAAAATCAATGACTACGATTACGACTGCATTCTGCTGGATATCATGTTGCCTGGCGGGAGCGGTCTGGACTTGCTGCGTGAGCTGAAACAGCTGCACCGCAGTGACAGTGTGCTTATTATCTCGGCCAAAGACTCGCTGGACGACAAGGTGGACGGGCTGGAACTGGGAGCCGACGATTACCTTACAAAGCCTTTCCATCTGGCAGAACTCAATGCACGTGTCAAGTCATTGATACGTCGGCGGCAGGCGAAGGGAGATGTGACCGTCACCCTTGGAAATCTTTTGCTCTACCCCGACAAACGGCAGGTAGAGATAAACGGAAAGCCCTTGCAGCTGAACCGCAAGGAGTTCGACCTGCTTTATTATTTTGTAGTCAACCCCGGCCGGGTCATCAATAAAATGAGCCTTGCCGAGTCGGTGTGGGGAGACAATATAGACCAGGCGGATTCGTTGGATTTTATCTACTCGCAAGTGAAGAATCTGCGTAAGAAATTGAAACAAGCTGAGGCTACCATAGAATTAAAGGCTGTCTATGGATTCGGCTACAAACTCTCCGAACGATGAAGCTGCTGAGCTACACCTACCGCAAACTTGCATTGCTGCTGTTTCTGTTGATGGCAGTGTGGGGTGTGCTGTTCTATTACGCAATCATTGACGAGGTGGTGGATGAGACGGACGATACGTTGGAGAATTACGGTGAGATATTGATGGAGAGTGCGCTTCACGACCCCTCGATACTCGAAACGGAAGGCTCGTTGATGTCTTTCTATAAGTTCACCCCTATATCCGAAGAGGAAGGGCGGCATTACAGACAAGTGTTCTATGATGCTACGGTTTATATCGAACTGGAGGATGAAGACGAACCGGTGCGTGTCATGTGTACCGCTTTCCGTATGCCCGACGGGCAATATTATGAGTTGAAACTGATGATTTCCATTTTGGAGCGGGATGACATGGTGGAGGCTATGCTTTGGTATCTGGGAGCGCTGTTCCTGTTGTTTCTCATCTGTACTTCCATCGGCATCCAGTTGGTGCTGAAGGGAGTGTTCCGTCCGTTACATAGGTTGCTTGACTGGCTGCACTGCATTCAGCCCGGCAAGGAGGTGCCTCCATTGGACAACCCGACGAAGATACGGGAGTTCCGCCAGTTGAGCGATGCTGCATTGGATATGGGCAACCGCAGCTACAAGGCATACGAGGAGCAGAAGCAGTTCATCGAGAATGCCTCGCATGAGTTGCAGACACCGCTTGCCATCGTGAGGGGAAAAGTGGAACTGCTGGCTGAGAGTGAAGGGATGACGGAACAGCAAATGGAGCAGCTGGACGAGATATATGCCACGCTGGGGCGTGCCGTAAAACTGAACAAGTCCCTGCTGTTGCTTTCCCGTATAGAGAACGGGCAGTATACCGAGATGGAAGATGTTTCGGTGGATGAGATATTGGATGAACTCTTGCCCGACCTGATGGATATCTATGAACATAAGCAGGTGAGACTGATACGAAAACGGGAGGAGCAGCCTTTTATCATCCGTTGCAACCATTCGCTGGCGCAAATACTGGTTTCCAATCTGGTGAAGAACTCGTTGCTGCACAATAGGGAAGGGGGAGAGTTGCAGGTGTTTACTACTCCCGCTTCTCTGGTCATCAGGAATACGGGGGATGCCCCTTTGGATGGAGAGAAGTTGTTCCGGCGTTTCTATCATGGCATGGATGGCAAGAAGGACTCCACCGGACTGGGGCTTGCCATAGCGCGTTCCATTGCGTTGTCGTCTTCATTGAAGCTCACGTATGAATGGCAGGACGGTATGCATACTTTCCGTCTGGTTAAAGAAAGTAAAATTTACTGTTAACTGCGGTTATTCCCAAATCTTTCCTAATTCTCTACCGTTATTTGCAGTGTGAATAATATGAAATTTATTAGTAACATTAAAAAATAACGATTATGAAGAAAGTATTGTCTATTCTTGTGTTGGCTCTTGTAGCTGTTCAGTTTGCCTTTGCCGGTGATGTCATCACTCAGGATACCAAGCAGCTTCCGCTGACGGCACGCAATTTTATCAACCAGTATTTCTCGAAACCGCACATTTCACACATCAAGATTGAAAGTGAAATATTGCAGACTAAAAAATATGAAGTGCTGTTGACAGACCGTACGGAAATAGACTTCGACAAGAAAGGAAATTGGTTGGAAGTGGATTGCAAGAAGTCCGCTGTTCCCGAAGCATTGATTCCGGTTCCGGTAAAGGAGTATGTGAAGGCTAACTTCCCGAGAGAGATTATTACTAAAATCGAACGCGGACGTACCGGTGTGGAAATTGAATTGGGTAATGACTACTCTTTGAAGTTCAACAAAAAGGGAAAGTTCGTCAGCATGGACGATTGATTCTCCAGTAACTATTAACCTAAACTTTATAGAGAAATGATGAGAATGAAGATTCAAATGTTGGCGATGATGTTCATCGCCGCCTTGGCACTTGGTGCATGCAGTGATGATGACGACAAGGATGATGTCAAAGTGCCCGAAGCAATGTCACAAGCATTGAAGTCCAAATACCCTTCCGCAATCCATGTGGAATGGGAACAGAAAGGGGGCTATTTCGTTGCAGATTGTAAAGTGGATGGGCAGGAAAAGGATGTATGGTTCAATAATCAGGCGGAATGGCAACTGACGGAAACCGAATTGCTTTGGAATAATCTTCCGGGAACAGTACAGACCTCTTTCAGCGCCAGTGAGTATGCCGGTTGGAAGATAGAGGAGATTGTTCTTTTGGAGTATCCGGTAGTGCCTATGCAGTTTGTCATTGAAGTTGAAAAGGGAAATGCAGAGTATCAATTGTTCTATTCGGAAGAAGGCGGCTTGCTACAGACAAAAGATGTGAGCGGTAATAGGGATGATACGCATTGGCCGGTAAAACTTGATTAGGGATGAGGGGTTAGGGATTACGGATTAAGGATGAAGGATTAAGGTTCAATATGATTGCACACCCCTAATCCTTCATCCTTAATCCGTAATCCGTAATCTCTAACTACATCGGCTTATAATCCTTCGCCAGTCCTCCTTCGCTGGTTTCTTTGTAGAGGGAGGGCAGGTCGTTTCCGGTTTCTTTCATGACTTCCACCACCTTGTCGAATGATACGCGGTGCATGCCATCGGTGAAGGAGGAGTAAAGGTTGGCATCCAGGGCACGTGCGGCGGCGTAGGCATTACGTTCGATGCACGGGATTTGTACCAACCCACAAACCGGGTCGCAGGTCATTCCCAAATGATGCTCCAATCCCATTTCAGCGGCATATTCTATTTGTGCCGGACTGCCTCCAAACAATTGGTTGGCTGCGGCTGATGCCATGGAACATGCTACGCCTACCTCTGCCTGGCATCCGGCTTCCGCTCCCGAAATGGAAGCGTTGGTCTTCACGATGTTTCCTATCAGTCCGGCTGTGGCAAGGGCACGGAGTATGCGTGTGTCGCTGAACTCCCGGCTTTTTTGCAGATGATAGAGCACTGCCGGTACAATGCCACACGAACCGCAGGTAGGTGCAGTGACAATGACCCCACCTGACGCATTTTCTTCACTTACTGCCAAGGCATAGGCAAATACTAGTCCGCGCGACTGGAGGGAAGCCTTGTAGCCACTGGCACGTATATAATAGGTAGAAGCCTTTCGGCGCAGATTCAGAGGGCCAGGCAAGACTCCTTCACTATCCAATCCCCGTTTTACGGCAGCCTGCATGGTTTTCCATACCTCCTGCAGGTAATCCCAAATGTCGCTTTCCTCGCATTCCTTGACGTACTCCCAGTAACTTTTTCCGGTACGTTCACACCATTGTAGTATTTCGGTCATACTGTTCATTTCGTATACATCCGGGGTGTTTACGGATGATGCTCCGTCATTCTCTTCTGCCAGGGCACCGCCGCCGACACTGAATACAGTCCATTGGTCGGTCTCCTTGCCTTCGCTGTCCAAAGAAACGAATTTCATGCCGTTGGGATGGAAGGGCAGGAATATTTTGGGTTCCCAGATTATTTCTACCGGTGCTGCGGGTTGCAGTGTCTCGGTGATGGCAACATTGGTCATGTGTCCCTTGCCGGTAGCGGCGAGGCTTCCGTATAGGGTTACTTGGAATGCGGCTGCTTCGGGATGCCTTTCCAGGAATATCTGAGCTGCCTTGCGCGGTCCCATGGTGTGGCTGCTGGATGGACCGGTACCGATACGGTAGAGTTCTTTGATTGATTTCATATATTTCAGATTTATGATTTAGCTTTAACTATCAATTATCAACTGTCAATTATCCATTAACTCAAGTCCACAACGGTGATGCCTGCTCCGCCGAACTGTATATGTTCGTCGGCAAAGTGGCGCACTCCGGGGACAGTTTCCAGATATTGACGGATAAGCATGCGCAGGATGCCTGTTCCCGTTCCGTGAAGGATACGCACGCGTGACATGCCGACAAGGATGGCGTCATCAATGAAATAGGTAACGGCTTGCAAGGCTTCGTCGCCACGCATGCCGCGGACATCAATGTCTTGTTTGAAATGCAGTTTCTTCTCGTACATGCTGTCCTGGGTCTGGGCGCTGATGAAAGTGCTTTTGGTGGACACATCAGCTTGTTTAGGCTGCGCGTTGGTACGTTCCAGCCTGTCCAGCTTTACGGTAGTCTTGATGCTGCCGAACGCGATGACCGCATTCTTGCCATTCACTTCCATTACTTCGCCCACAGAGGTTTGGCCCTTTATTCTGACGTTGCAGCCGGGGGTGATGGCTGCAAGGCGTTCTGCCTCTTTCCGCGCCTGCTGTTCTGCCAAAGCCTGGGCAGACAGTCCGTTCTCTTTTCCTTTGCCCGCTTTCTTTTCCTTTTTCCGGTTCTGCTTCTCTTTCAGCTTTTCCATTTTGCGGGCGATTTTTTCTTCCAGTTCCTTGTTGGCAAGCGCTTCCATTGATTCACGGAAGTTCGTCAACTCCTGGCGGGCCTGGCGTGTTTTTTCTTTTTCTGCTTGGGCTTCTTTGATGGAGCGTATGGTGTTCTCGATGCGTGCATTGGCTTCCTGCATCAGTTGCTCCACTTCTTCCTTCGCTTTGCGCAGAATCTCCTTCCGGGATTTCTGCAAATCTTCGATTTCGGTTTGATAGCGCTCGATAGTCTCTTCCATGTGCTTTTCACGCTGGCGTATTGTCTGGCGTTTGCCTTCCCAATAGCGTTTGTCGCGCACAATGTCTTGCAGGTACTTATCGGCATTGATGTATTCACTGCCCACAATTTCCGAGGCATCGGCGATGACATCTTCCGGCAGACCTATTTTGCGGGCAATCTCTACAGCGAACGAACTGCCCGGATTGCCTATCTGCAACTGGAACAGTGCTTGCATCAGATGGCGGTCATAGAGCATGGCGCCGTTTACTACACCTTCATGGTCTTCGGCAAAATGCTTCAGGTTCTGATAGTGTGTGGTGATGACACCGAACGTCTGTTTTTGGTTGAAGCGTTTCAATACGGCTTCGGCGATGGCGCCTCCTATCTGGGGCTCCGTTCCACCACCGAATTCATCAATCAGGATGAGGCTCCGTTCATTGCAGCTTTTCATCATGATTTTCATGTTCATAAGGTGGGAGGAGTAGGTACTCAAATCATCTTCAATGGACTGCTCGTCACCGATGTCGATGAATATACTGCTGAATATTCCGGCATGACTGCGTTCGTGCATCGGGATGAGTAGTCCGGATTGCAGCATGTATTGTAATAAGCCTACTGTCTTTAGGCAGACGGACTTGCCGCCTGCGTTCGGACCGGAGATAATGAGGATACGTTGCTTTTCATTCAGTTCGATGTCAAGCGGTACGACTTTTTTGCCATGTTTGGCGAGAGAAAGTTGCAAGAGTGGGTGTACCGCCATTGTCCAGTCCAGTAGTTGCTTGTTTTCGAGAGCCGGTTTGAGTCCGGATATTTGCTCGGCAAACAATGCTTTGGCACGTATGAAGTCTATTTCGGCAAGGAACTCGTATGATAGCAGTACGTCGGAGATGGAGGGGCGCAGCTGGTTGGAGAAGTCCGTCAGGATGCGGATAATTTCTCTGCGTTCGTCACCTTCAAGTTCTCGTATGCGATTGTTGGCTTCCACTACTTCGGCAGGCTCGATGAATACGGTTTTACCACTGGCCGACTCGTCGTGTACAATACCGCGTATTTTCCGTTTCAGTGCCGGTGCAACGGGAATGACCAGACGGCCGTCACGCATGGTGGGCGTTACGTCTTTGTCCACAACGCCCTCGGACTGGGCATTTCGTAGAATACTGTTCAGTGAGCGGGAGATACTTCCCATAGTACTTGCCAGTTCCCGGCGGATGCGTGCCAACTCTGTAGAGGCATTGTCCTTGATTTTTCCGTAAGGAGAGAGGATGCCGTTTATTTTTGCTATGAGCTGTGGGAAAACGGTGATGTCTCCTGCCAGTCTTTTCAGACAAGGGTAGGGGGAAGCGCCCTCTTCCTCATCATCGTCGCTTTTCTGTAGGAAGCGTACAATATCACGTATGGTTTCTAGTGAACGGCGTAGGTCAAAGAGTTCTTGTTCATCTAGATACATGCCTTCCACACGTATGCGTTTCAGTGACGGGCGTACATCAAAAAAGTATTGTGCCGGGAAGTTGTCTTCTTCTTGGAGTATGCGTACAAATTCAGTGACTTGGTCCAAACGCTCCTCTACCTCTCCAAAGTGGTCGGAGAATGCCATGTCCATCACCCGTTCTTCGCCAAGTGTACTGAGGCATTTTTCTTTCAGCAATTGGCGTATTTGGTCGAAACCTATTTTCTGTTCAAAGTTCTGCGGATATATCATGGTGCAAAAGTACTATTAATTCATGAAAAAAGAGAAAGGAAGTTTGCAGAATTAAAAATGATTTGTACCTTTGCACCGCTTTAAAGAGGAAAGCACTTCCCGAAAAGGAAGTTTTAGGAGAGGTGGCAGAGTGGTCGATTGCGGCGGTCTTGAAAACCGTTGTGCTGCGAGGCACCCGGGGTTCGAATCCCTGTCTCTCCGCAGAACCTACTGGACAAAACAGGACAGTAAGTGGACAAAAACCTACAAATCAGCGATTTGTAGGTTTTTTTTATTGCCTATAAGTCTTGTTTCCAAGACAACAAAAGGACTATAAAAGACATAGTTTCGTTACTAAATCGTTACCTATTCCCTACCGGACAAAAACGGTAACGATTTGTCCCGAAATGACCGCAGAAAGTCTGAATTTGTCCACCGTCTATCTATCTCACATTTAACAAGTTATTAGTAGTTTTGCAACTTAAAAATGTGAGGTTATGAAGAGTACATTTAAAGTCCTTTTCTATTTAAAGAAAGGCTCTGAAAAAAAGAACGGTGAAGTTATGATTATGGCAAGAATTACCATTGACGGTAAACTTTGCCAGTTCAGCACAAAACAAAGCATTTTGCCTGATAGCTGGAATATCGCAGCAGGAAAAGCCAAAGGTAAGGATGCAGGTAAAATCAATGCTTTATTAGATGATATAAAAGCATCCCTGAACAATATCTACCACGAACAACAACGGCGTGACAATTATGTAACAGCCGAAAAGGTGAAGAATGAATTTTTGGGACACAGTGAGAAACACGAAACCGTCCTTACCCTTTTCAAAAAGCACAATGATGATGTTAAGCAGTTGGTCGGCATATCTAAAACGATTGCTACCTACCGTAAATATGAAGTGACCCGCCGCCATCTTGCCGAGTTCATCCAAAGCAAATATAATGTATCGGATTTTGCGATAAATGAAATAACACCGATGTTCATTACAGACTTCGAGTTATATTTGCGTACTACCTGTAAATGTGGTTATAACACGACCGCCAAGTTCATGCAGTTTTTCAAACGTATCATCCTGATTGCCCGTAATAATGGCATTTTGATAGGCGACCCATTCGCCAGTTATAAAATACGTTTGGAAAAAGTGGATAGGGGTTACTTGTCAGAGGATGAAATAAAAATCATCCTTAAAAAGAAGATGGTTTCTGAACGGTTGGAAAACGTCAGGGACTTGTTTATCTTTTCCTGCTTCACTGGTTTGGCTTACATAGATGTTGCCAATCTTACGCAAGATAATATTCGTAAATCCTTTGACGGTAATTTATGGATAATCACCAAACGTCAAAAAACTAACACGGACGTAAATGTTCCTTTGCTGGATATTCCCAAAATGATATTGAAGAAGTATAAAGGTAATTTGCCTGATGGTAAGATACTTCCTGTAATCAGCAATCAGAAATTAAATGCGTATTTGAAAGAAATTGCGGATGTTTGCGGGATTAAAAAGAACTTGACATTTCACCTTGCAAGGCATACTTTTGCAACGACAACTACTCTTGCAAAAGGTGTACCGGTTGAAACTGTTAGTAAGATGCTGGGACACACCAACATAGAAACCACACAGATATACGCCCGCATTACCAATAACAAGATAAGTAACGATATGCAGGGACTTGACAAGAAATTTGTCGGCATTGAAAAAATCTACAAAGAAGTATCTATGAAATAGGTATATAGGGGAACTTATCACAATTTGTGATAAGTCCCTTTATGCTTCCAATTACTCACCATTAAATAATAACATTATGGACTTACAAATCATCCAAAACAAAATCTTTGAGGTCAGAGGTTGCCGGGTCATGCTCGATTTCCATTTGGCAGAACTTTATCAAGTTGAAACAAGAGCTTTGAAACAGGCAGTTAAAAGAAACTTATCCCGTTTTCCCAGTGACTTTGCTTTTCAGCTAACAAAGGATGAATGGCAGGGACTTATCACAAATTGTGATAAGTTCCCTGAAAATATCCGGCACACACCGACCCCGCCTCTCGCATTTTTGGAGCAGGGTGTCGCCATGCTTAGTAGTGTCTTACGCAGTCAGACTGCCATAGACGTGAATATTTCCATCATGCGTGCTTTCGTCCTCATGCGGCAAATGTCAATCGGTTACGAGGAACTTCTTAAACGCATCGAAGAACTGGAACAGAGTACGGATGCACAATTCAGCGAGGTTTACCAAGCACTTACCCAATTACTAAGTAAACCTGACCCAAAGCCACGCAAACCGATAGGATATAGAACCTATGATGAATAACGGTTTAAGGTATTCGGTTGTCTAAGGGGTGTCATCAGTGATACCCCTTTTTCAGTTCCCTAAAGTAATGTATCTCAATCACAAATTTTAGCAAAGTTACAGCCCGGCAGGGACAAATACCAAATCCGAGCCGTTCCGGTTTTCTAAAAAATCTCCACACCTACGGGTCGTATTTTTTGAAAAGATTAGGTTGAAGTCCCCGCCAAACTGTGGGTGTCCGGCAAAATTTCTTATTGTTTAATTTAAAATTCAAGTGTTATGAAAACAACAGAATTTACCATGCCGGAAATCACTATCTCTTATAAAGACAATGTAAAAGCATCCGAAAGAGTGAAAATACTCTCATCCGAAACGTCCTATACTTATCTGAAACCGTTCTATGCGGAATGTATGGAACACCACGAAGAAAGTTATGTAATGTTCCTCAATCGGGCAAACAAGGCTTTAGGCATTTCCCTTATCTCTAAAGGCGGCATGGCTGAAACAGTAATGGACGTGAAAATCATCCTGCAAACCGCCTTAAAAGTCCATGCTTCGGGGATAGTCCTTTCACATAACCACCCATCGGGCAATCTACGTCCGAGCGAACCGGATAAAAAAATAACTACCAAAATAAATGAAGCCTGCAAGGTCTTGGATTTACACCTGTTAGACCATATCATCTTAACAGAAGAAAGCTATTACAGTTTTGCAGACGAAGGGCTTTTATAAGCCCTTTTTTTACTCTCTCATTACCCAATACAAAAAGCCTGATGGCTTTTACTTCTATCCTCTTAAACAAGAGAAAAATTTTCCCTAAAACTGATTGGAACATTGTCAAAGGTATATCCGTGCCTGTTACTGTTCAAATTATTTTTTAGAAATCTCCACACCTACGGGTAGTATTTCATAAATAATAATTTGCCCTGTACCATTCCCGAACCTTTGAAAAGACAATGTTCCCATTCAGTTAAAGGAAAAATTTATGTGGTGGGCGACAAGCGATGTAAACAATTAAAATTCAAAAGTCATGGAAACAGTAACTTTATCAGAAGCAAGAGTTTATGTAGGTACTTACAACAAGTATAACAGTGGTTCACTTTTCGGCAAGTGGTTAGACCTTTCCGATTATTCGGACAAGGACGAATTTATGGAAGCGTGCCGGGAACTGCACAAGGACGACCAAGACCCGGAATTTATGTTTCAGGATTACGAGAATATCCCGGAAGCCCTGATTTCCGAAAGTTGGCTTTCCGATAAGTTCTTTGAGCTTCGGGATGCCATCGAAAAACTAAGTGAAACCCAGCAGGAAGCGTTTTTCGTATGGTGCGACCACCACAACAACGATATAAGCGAAGAAGATGCGGACGACCTTATTTCTTCTTTTGAGGATGAATATCAGGGAGAATATAAAGACGAGGAAGATTACGCCTATGAAATTGTAGAGGAATGTTACGACCTGCCGGAGTTCGCAAAGACCTACTTTGATTATTCGGCTTTTGCCCGTGACCTGTTTATGACTGATTACTGGATGGATAATGGTTTTGTTTTCCGTTGCGCCTGATTACTAACCGGGTGGAGCAATCCACCCACAACACACCAAGACAATGAAAGTATATAATAAGATAACGACTTTTTTACGGTGGTTCATACTTGCTTTTATCATCTATCAGGCAGCCACCAGCACCACCGGAATATGGATAGCCCTAATTATAGGCTTTTTTATTATCCGGTTCGTTCTCCGGCTGTTTATCTCTGCCGTTTACCTGCTTTGTATGGCGTTTATTTTCATTGTGCTGCTTTCACTTCTGATTATCTGATAACTCATTGTAAATTATAGTAGTATGGAAACTTTAAACAAAAACGGGGTAAGCATTACTCAAACACCGGGAGAAGAAAAATATGTAAAATGCTGTTTAGGCGCATTTAGGGGGCAAATCTATTATCAATATGATTACTGCCATTTCAATGATAACCTATTTTCTATATTAGGTAAATATTATCGACTACAGAATGATTGGTTGAAAACTCAAAAGTAAAAAGAAAATCCGGCAGGAGAAATCTAGCCAGACTTCTTTCTTTTGTGAGCCAAAGCGGAAAAGAAAGTAGTAAAGAAGCCTTATCCAGTAAGTAATATTAAACAGGAGAACCTAAACTCCAATTAACCAGCCATTTATTTAATGCCTTTATATTATCTATATTTTGAAAATAATCTATACCATCAGACCCCATCATATATATAGGTATACCTGCCTTGTATTCTCTAAAGTAATACGCTATGGCTTCAAAATACACTTGTGGTGTAGGAATACAAATACAAAAATGGTGTGTTCTAAGTTTAGTCAATGAATAAATTATAAAAAAACCTCTGTACACATTGCTATTTGAAAAGTAGATACCATCTTTTACGCTAATAGAAGTTTGTTTTGTCCACAGACTTTCAGGAATAATATGCTTTGCTGGATTTAATATTTGTTCTCTTATCCTATCATAGAAGCTATTTAAAAGAAAAGAATATCCAAAACGAGCAAAAAGTATAATATACGCATTCTTTAAAATTGCCGTAGATACTTTTTTCATGTCAATTTTCAGAGGATGGTTCTGTATATCTATAATACCTCCTACTGTTAATTTAGAAAGATGATTTGTTAAAGCTTTAGGGTTGTTTATCTTATTAGGAATAATCATCTTTAATTCTTTAGTATTTCCAACTTCTAAATTTGCATTTATAGTAGTTTCATCATCGAAGATTTTAACTCGTCTATTAGAACCCGGAAGAAACTCTTGTTCTTCTAAATAGGTAATAAAATTCACAAGATGAATATCTGTTTCATGTCCACAAGTGTTATTGCATTTTTTACACGTTATAGCAATTTTCTTTCCACCTAAAGATGCTTGAGGTGCATCTTCCATCGATAGTTTATTTAATTGTTCTTTATTAAAACTATTTAAGCAAATAGGACAAATGTATTCACCCGTTCTTTCAATTAGTCCATTTTGGCGTAATAACTCCAATTGACCTGCATATATACTAAATACATTATCAATGTTTGGCATAACTGTATTTTTGAGTTTCACACTGGAGACATCATATAAAACAAGATTGATAATGTCAGCCTTGTTTTATTGTTTATAAGTTAAAAAGTGAATCTATTTCTGAATCATCTATTGACTGCATAAGAAATTGGTTCTCTATATTTTGAATAAAATCAGAAACTTTCTGAGCCAATATTGAAACATCATCCTTGCTAATATCACGAAGATTTCCATTTTTATCCTTGCCATTTCGATGAACTATATCATGGCGAATACTAATGCATTTCATTAATTCAGACACATCACCTAAATCAACGCTTAAAGTTGTTTTATAGATGTTCTTAACACGAGGAAGATTATGATATATAATATCACGTAATGTCTTTTTTATATAGGAATCCAAATTTTCCATTTGCTTAAAAATATCTGAGATAGATATTTTAGAGTCGTTGAAGTCCTTAAAGTTTTCTACAAATAGCCGTTTATTATCTTCTGAAGACAATACTTTTTGAATAAGTCTATCACTCAAATATGCTTCCATACTACTGATAACATTAGCATATAAAGTACGGTACAATAATTTACGTGAAATCTCGTCTAAGGCATCTATTTTATCTAAAACATCAATTGTTTCTACAACATGTTCATCAAAGAACGATGATTTAAATTCTTCATAGTAATCATCCTCTGGAAACTCCTCTTCTACCGAAACATCATCTACGTCTGATATTTCCCCATCGCCTCCATATATTCCATTATTTATTGTTATGTCAAATATATGTCCACAATTTGAACATTCATGTTCATACTCATCATAATTGCAACTATCTCGATGATTTTCTGCTGCAAAATCAGGCGTAGGAACAGAAAGTGCATCTGTTTCATTTTCAGTACCACATTCAGGACACTTGAATTTTAGTACCACATAATCCGCTATTGGGTTGAAATCAAAAGAAGCCATATATAATTCATTTTTAATACTTAAACTTTTATACAAAAGTAGATAAAAAGAAACACTCAACAATATATTGCTGAATGTTTCTTAACACATTTACACAAAAAGGTTATTCCTCCTCTTTACTGCTATCATTATTGAACGAAAATGTAAGCTGCTGCAACTGCCCGAAGCTGTCCTGAAAATACACATCTACCGTTTGCTGGTCGGTGGATGCAGAGGTATAGTAAAGCCGGAATGTTTCACCCGGAAGCGGGTACAGGTCATTCGGCAGTAAAACCGTCCCATCGGACATTTTCAGCGTTCCCGCCCCGTCCGGCTGGAAATAGCGGATGAAATACTTTGTTTCCTCAAACCGCCCGTCCCGGTGAAGCTGACACCTGATTTCGGCGGTTTCACCCACTTTTAATTTTTTCGGCACTGGCATCGTTTCGATACTAAACGGGTAAGACTGCTGTATATCCACATCGTCATTACACGCACCCACCAATAACAAGGCGGCCATTACATAGCAGCCTATCAAAATGCGGCTTATAATCTTTCTCATATACATTATATATAATAGATTAGTTTATCACATTATTATCTTTAGACCGATACCAAACTGTGTATGGAACTTTCCGACTGAAGAACCGAACAGGCATCTTTCCCTTGCGTTAATCAGGAACACCACCCGGTCGGTAATGTAACTTTCCAGTTCCAGCGTCAGCGCACCGCCATAGACAAAACCGTCCTTATCGGTCAGGGTCGAGCCATCGGGCAGCAATTTATCGCCCCAGTTGCTTGTTTCATACCCGGCAAGTGCGGACAATCCCAGTGAAAGAAAAAAGGTTTTCTTCCGGTCTGAAAGGAAATTCAGATAGTAACCGCCCTCGCCTGTAAACTGGCTGACTGGTATTTGCAAATCCTTATAGGGGTAATGCTTTTCGAGGTATTCCCCGCCGATAACCCACCTGTTCCCGTTTTTGGTATAGGTACTCATGGCAGCCCCGAAGTAATAGGCGAAATCGCTTTTACTGTTCCAGTGAACACCGTCCGCCATGCCGCCCGTAACCTGCAAGCCTTTCATTCCCGGCAGACATCTTTGTGCGTGTGCCTGGTTGAAAGTCAGGCACAGCACAAAAAGGGATATAATACAACATATCCTTTTCATGTTCATTTGATTTTAAGTTCGTTAATCACTTTGGCAGCCACTACATCCGAATTTTCCACCCGGATAGTTTGGTGTCTGCCCCCGTTCTTTTCCACCAGTTCGATGACTAATATCTTATCGTCAGGGATAGTGAACTGCGGAACGGTGTACACGGTGCGGACGGTACTTTTGCCGCCGATAACCAGTATCTCGTTATAGCTCCGCACCGGGTCGATAACGGTTTCCTGAATAGCCGTTCTTTTGGCTACTTTCTTATCCACAATCTTGAAACGGATAAAGTCGGTATCAAACGGCACGTTTGAACTGTTCTTTGTTTGTGTGTGGAAGTAGAACAGCCCGTTATGCGAATAAATCCCCTTTACCAAGAACTGCACCCCGAACCGTTTGCATCCCAAATGCTTTATTTCCCGGTCATTGTTCTTGTAGATGGACTGCATAATCAGCTTTACCAAAAGCGGGCTTTCGTTACCCAGTTCACGGAAATAGATGTTCATCCGGGTATGGCTGAAATCCGTTGTGTCCTCATTCTCCAAGAAGTCTTTCATTTCGATGTTCAGCATTTCCGGTTCGTGTGCGTATTTTGCGTTAAAACTGTAAAAGCTGCCATCCTCACAGATAACGGAAAAATTGGTTTCACCGGGAAAGCCCTCTGTCGTAGCCTTGACCCTGACAACATTTTCCGCCCCGTCCGCTTTTCCGGCAATAATGTAGTTACTGCCTAAGTCCACGTACTTAACGGCAGACGGGAAAATGATATGTACCGTTTTGGCGAACGTCACCTGTACGCCGTAAGGTGTCACCATTTGGCGGTAAGGCAGCTTTTTAGTAATGCCCTGATACAAATCGTTACTTTGTGCTTTCATTGAAACCACGCCCAAGAGTAGGGCGAACATGATAATTAACTTTTTCATTTTGGATTGAAATTTTTATGGTTGATAAATAAATTACTGTTGTTTGGCGTAAAGCATCACCTGATAGTTCGCTTTCAGGTGTACTTTTACCGTTCTGAACTTCTTGGCAAGGTATTGCGAACCGCCTTGCATCAAGCCCCTTGTAATATCCATTGCGACCTGCTGCCCGGCACTTTGCGCAAATGAAATGCTCGTACCCAGTCCCGCACCGATGTTCGCCATCGCTTCCTTTGCCGCTTCCTGTTCCAGTGACGAGGGAACGGAAAGCCCCTTTTGCCCGTCACTGTCGTAAACGGCAAGTTCCACCGGAATGATGTTACCCGCATATTCGAGCGAGGACACCAGTATGTCGAGCCGTTCCCCCTGCACTTTGGCACTTCCTGAAACAAGGCTGTTTTTCGGGACAATCACGTTCCCCGCCTGTAACGGTTCTAACAGCCGGAGCTTGACGGTCTGCCCGTCCATAAGTGTTTGGTCGTTATGAACACACGCCCGGATAGTGTTTTTTCCTATCGAATAACCACTGCCGACCGCCGTATTAAACCCGTAATTGCGTGGCTTGCTGTATTCGGCGACAAATTCGGCGTTGCTCATGGGCTGCTGCAATCCTGAAACCGTCCTGTCCGATACCGATTTTACAGGTGTGGCATTTCCTTTGCCCTGAACAGGTGCGGACGGTGCGACCTGTGCAATCTGTCCCGGTTGCGGTGGTACGCTTTGCCCGTTCTGTCCGTTCATATACTTTGCCGCCAGTTCGTAGGACTTTTCCATAAGTGCAACCTGTTCATCCATGTTGCCCGCACCGCTTTCTTTCGCATCGAGCCGGGCAGTGAGTTCTTCCACCTGACGTTTCAGTTCCTCTTTTTCCTTGTCCTCTTTCGGCGTTTCGTAGAAACTGCCTAACTGACGGTTCATGTCCCAGTAAGCTGCCGCCGAAGATTGGATAGAGGAACGGCTATTGTTCGGCGCACCCGCCCCGAAGTCTATTACATTGGTTTTCGGTTTTTCTGCCGGAGCATCATCTATCAGGGTCAAATCTTCCCCGTTCCCGTTTTCCTCTCCGAGCGAAAAGGCAAAATCCTGTAAGGAGCGCATCTTGTCCGCCTGTTTGTTCTCCATTTGTTCCTGTTCGTAGGCGGTCTTTTTATCGCTGATTATCCCGTCCCCTTTGGGTTGCGGAATATCGGCGTTAAATCCGCCCACGTTTTCCACCTTTGCTTCGTCCTTATCGGACGGTGCAAAAATCAGGTATATAGACCCTAAGAAAACCAGTCCCATAAGCGGGTAAACCAGCATCTTTTTTCGTTGCTGTATCTGCTGTGGGGTCAGTTCCTTTTTTTCCTTTCCCTGTTTTTCAGGTTCTTTTCCCTTTGCCGTTTCCGGTGTGGGAACTTCATTCTTCACTTCTTTTTCTTCCATTGTCTGACTGATTAAAAATGTTCGTACTGTCTTTACTTTGTAACTGCAACTGCCTGATGTGTTCTATCCGTATGGTTTCGCCATCCTCTTTTCCTATCCGGTAAATGGATGATACCGTAAAGTAGATGGATAGCCCGCCGAAGAACAGGAGCATAAGCAGGATTACCGCCAGCCTTATTTCCGGTGTCATGCGCCCGCACAGGCGGCGGAGTTTTTCATCCGCCCAGTCCTGCACATGGGTAATTGCCTGATTCACCGGAGAGAGAATTTTCCGTATCATGGCTTACCGCTTTATGGTGTTCAAGTCCTTGTTTTCCGTTATCTCGAAACTTTCCATCATAAAGCCGTGCGGGTTATTATCACTTCTTACGGCGTTTAATAACCGGCAACGGGTGACAAGGCTTCTTTCCGTCACGCTGCTTTCACGGATAATCATTTGGCGGGCATAGGTAGCCACCGCATACGGGTACACATCGAAATTGCATGAAACGCTGTCTATCTGTATGGTCTGGCTGATATTGCCCGAAATGATACGGTTGTAATATCCCTTTTCCGAGAGGTCACGGTAATAGTTAAATGCGCTCTTGTCGGCGAGGAACAGCGACCGTTTGATATTGCTTTCGATAGCGTTCTTATCCGGTGAGAGCGTGAAAAAGAGTTCGTGAAAACGCTTCACGTGTTCCCTTGCTTCGACCGGACGGTTTTGTGTCAGGTCTTGCGAAAGCGCAAGCATCAACGATTTGCCACCGTCCAGCACATAAATCTTTTGCCGTTGCGCTTCGGCAAACGTGTAGGAGTTCCAAACGGCATACCCCGTTATCAGGGTACACATAACGACAAACACAATCCCGAAAAGACGTATCTGTTTGAAACTGGTTTCAATGTTCTTTAAACTTTTAAATTCCATCTTGATTTTTAATTATTGATTACCTTTGATTAGTTTACCGCCGACCCTGCCGCCAGCGTTCCCGGTGGCTGCTCCGGCTACCGCACCAACGCCACTGCCCGTTTTATTGGCTGCACTGTTTATATTCCGGCTCATGTTGCCCATTCCGCCCGCCTGAATAATCCAGTTCGATACGGTGGGGATGGTGAAGTAACCGATGATACCGATTATCATAAAGATTATGTACACTGAATTGCTGCTATCGGGTACAAAATTGGGGTCTGATAGCTCCTGAATATCCTTTTGGAGCATAAGCACCTGTATTCGGGCAAGAATGGAACTGAACAGGTCTGAAACGGGTAGCCACAGGTAAACGGAAATGTACCTTGTTATCCATTGGGTCAGTGTCGCCTGAAAGCCATCATATACACTGATGGCAAAGGCTATCGGACCCAGTATGGCAAGGACAATCAAGAAAAAGGTTCGGATAGTGTCTATCACGAGGGCTGCCGATTGAAAGAGCAGTTCCAACAATTCCCTGAACCAGTCCCGGACGGATTGCTTGATATTGTGGGCTGCCCTATCCATGTACATACCGCCCATTGTGGCAATATCTTTGGCAGACCATCCCAATTCGTCAATCTGTTTATCAAACGCTTCATCCGAAACAAGGTAAGCCGTTTCCGGATTACGCACCATCGCTTCATATTCCAGTTTGTCCTTTTGTTCCCGGTAGGCGTTCATATCGAAAGTTTGCGTTTCGAGCATATTGTTACACCCCTTGACTACTGGCGACATCACGCTGTTAATCGTACCCAGTACGAATGTGGGGAAGAACATAATACAGAAACCAATCACAAAAGGACGGAGCAAAGGGTAAACGTCTATCGGTTCGGCACTGGCGAGCGACTGCCATACTTTGGCAGCCACATAGAACAAAGCCCCCAGTCCCGCTATTCCTTTGGCTACCCCCGCCATGTTCCCGCATAACGGCATCATATCCGTGTATAAACTACGGAGTATCTGATGCAGGTTATCAAATTCGATTGCTAATAACATACTACTTATTTTTAGAAGTTACCAGTAACGTTCATCCGCCGAACCGTACAAAGCCATTACCCGGTCAGTGTCCTTTTTCTTTTTCGCCCGCAGGTAGGAAACGGAAATATTTTTGCGGGTATAATAACTCACCAAATCCCGGTAGTTCCTGATGGCGTTATACGTCCGGTCGATAACGTCCATCCGTTCTTTATCCGACATGGAAAGCCCGTTGATGTTCACCACACTTTTCATTTCTTCCAGCACATCGGAACTTTCCTGCAACAGTTGGGTATAGCCATAGGCAATGGCGGAAAGTTCGTCCGGCGTGTAGTTTTCATCCGAAAGCATCTTCTGAAAACTGTTCACATAGATGTCGGAAATCTCACCGATAAGCAGGATAGACTTTTGTACTTTCCGGGCATCTTTGACAAGGTTATGCACTGATTTTAAGGCATCATAATAATCTTTTCCCTGTTGATAAATCTTTACCGTTTCCTGAAAATTCTTTATCATATTCTGTGCGGTCGAAGAAGTCTGAATGATGTTCTTTGACGCATTGATAATCCCTTGCGCCAAGTTGCCGGGGTCACTCACCACCCACTGTGCGTTTACCTTTCCGACAAACAGGCTGCATACTACGAGCAGCATTATAATCTTTGTTTTCATACGCTTACTTCTTTATTGGTTGGTTACTCCGTTTATATTCTCCGCCGGGAGAAAGCAGAATCCGGTCATTCTCTTTGTCATAAGTCAGCAGGACGGACAACCCCGTTTCGATGAACAGGTTTCCGTCTTGTTCTGAAATCTGATAGGTTTCCGTTTGGATAGTCCCCCGGTAGGTCTTTCGATAGGTCGTTACCCGGTAATGCCCGTTTTCCTCAAAGAGAGTAAACGCCGGACGGTTTTTCACGCTTTCCCAGTCGCCACGCATCGCCCTAAGACGGTCGGCGTTCGTTTCCTTACAGGAAGAAAGCCCCAGTAACAAGGTGCATAACAGCACCGGAAACAAGAATTTTAAATGTTTCATACTGAATGAATTTTAAATTGTTAATTGATTATTTTTCGGGATTGCGCTTGCTTTCGGCAAGCCGTTTGATAGCAAGTTCGAGATTACCGCCCAACTTTTCGGACAAGGCGAATAGTTCCATCTTTTCCGTTTCTTCGGTGGTGTATGTAAAATATTCTTCCAAACTCACTTCGGTAGCATATACGGCTGATTGTGTACCGCCTAAGCCTATCCAAACTTCCTTGTATTTCCGGTTCGGATGATTGGCAAGGTTGATGGAAAGCATCTGTGAACGTTCCTTATCGGTCAGTCCCAAAAGGTTCTGTATGCTATCGAATTTATTAAGGTATTTCCTTTGGTCGAGCAGTATCTTACAATCAGAATTGTTTATAATACTCTCTTTTACAATGGGCGAGGAAATAATATCTTCGACCTCTTGGGTAACTACAATCGCTTCGCCGAAATACTTTCTAACGGTTTTGTATAAATATTTTATGTAATCCGCCATATTCGCCGATGCAATCGCTTTCCACGCTTCTTCTATCAATATTAATTTCCTGATACCCTTTAGTTTACGCATTTTGGAAATAAATACTTCCATGATGATAATCGTAGTAATCGGGAATAAAATTTTGTGGTCTTTGATATTATCCAACTCAAAGACAATGAAGCGTTTATGCAGCAAATCAAGCTCCTTGTCGGAGTTCAGCAGGTAATCATATTCGCCCCCTTTGTAGTAAGGTTCTAATACATTCAGGAAGTTGTCTATATCGAAATCCTTTTCCCGGACGTTCTTTTCTTGCAGGTGCGCCCGGTAGTCATTTTTCACATATTCATAGAATGTATTGAAGCAGGGAGTAACCGAACTATCCTTAGTAATCAGTTCGATATAGGAACTTACGGCGTTTGACAAAGCCACTTCTTCCGCCCGTGTGGGTGCTTCATCGTCCCTTTTCCAAAGGGTCAGGATAAGCGTTTTGATACTCTCTTTCTTTTCAATATCGAATACCCCATCTTCCACATAGAAAGGATTAAACGCTATCGGGTTTTCAGTAGTATAGGTAAAATAAATCCCATCTTCCCCGTGCGTTTTCCGGTTTATCATTTCACACAATCCTAAGTAACTGTTTCCGGTATCAACCAGCAGGACGTGCGCATTTTGTTCGTAATACTGGCGCACCATGTGATTGGTGAAGAATGATTTGCCGCTACCACTCGGCCCAAGTATGAACTTGTTGCGATTGGTAATGATACCTTTTTTCATTGGCAGGTCTGAAATATCAATGTGCAACGGCTTTCCTGTGACCCTATCCACCATCTTGATACCAAAGGGAGAAAGCGAACTTTTGTAGTTCGTTTCTTCGGTGAATAGGCAAAGAGCCTGTTCAATAAAGGTGTAGAAACTTTCTTCCGCCGGGAAGTCCGCCTGATTGCCGGGTATGCCCGCCCAAAACAAGGTCGGTGTGTCGGTGGTGTTATGACGTGGCTTGCACTCCATAAGTGCGAGCTGTGACCCCACATCATTTTTAATGTGTTTGAGTTCGTCCCGGTCGTCACTCCATGCCATGATATTACAATGGCATCGCACGGAGATAAGCCCCTGTGAATGTGCTTCGTTCAAATATTCCTCTATCCAAGACTTGTTAATCTGATTGGCACGGCTGTATTTGGAAAGGGAGTGCATATTGCGAGCCATCTTTTCAAACTGTTTCAGGTTCTCCGTATGGTCGTCAATGAAGATGTACTGGTTATAGATATGGTTACAGGAGAGCAACACGCCCACCGGAGAAGCAAAAGATAATCTGCAATCGCTCCGGTCGGTGGATAGCTTTTCATAGCGGGTATCAGTTCCCACCTTGCCCGGCATATCTTCCGCATCCGAAAGAGTATGCAAACAAAGAATATCGTCACCTATACGCATATCTCCGGCGTTCAGTTGAATATCTTTCAATGTGGTAGTGTCTGTTTGTGAGAGTGAAAAGTATTTTTCCACGATACCCGCCGTTTCCTTTGTCCCGGTGATTTCGTCCGAAGTCAGGCGGGTAAGGGTAATGAAACCGCTATCATTCATAATGCTTTCAAACTGCCCCACCGCTTCGAGGAACTTTGTAACCGTTTCCTTGTCCTTTATCTCTTTGGGGACAAGGAAGCCCCGGCAAAGAGTAGAAAAATTACTCTGCATCCGGCTACGTTCCTTTGTCGTTTTCGTCAGAAACAAATAGCAGGTATGGTTTAAGAACGGTCTTTCATTAAAATGCCGTTCAAAGGAACGGGAAAGGAAACTCAAATCATCCTTTTGGATGTCAGGCGCATAGTTTTCTTTGATGAACCAGTCCTGTTTATGAACGATGCTGTAATCGGGCAGCACCTTTACCGCCTTGTTCCAAGCGGAATGTATCGCTTCGTATTCGGCTGCCGTGACGGTGAACAGTTCCGGCAGTTCCACCCGGAACGCCACCGTTATGTCGGCGTCTTTGGAAACGATGCACCCGTTTTCCACCGTGAACAGTGGAAACTTGTTTTCCAGCGTAGTAGCTTTTAATATATTTCTCATTTCGATGCTTGTTTTAAATGGAATAATCGGGATATGGCTTTTCGGTTGATGATATGGAAAGGGTGGCTTTTGCGTGCGGACAATTTCATTAACCCGTGTGTCCCGTACTTTTCGTTTAACCGGAATGTGAGCCATACAAGCAACGTTGCCGAAGTAACGCCGAAGATGATGCACACCCACTGGTTAATGCCTACCATGTACATGATGATGAAAAGCACGAACAGGGCTAACAGCCCGCCCGCAAAAATGAAAAGATACTGACTTTTCAACCCTTTAAACTCAACTGGCTTGCCTATCCCCTTGTTAATCGGATAGTCTGCCATAGTCCATTTCTTTAGAGGAAGAATGAACGTAGGATAGTGGCAGCGACAATCAAAAAGATACAAGCACCGAACCACGAAGCCGCCGTTTTACTGGTGTCAGGGTCGCCCGAAGAAAACTTGCCATATACTTTCACGCCGCCAATCAAGCCCACCACCGCACCGATGGCGTAAATTAATTTTGTTGCCGGGTCGAAATAGGACGTTACCATGTTGGTAGCTTCTGTAATCCCCGCCATGCCGTTACCTTGTGCAAACGTAGCGGATGCAGCCAATAGAGCGACTGCCGAAAAGAGAACTTTCTTTTTCATTATAAATACATTGATTTTTAAATTGCCGGACGGTTGGATAGTCCGCCCGGCGGAGTGATTAATAATTGATATTTTTGTGGTTGTGGGGAATGTTCCCCATGTTCGGAAAGGTTTGTTTAACCGTAATCTTTTTGTTTCATCATCTTATTATTTAAAGTTTACCATTAAAGAAAATCGTTCATGTCAAAATCTGCCATTTCATTACTTCCGGCAACCGGGACGGTGGCGGGCACGGGTATCTCATGCTTTTGTAAAAGTTCCGCTACCCGTGACCTGCCCCCGTTTATCTGCTCCACCAGCGAATGAAACAGGTTTGTTTCCGTCCGGCAGATGGTTTGAACGGCTTGCCGTTCCTCTGTGTCGGACGCTTGTTTTATTTGAATGACCTGTACCATTTGCGCCAGCTCACCCAACGTGATACCCTGTGCCATTTCCGGTTCACCGTCACCCATGTAGCAGGCGATTTCTTCCGCTTCGATTTCATCCGCCGAAACGTCCGTTTCTTCCGCATCTTCCGTTTCAAATTCCATTTCAAATTCGGTTTCAATCGCTTGCGCAGCAGGTGTTTCAGTTACCGTTTCATCGCTTTGCGGGACAAATATAGAAGCATTATCAACCCCTTTTGAAAGGTGTCCTGATATGTCCCCGTTTGTCCTCATTTGTCCTATACGGTAACGGCTTGCACCTACAAGACAATCACCGTTTCCGGCTTTCACGGTCGGTTTGTTTTTGGGCTGTTCCGGCTCTCTTTTCCCACCCGTGAACCATGTTCCCAAGCTATCCCTGTATCGCCATAAGAGAACGGCGTAATACAGGAGTGTTCCGATAATAAACCATTTCAACATATCAAAACGGCTTTTCAAATTTGCTTTCGTACAGTTCGTTTATCTCGTCCTGAAACTGGTCGAAATGACGGAGCAGGATATTTTCTACATAGCTGCTGACGGTTGCCTTGCGTCCGCCAATAACAGTTACTATCTTCATTAGCTTTTCGTGGGTGGTACGGCTGACATATAACGGTTGTCGGTCGGTCAAGTCCACCCGCATGAAATAGGTTTCCCGGTAATCGCCCGGAGTGTTCTTTTTCCGGCGGGCAGGTTCTTTCACCGCCTTTTCTTCCTTAGGTTCTGCCTTGATTTCTTCCTTATTCACTGTTTCCGGCTTATCCGGTGTTTCCACTGTTACCAATGGTGTTTCCTGTTTTTTCACGGGCAAGCCCTGTGAAATAATCTCTTTCATAAAATCCTCGTCAATTTGCGGTTTCCCGCCGCTTTGCTTTGCCATATCGTTACAGTTTTATAAGGTATGCGATTTCGGTTATCAGTTCTTCTATGTTACTGCCTTTTACCAGCCGTTTGTCCGCCGGGAACAGCGTAGAACGGAACACGGTTTTACGTTGTGCGTCCAGTTCTGTAGCTAACACTTGAAAAGGGACCCGGAACAACATTTAAAAAGTGCCCCAC
>NZ_QTNB01000015.1:76594-90040 GCF_003603395.1 Bacteroides sp. AM44-19 | reverse complement strand
TTTTAAATTTATAAATTTAAAGTTTTCAATTATGAACAAAAAGTTTCTAAGTGCAATCTTGTTTGGAGCTTTAATGGTTGGCTCCACAAGTACATTTGTTTCTTGTAAGGACTATGATGATGACATCGATGGCTTGCAGGAGCAGATCGATGCAAACAAAAAACAGATTGATGACATCCTTGCTGCAATCAATGGCAAGAAATTCATCGAAAGTTATGCTCCTGTTGAGGGTGGTTATTTACTGACTTTTACCGGTGGCGAAACTTTAACTATCAAGAATGGTGCTCAAGGCGAAAAAGGTGAGCAAGGACTTCAGGGTATTCAAGGCCCGAAGGGTGAAACCGGGGCTACAATCGTTCCGAAGTTCAAGGTAGATGCCGAGAACTACTGGATGATTAGCGTAGATGAAGGTGCAACCTATGAGTATGTATTGAATGACGCAGGTGAGAAAATCAAGGCTGCAGGTTCAGAAGCTAATGTTGAAGAAGCTATCGGAAACTACGTGAAGGTAGACGAAGAGGGTTATATCTGCATTGGCGAATATAGAACTTCATTCAAATACAATGCTAACGTTCCTTCAATGATTTACAATGAAAAGGATGGAACTATGCAGGTTACTATTGACGGCCAATCATATACTTTGTTGATGGAAGGCTCTGCTTTCAATGGTCTGCAAACTATTGTGTATAGAAAGCAAGCTGCTGATGACGCAAATGACTATGCTGTAGCTTATCAGTTGTACTATCCTCAAAACGATACTGACGTTGATACTTTGTTTGCTGCAGTTCCTGCAAAGGCTTCTTTCAAAGTCTATCCTTCAAAATTCTCAAAGAGCGATGCCGAGCTCTTCTTCTCTGATACTTATCAGACAAGAGCTGCAGAACAGCCGAAATTGAATGTCTTGGATTGGGACTTCGATAAAGAACAAGATGGTGTTATTTGGGTAAAGATGACTCCGGTAAACTTTAAAGATGCTCAGACTGTATCTACTTCTGGATGGGGAAGTATGACATGGATTGACCCGACTACGCAAACAGAAATATCTGGCTGGGGAAACGTATGGGTGGATCTTGGTGAGACAATCAATAGCTATGCTACCTCTCTGGATGTTAAGATGTACAAGCAATATGTTTCTGCATCAGATTATTTTAATGTTAAGTCAATGTATGTATCTTCTAAAGAGGTACATAACGTACGTGTAAATGCAGAGGAGGAAATCCAATATTCTAATAAGATGCAGACTGCAAGTAGTTGGTATCCCGAAAAATTCATGTCTCAGAATGATGCAGCTTCTTATAAGGTTGGCGAATTTGATTATAAAGGAACATTCAATCTGAACGATTCTATCAGTGCTGCTTTGGATTTGAATGACGGCGTACTGTTGGCTGATGCCGATATTCAATTTGAACAGAAATTCGAATTGATTGATGAAAATGCAGACAAGGATTTGTGGGGTGTAACCATTAAGAAAGGAATCTTTGATGCAGATAAAGTAGCTAAAGAAGGCATCTTGGCTGTTAAGGAAGAAAAACAAGCATCTGCTATTGATGAATATGCTGTAATCAAGGTCACTACTACAGTTAAATCACAAGTAGAAGGTGTACATGATTTGGTTGTTTATAACTATGTTTTGGTACAAGCTATACGTCCTACCGCTGCAGAAAATGTAGCAACTGTCAAATTGTCTCCGCTGGGTGATGCAACCTTCAACTTGAGCTACAAGACAGCTAAGCAAATTGTGAAGCTGGATGTACGCGCATTTGAAGACGCTATCGGTGGTCGTGATATCTTAACCGACAAGGGCACCTCTATTGTTTGGCCTTTGTATAAAGCAGATTACAATACAGAGAAGGAATTGACTGGATATAGTGAAGCATACGATTACCTAACTAATGCTCCACAGCAAGCTACATGGTCTGTAGATGTTCCTGTAGCTAGAGATGAGGCATTTGTATGGTACAAGAAGGCAGAAGGTAATGCAACAGACTCATTGTTCTTGTTTATTGGTCCTCAGACAGAAATTGATAAGACTACCCTCTATTTGAAATCCACTAATTACTGGTCTGAAGCACTTGCTAAGAATGGTTGGGTTTCTTATAATGGCATTTCTACTCCATATGCTGCTTATAACAAGTATGATAGTCAATATTTCATCACTACTATCAATGACCTTGCTGTAACTCGTAACTTTGCTGTTGCTATCAAGGATGCATACAAGGCACGTACAATCATTGGTGACTGGAGTGATGCTGCTAACGGCAACTTCGGTATTAAGTCTGAAAACTTCGCTCACATGTATGATGTAACTCCTGCTGATGCTAAAGCTGTATTCGAATTGAATAAAGATAAGCAGAATGCATTTGTACAAGATTTGATGAAGAAGAAGCAATTAGTTGTTGAAGAATCAAATGGCGAATGGAGAATAGCATTCACTGCTCCTATTGATATCAAGAAGGTTGGCAATCTGAAAGTTGATATTTATGATGCAAATGGTTACGATGCTACTGACAAGAACCGTAAACCTGATGCAGAAGAATTATGGACTGTAGCTCGTCCGATAGCAGATTTCACCGGTGGTGCTGCACTGAAAGCATTCAACGATCCGAACTTGGCCAAGGATACAGAAATTACTTTGAAGCAATTGATTGAAAATTCTGTAGCTGGCACTAAGACTAAGGCTGAAGACTTCTGGAAGAATCTGATATTGAAAGACTATGCAGGTGAGACAGTTGTTAAATTCAATGGAACTACATTCAATGCCGAAGAAGTCACTGCTCGTGCTGCTTTGTACAAGAAGTCTGTTAAAACTGGTCTCCGCTACATTATGTCTAACGGAACAGACAAAGATGAATACTTCAAGGTAGATCCTACAACTGGTAAGCTGACTTGTATTGCACTCCCGACAGGTACTGAGTTTACTCATACAGTAAATGTGGTTCTGCAGTTCGTTCACGACTGGGGTACTAGTGAGTATGCATACAACGTAACTATCACACGTAAACAAGCTACTAGATAATCTGAGTAGTAGAAAATTGTCTGAATAGACAATTATAAAATCAAAAGGAGGATGTTCTATGGGAACATCCTCCTTTTTTTCTCCAGAAACTTTTTTCTCCTCACTTTGCTTCCACACTTCCACCCACTTCCTGCATCTCTCTATCCATCGGCATTTGCCCCTCTGTGGAAGCACCCTCCAAAGGTGGAAGCAAATTTTGCTTCCACCTACTCAAAACGCCATGGTTTTACTGCAACTCACTCATTTTTATTTTAATACATCGAACAAATTTTATAAAACACTGACGCCAGTTTCCCCATACTTCTACACCCATCCTACCCATAAAATCTGCAATACCTCTCCCTTATCTTCATCCAAATCCACAACAGCCTCCTCCTCTCCTCAGCATAAAAAATGCCCCGTTCATTTCATTCTCCCTCCACTTTCCACTATCTTTGTCCCCACGATGAAAAAGTTCGCCGACGTCATATTGCCTTTGCCCTTGCACAGCTGCTTCACCTACTCCCTGCCCGACGAGTGGGCGGATGAAGTGCAAACCGGTTGCCGGGTGGTAGTACCATTCGGGCGGAAGAAATACTATACGGCCATCGTGCGTAACGTGCACTATTGTGCCCCCACCGGATACGAAGTAAAGGAAGTGTCTGCTTTGCTGGATGCCTGCCCGATACTGCTTCCGCGGCAGTTCAAGTTCTGGGAATGGCTCTCCGATTACTATCTCTGCACGCAAGGAGACGTCTACAAAGCCGCCTTACCCTCTGGCTTGAAGCTGGAAAGCGAAACAATCGTAGAGTACAACCCCGATTTCGAATCCGATGTCCACCTGCCGGAGAAGGAACAGAAGATACTGGACGCGCTCTCTACCGACCCGGAGCAATGCGTGACCAAACTGGAGAAGGAGACCGGCATCAAGAACATACTTTCTGTCATCAAGTCACTGCTCGACAAAGAGGCCATCTTCGTAAAGGAAGAACTGCGCCGTACCTATAAGCCCAAGACCGAAACCCGCGTACGCCTCACCGCCGTTGCGCGCAACGAACACCGCCTGCATATCTTCTTCGACGAATTGCAGCGCCGTGCCCCCAAGCAATTGGACCTGCTGATGAAGTACCTGGAACTCTCCGGCTACCTCAGCGGACGAGATATAAAAGAAGTCTCCAAAGCCGAACTGCTGCAACGCACCTCCACCACCCCTGCCGTATTCAACGGTCTTATAGACCGTGGTGTATTCGAAGTTTATCAGCAGGAAATAGGCCGCATAGATAAAGCGCTTCTCAAAGAAGTCGTCCCCGTCAATCCGCTGAACGAACACCAGCAACGCGCCTATCACGCCATCTTGGAGAATTTCCAAAGCAAGAACGTCTGCCTGCTGCACGGCATCACGGCAAGCGGCAAGACAGAAGTCTATATTCATCTGATAGAAGAAACCATCCGGGAAGGAAAGCAAGTGCTCTATCTCCTGCCCGAAATAGCCCTCACTGCGCAAATCACAGAGCGCCTGCAACGTGTTTTCGGTTCCCGTCTGGGCATCTACCACTCCAAATTCCCCGATGCGGAACGGGTAGAAATCTGGCAGAAGCAGCTGTCGGAAGCAGACTATGACATTATCCTCGGTGTCCGCTCCTCCGTCTTTCTTCCTTTCCGCAACCTCGGTCTTGTGATTGTGGACGAGGAGCACGAAAACACCTACAAGCAGCAAGACCCTGCCCCTCGCTATCATGCTCGCAATGCAGCCATTGTACTCGCCTCCATGTACGGCGCCAAAACTCTGTTGGGTACGGCAACCCCTTCTGTAGAGACCTGGCACAATGCCACATCCGGTAAGTATGGCCTCGTGGAACTGAAAGAACGCTATAAAGAAATACAACTGCCGGAGATTATCCCCGTAGACATTAAGGAGCTGCACCGCAAGAAGATGATGAACGGTCCGTTCTCTCCACTGCTCCTGCAATACATCCGCGAAGCGCTGGAACAGAAAGAACAAGTCATCCTCTTCCAGAACCGCCGCGGCTTCGCCCCCATGATAGAATGCAACACCTGTGGCTGGGTACCCAAGTGCAAGAACTGCGACGTCAGCCTGACCTACCATAAGGGGCTGAACCAGCTGACCTGCCACTATTGCGGCTACACCTACCAGCTGCCCCGCGTCTGTCCTGCCTGCGAGGGCACCGACCTGCGCAACCGCGGCTTCGGCACGGAAAAAATAGAAGATGACATCAAAGCCCTCTTCCCCGACGCCCGCGTAGCCCGTATGGACTTGGACACCACCCGCACCCGTACCGCCTACGAGCGCATCATCTCCGATTTCCAGCAAGGCAAGACGGACATCCTGATAGGCACGCAAATGGTGTCCAAGGGTCTGGACTTCGACCACGTCAGCATTGTGGGCATACTCAATGCCGACACCATGCTGAACTATCCCGACTTCCGCGCCTACGAGCGCGCCTTCCAGCTGATGGCGCAGGTTGCCGGACGCGCCGGACGGAAGAACAAGCGCGGCAGGGTGGTGCTACAAACCAAAAGCATCGACCATCCCATCATCCCGCAAGTCATTGCCAACGACTACGAAGCCATGGTAGGCGGGCAGCTTGCCGAACGCCAGATGTTCCACTACCCGCCCTACTACCGCCTGGTGTATGTCTACCTGAAGAACCGGAACGAGACCCTGCTCGACCTCATGGCACAGACTATGGCCGCCAAGCTCCGCACCGTCTTTGGCAACCGTGTGCTGGGACCGGACAAGCCGCCCGTAGCACGCGTACAGACCCTGTTCATCCGAAAGATTGTCTTGAAGATAGAAACCAATGCCCCAATGGCACGTGCCCGCGAGCTGCTCGTCCAGGTGCAAAAGGAGATGGTGGCGGAAGACCGCTTCAAGTCGTTGATAGTGTATTATGATGTAGACCCGATGTAAATAACTCGTAACTAAAGAAATATGAAGAAGATACTTTTCGTTTGCCTCGGCAACATTTGCCGTTCCTCCTCGGCAGAGGGAGTCATGAAACATCTGGTAGAAGAAGCCGGACGTGCGGATGAGTTTTTAATCGATTCTGCAGGCATTCTGTCCTATCACCAGGGCGAACTGCCGGACAGCCGGATGCGTGCCCATGCTGCCCGCCGTGGATACAATCTGACGCATCTTTCGCGCCCCGTACGTACCGAGGATTTTTACAACTTCGACCTGATTATCGGTATGGACGACCGCAACATCGACGACCTGAAAGATCGTGCCCCTTCAACCGCCGAATGGAGCAAGATACACCGCATGACGGAATACTGTACAAAGTTTACCCATGCCGACCATGTACCGGACCCCTATTACGGCGGTTCCGAAGGTTTTGAGTATGTGCTAGACATTCTGGAAGATGCTTGTGCGGGGTTACTGCAGAGCATTTAATCCAGCGGCATTACATGATACAGTGTCCCCTGCCTTGACTTCTTGTTCGGTATTTCAAGCTTCTTGAGCGTCCGCCCGAATACGGCAACCTTGTTGATTGCCAGACGGTCACGCGTCTTTGTCTGTAAAGCGGAAAGAATCTGCATGGGCATCATCCATTGCCCCTCTTCATCCTCTTCTGCCGCACGGAAATGGCTGTGGAAGAGTTGTTCCAGTGGGGTGAGCTGTTCAAATTCCCGGTTCGTCCGCTTCAAGATGGCTTCATCGGCATCATCCAGCCAGTAACGCTCACCTTTGGCTACGGCATTCAGAGCCTGCGCATAGAGCTGGCGGTAGTTGATGCTGACATTCGTATCGATGGGACCGGTGACCTCAATGCAGATGAAACGGCGGCTGCCACTGGGGTCGGATAACAAGTCCTTCTGGTTGCTGGTGCCGATGAAGGAGGCATACCGCCGCATCTCACGGATGGTGCTGCCGTAGGGTTTGCGCAGGTTGGCAACCGGTTTCTGCAGCAGATGCTTCAAGAAACCCTGCTGGTTGATGCTGATTTGGTCGAACTCGTCGATGTTGACGAGCAGAAAGCGTCCCAGGCTGCGCTCCGCTTCCTGTCTGCTCTTGAAGTCGATGCTGTCCGTATAGCCGAAACGCAGCTCCGGTGGCAGCAAAATGCGGCAAAAGGTGGATTTCCGGAACCCTTGAGAACCGACAAGCAGAGGAGAAGTATTGTTTCCGTGTTGCCGGTCCATTCCACGCCAGTGTGCCACCATGCCCAGGAACCAGCGGTAGAACAGCTCCTGCCAATGAGGATTGTGGCACGGAACGAGGTCGGCCAACGCCCGGATGCGGTCTTTCCCGTCCCAGCGGCCGGTGTCGTAAAGGTACTCTTCGACGGGATTATAGAGTGGCACGTAGTCTGAAGTAAGGAAACGGTTGATGTCGCGGTCCCATACGCGGATACCCTCCTTCAGGGCATTCATGGAGACCGTACTGCGGGCACGCTGGTCAGCAGGCTTGAAATAGAAATGGACGGAGTCGCGCTGACGGTATTCCAAATCATCCAGAACGGTGTTGTAGCGAAACTCATACCGGCGGCCCATAAACTCTTCCAGCCGGAAAACGCTCTCCTGCTCTTGCGTCAGACTGCTCTTTTTCCCGAAGCCTTTAAGCTCTTGATATAGGTTATGAATCGTTTGACGGACAATGAATTCATCCGCTTCCCGGTAATAGTGCATCAATGTCTGGCGGACTACTTCCTCTTCGGGAATGCCTGCCTTGAAACAATGTTCGGCCAGAGGTACCAGCAGTATCCGTAAATCCCCGTCCCGTTTCCAGCCGCCCAATCCGCGGAATGCACGGCCAAGGGCCGACTCGAAGAGTACGGCAAAGGTGTCCGAGGCTTTACTGTCCGGATGCAGCCGCAACAGCGGGTTCTTTTCTGCGAGTTTTCGTTGCCGGAAGTTCTCTTCCTCGGGCATGCTGAGGGGCTGTTCCAGGCAGAAAGGTACAGCGGCAGGATTGTAGTATGGATATCCGTCCAGAGTCATGCGGCAACTCTGGGTAAGGGAAGGTTCTTTCAATGTAATGGCAAACGGCAGCAAGGGCTGGTAGCACTTCACCGCCATACGGTAGGCGTGGGCATGAAACAAGGTGGCATCGCTCTCCCGCTTCGGCGTCGTGCCGTCGGGCAGGGCAAACAATACCCATATCTTGGCACTCCGTCCGCTGGAACCGCAGAAAGCGGCAAAGGTCTGTGGTAGCAGGGCGGCTTGTTGCTTTACATATTCCGCTTCGGCAATGCCCGACAGACGGTTTACTTCCAGTTGTACGAGTCCGTTATAGTTCTTCATCCGCCGTTCTCCCTCTTGTGTACGGCTATATTCCACGGCAGGGTAGATGCGTGGCAGTTTGTCTATATGTTCGTATTGGGCGCAAGTACCCTCCAGTTGAGGAAGGATGGCCCGGAGGGTCGATACATGTCCGGCTTTGGTTTCGGTTTTCAGTTTTTTAATCAGTGCATCCGCTTCCAGGGTGCTGAGGGCTTCCTTTCCGCTCTCTTTTTCTGCTCTAATCAAGGTAATTTTCATTCTGTTTGTCAGCTTGTTTGGGTAAATATAATTCTCGTAAAGATACTACATTGAAGAGCTGAAAGCAAGCATTCTGCGGAATAATTATTAAATGGATACAAGTCTCCACGACTCATGCAGAGAAGTGTTAAAAGCAAGTGAGTTTCTTTGTCAAAACACTGGCATCCCTTTGCTTTTCTCCCTTTGTTTGTCTACTTTTGTATAGGGAATAGATGACGCCTAACGACCATGAACAACTCTGCTTACGGCCATGAAGCAATCGCTTGACGACCGTAAGCAGAGTTGTTCATGGCCGTTAGGCGTCTCTCTTTCCATAGCTTTTACGGATGAAGTACGCCCCCCGCACCTATTCCGCATAGGGCGCAAACTTATTATATAACAACTTAAAAGACATTGAACTATGGCAATTTTATTTGATTGGTATGAGCTTCCGGAACCAAAAGACAAACAGCGGGAAGAAAAGATACTTCATCCACGCATCCGCTTGAACGGCTCTACCACTACCGACGAACTGCGTCGCAGAATTCAGGAACGCAGCTCGTTGACGGAGACTGATGTCTCGGCGGTACTGGATGCTTTGTCGCACGTCATGGGGGAAGACCTTGCCGAGGGGCGGCAGGTGCATCTGGACGGTATCGGCTATTTTCATCCCGTACTGACGAGCACGGAGCCGGTGACCGCTGCGACCAAACGTAAAACCACCAAGATTAAGCTGAAGGGCATCAAGTTTCGTGCCGACCAGGTACTGAAGAATGAGATAGGCGCTATCAAAGCTAAACCGCTGGGGCTGAATGAGCATTCCCAAAAGCTGAGTGACAAGGAGATTGACAGGCGGCTGACGAGCTACTTCTCTACGCATCAGTTCCTTACGCGCAGTGATTTTCAGAGCCTCTGCGGAATGATGCGCTCTACTGCACAGCTTCATATTCGCCTGCTTCGCAGCGAAGGCAAGCTCGAGAATGCAGGAAAACTGAACCAACCGATTTATGTACCTTGCACGGGGTATTATGGTAGAGACGAGTAGGTTACGGTAAAACTATAGCGTTTTGAGTAGGTGGAAGCAAATTTTGCTTCCACCTTTTTTTGTTGCTTCCACAGCAGTTCAAGTGCCGATGGATAGGGGGATGCAGGAGGTGGGTGGAAGTGTGGAAGCAAAGTGATGGAAAATAAATTTCTGGAGGGGATTTAGAAAAAGAAAGCAGGAAAGCAAAATTAAAGATTAAAAAAATCCCTGACCTCAAAGAAGCCAGGGATTCTAATGTTATTTCAAGGTTTCTCTAAATAAGTCCTCCATAATAAAGGACTTATTTAGGAATACATTGATTAGCGTTTGTTTACAGTCATGCCAAGTTCGATAACACGTTCGTGCTTGTACATGTCAACAACTGTAATCTTCAATGTAGAAGGAACAGCAGCTGTCGGGTTAGTTGCCTTAGAATTTACGGTGAAACCAGTGATTTTACCTTCCTCGATGTTTACAGTGAAGTATTCATCCACTTCACCGTTGGCATTGGATACCAAGTGGGCTTCCTTAATTTCCAATGACTTTTTATAAGGTGCGCTCAAAAGTGCACTATATTCACTGTCACGAGAGCTGATACCCTTAATATACTTAGCATACTCTACAGTAACATCTTTACCATAAGTCAGTTCTGTGCTATAAGGTAATGTCGCAGTAGCTTTCAAACCAAGGTCATCCTTAGTAGCCCATCTCCAAGTGTATGTATCGTTGTAGATGCAATTGAATACAGTCGGGAAAGAAGCAGCGTCAATAGTGTAATTAACAAAGGCACCATCTTTCTTCTCTGAAGAAATCTGACCATAGTTGTACACTACAGTTGTAGCATGCTGAGTCTTATTGTCAATGTACTTCTCAGCAACAGACAATTTTCCTGCACCAGTCACACCATTGTCAACAGTCTTATCACCGTCTACCTTAGCAGCAGCAAATGTTATCAGATAATCCTTTGCTTCACCCTTACCGAAGTTGAATACTTGTTTCATTTCCATTGTACCTTCTGTAGCCTTCTTAGCAGTCCAATCGTTAGGAATCAAGTAGCAGTTGTAAACGCCTTGAGCATCCAGCTGGTTAGTCTTGATAGAGAATCCTTCCGGCAATGTAGTCGGCAATACTTTCTGTACAGAAATAGTACTTTGTGACAAGAATGTACCTTCAGCATCAAAGAATTTAACGATACCTTCGTAAACCTTGTCATTCTTCATTGTCTGGAGGTCAACTGTAGCTGCTAACTTAGCGTTTGCGATATCTTCAATCTTAGTAGCCTTAGTCTTACCGTCAGCTTTGTAGAATGTGAATGTAGTACCTTCAAGTACTTTCTTATTTTCTTTGATATTAATCTCATTTTCGACATAAATGCTCAAATCGAACTTGTCAGCACCGGCAGGAACAGTGAATTTAGCCAGGCCTTCATAAGCGTAAGTAGTCGGAGCAGCGACATATGCAGTCGGAGTGATTACGTATTTAGCTTCACTGGCTATTTCAGAGCCATTACCAGCCTTCACCCAAACGATTACTGATTGTTCAACTCCGGTATAGTCGATAGTAACCACCTTCAAAGGTACTACTACGCCCTTGGCATAAGCACCACTAATTGTGATATCGAATTTGTTGTCTTTGCTAACAGTTTCTACACCTGCAATAGTCAAGCTCTTGATAGCAGCTTTGTCTGTTGTAGAAAGAGCCTTATTATCAATATCAACAACAACATAGCTACCCATGATAGGGCTGGTTCCTTCTTTTGAAGCAACATTGATTTGGAATGCTTCACCACTTGCTACAGGGTAACATTTCTCAGTATTAGGTGTCGCAGTAGCAGATGGATTTTCATAAGCTGTCAAATCTTTTTTAACTTCTATCGTAGATTGAATAGTTGAGTTCTTTGCAATCTCATCTGCCTTAGTATAAGTTTTCAGTGCTGATTTCGCAGTAATATCATAAGTTGATGTTACAGTTCTTGCATCCTTAGTTGCTGCAAGTGCAAATAGGACGCTCTTATCCTCACTTACTACTTTTTTACCAAAAGCTTCGAGATCAGCCTCTTTGTTCAGTTCTACTTTAACTTCGTAGAGACCGTTAGAAACAGATCTGGTCAACAAGCCGTCGTATGCTTCTGTGCTGAGTGTAATATCACTGAGAGCTTCACCCTTGCTATTGATAAGAGAGAACATCTCGTTTGTCACAACAGCATTTACGGGAGCTACAGAAATCATGAAACTAGCCGGAGTTGTGTAAATCTCATTGGCATTGATTGTGAAGCTGCCAGTAAATCCTTTACCGAATTCGTATGATTTTGCATCTTTCACGCTGGCGTTCGGATTCAGCTTAGCAGGAAGCTGTGCATAGTTCAGTTCCAGTTTCGGATTTGCTGTCTGAAGATCCAGACTTGTAATCATCTCCGTAGTCAAGCCTGTCAGTTTCGTAACCTTTTCAGTCAAGTCATTGATTGTTGCCGCAAGTTCCTTCTTTGCAGCATCGAACTTAGAATCGATAGTAGACTCCAACTGTGCCTTTACTTTGGCTACTTCATCTTGAGCAGCCTTAATTGCCTCTGTTTTTGCATTGGCAGCATCAAGAGCGGCTTGAGCGGCAGCTTTCTCAGCTTCTGTTGCAGTAGATGCAGCGTCATTAGCTTTCTTCACAGCTTCTTCTGCTGAAGTCTTTGCAGCTGCAGCTTCTGTTTTTGCGGCATCCAAGGCTGCTTGCAAAGCTGCGATTTGAGAAGTCATATCTTCCTTAGTCGCAAGCTTGTCAATTTGTCCTTGCAAATTCTCGATGTCATCATCGTAGTCCTTACAAGACGTAAACGTTCCTGCAGTGCCCACCATTAAGGCGCTGAACAGGATTACACTTAGAAACTTCTTGTTCATAATTGAAAACTTTAAATTTATAAATTTAAAAAATAAAAAAGTGAATAATCTCTCATTTTCATTCCCTTTCACATAGCTGTTGATTATATGATTTTTTCCGTTACTTCGCAGGTAATGAAATCTTGTTAATTCCGTTAATAATCAGGGAATAAGGAGAATATAGACCCGTTTTGTTTGGAATAGTAAAAATCAGTCCGTTGGGATATTGGAAAGATAATATATAGTCTTAATCTCCAACATCATAGAAAAGCTGCAATAGAAATTATGAAGTGAAAAAGTCTCTAATTTTCAATATAAGATTCTATCTTTCAGTTTATTGCTTACGTTGGGAAACTTTTTGTAAAGCTAATATCAACCCGCTCCTCAAAACTTTGTTTGAAGACTATAAAAAAGAAACAACAAGTTTGCTCTACTTCCTCAAAAGAAGTAATCTCTTTTATACTGGATATCCTTCGTTTTTTACAAAAGAAATTACCCTTTGATTGGCTTCGTCAATCTTTCTGTTGCTGAAAGGCTTCAGATAGGTTTCTGTCACTGTGATGGAAGAGTGCCCCATGGCTTCCGATATGATTCCTGGATGTATCTCGCAGTGGTAAGCTATGGTCGCCCAAGTATGGCGTGCCGCATAACTACTGAGTGCAGACTGCATTCCTAAGCATTGTCTGAGTACTGCCAAACGTTGGTTGAATGCCCTGAGTGCCGACTGGTATTCTCGGTATGCCGCTTCTGTGCCTTCCTCACTTTGCAATATGGGGAATAAATAAGGAGAGTCCTTGTCTTTGTTTGCTATCATTCTCACCATTTGCATAGCCTCCGGCGTCAGTGAGACGGTCAGTGCCCGTCCCGTCTTCCTGCGCCTATAAGACAAGGTGTTTCCTTGTAAGTCCCTTTTGTGCAAATAGGCCAGGTCCACAAAAGGAATCCCTCTTAGCATAAACATCAATACAAAGAAAATTCTTGTTTTCTGTCGGGTGTTGGGAGAATTACCGGTCTGCAGGCTCATCTCTGTCTCCCGTACCAAGCAGCCTATGTCGGAAGCTTCGAGCGCCTTTTTCCTATCC
>NZ_QTNB01000015.1:0-76584 GCF_003603395.1 Bacteroides sp. AM44-19 | reverse complement strand
TCCGCCCGTGTGCCGGTATATACATGCTCGAACAGTCTGGGTACATACCGTATGTACTTTCTGTCCACCGCCCGATGATACACCGAGCGTACCGTCTTGATGTAGGTGGATACGGTGTTCCAACTGCAGTTCCTCTGTCTGAGGAAGTTTTCGAATCTCTTCAGTACGGTCGGGCTCAGCTTGCGCATGGGCATCGGTTGCCATTTGGTGAATGCCGAGAATGCATTCACCGCTGACTGGTAGATGTGTGCCGTTCCCCACCTGCCGCTTTCCCGGAGTTCTCCGATGACTGAGGAGAACATCTCTTGTAAGGTAATTTCATTTCTGCTCATTTCCAAATTATTTATAAAAAGGTTTATCCTGCAATTATAAATAAATTGAGAGCAAGTGCAAAGGCATCATTCTGAAATCTGCGAAATGGGAATAATGCCGTATCCGGCAGCTTATTTGTTGGCTAACGTCTGTTTAGTGGCTGATATACCTATCTTGGAAGAACCGTTTGTTATCATTCAGGCTGCAAGTGGCGTCTACCCCGGCTTGTTGCAGGCGTTCGGCAATCTCATTCAGCTTCTTCCTCGAAACCCTTCCGATATAGAACAGACGGTAGCGGTAATCGTTGTCCAGCAATTCCATGACGTGCGTGAAGTTCTGTTCGCGGGCAAAGTCGAAGTTTACTTTTCTTAGGTTCTGGTACGGATAGCGGATAGTCCTGCCTACGCTGTGTATGATGAGGCCGTTATTGTCCAACGTCAGGTAGCAGAAGCGGGTCATCAGCATGCTGATGAAAAAAAGACTTAATGCAAACGAAATGATAGCCGGGATGAAGCCCCACCATACGTTGCCACTGATGGAATAATATCCCAATATAAGGAATATCAGGAATAAGACAAAGAACCAGAACATATAGAGTGACGGACGCTGGTATGTTTCTGTGGGAACCTCTGCGACTGTCCGTTCCCTCGGTGCGTAGTTGTCGAAGGGGATTTCTAGGGAGACCAGGTAGCGGATGACCGAGGAAGGGTGACGGAAAGGAGGCAGATAGATTACTTTTTCTTTCCCTTCCTTTAGATGTAAAGTCAGTATGCCCGGACCATATTTGTCTTTCGCAGCCAAGTTGCTTTTGCGGGGAACCTGGTGGTAACGCTCCATGAAACTGAAACTCTTGATTTGGTGCAGTCCGATGTGCTGGCTTTGCAGCAGTTGTTCGGCTCTTTTCTGTTCTTTACTGGTCACTTCCATAGTTCTTATTTTTTAAGTTCGGGATAACTGATGCGGGTATGGTATATAGTCTTCAGCTTCTCCTTGAATACGTTCTTCACGGTGGCAATATCCTTGAAGGTGATGGGGCATTCCTTGAAATAGCCTTCTGCCACTTGCGAATCGATAATCTTGTCTACCAGATTGCTGATGCTCTCTTCCGTATATTCGGGCAGACTGCGTGAAGCGGCTTCCACCGAATCGGCCATCATTAGGATAGCCTGCTCTTTGGTGAACGGGTTGGGACCGGGGTAGGTGAATGCCTCCTCGTTAGGGTCTTCACCGGGGTGCTCGTTTTTCCAGGAGATATAGAAATACTTCGTTTTCCCACGGCCATGGTGAGTGGTGATGAAATCCTTGATTACTTTGGGGAGATTGTTCTTCTCGGCCAGCTTCAGCCCGTCCGTCACATGGCTGATGACGACTTGGGCACTTTGCTCATAGCCCAGATTCTTGTGCGGATTGACTCCACCCGATTGGTTCTCGGTGAAGAACACCGGATTCTCCATCTTGCCGATGTCATGATACAGCGCTCCGGTACGTACCAGCTGGCTTTTGGCTCCGATACGGTTGGCCGCTTCCGCCGCAAGGTTGGCAACCTGCATGGAATGCTGGAAGGTGCCGGGAACTGTCTCGGACATGCGGCGTAGCAGGCTGTTGTTGATGTTGGACAATTCGACCAGGGTGACATTGGAGGTAAAGCCAAACGTCTTTTCCACCAGGAAGAGCAGGGGATAGGTGAACAGCAGCAACACTCCGTTGATGACGAAATAGGTGTACATGCTTCCGTTGATTTTTGTCAAGTCGTTTTCTGTAATCAGCTCGAAAGCAAAGTAGACGGCAGCGTAGGTCAATATGACGAGGAAGGCTGTCCGGAACAGTTGCGACCGTTGTGAAAGTTCCCTCAGACTGAAGATGGCAACCAGCCCCGCCGAGAGTTGCAGAAGAATGAATTCATGCGGATAGCGCAGGCAGATGGAGCATATCAGTATGGTGGTGACTTGTGCGATGAAGGCCGTGCGTGAGTCGAGGAACACCCGGATGATGACCGGCAGCATGGCATACGGGATGATATAGACATTGAATATGTTGTTGGCAACCATGATGGCCGTCACCACGCAATAGAACATGATGAGGGCGAAGAGCAGGGAGAGGCTGCCCTTGCGCTTGTAGTAATCTTTACGGAACAAGTCGAGGTAGAGCATGAAACACAGCATGAAGATACTGACAAACAATACCTGCCCCGCCAGCATCAACCGTTTTTGCCCGATGGACTCACTGCGTTTGATGGATTCTTTCCGTAGACTCTCAAGGATGTTGTATGTCTCCTGGCTGACAATCTCGCCGCGGTCGATGATTTTCTGTCCGCTCAGTACGATGCCGTTGGCCCATGAATAGTTGTCGAGCATCTCCTTCTTAGCGGTTTCGGTCCGCTGCTCGTCATAGGTCAGATTAGGGAACAGATATTCGTTCAGCGAGCATTGCCGTAGAATGTCCGGGCGGTAGTGGGCGGTATCGGCCGTGAGTATATAGTTATAGGCATCCTTCACCGAATATACCTTGTTGATGTCCTGCTGGTTGGCCAGTTTGTCGTTAATGACCATGATGGCGGTTGTGCTGTCCTTATGCAGTTGGTTCAGCTCTTCGGTAGAAACGATGCCGGCGCGATATACTTCAGAGAGTTTCCTTTCCAGAAAGCGGACGTAGTCGGTGGAGGGAAGCAGGCCGCGCAGGTGGGTCTGATAGTCTGCCTTCAACTTGGCGAGCACACTTTTCTCAATGCTTTTGTCCAGCTGGAAATACGGCTGGAAGGCGGCGAGGATACTGTCTTGCTCGCGTTTCACCACTTCATCGGCCTTATAGATGGGGAAGTCGAAGGTGGCCATGAGCTGTCCGTACTTCCAGGGCTTGTCAATGTCGAACTGGTAGTTGAATTTACCGTCACGTGGCAGAAAATAGACAATAATCCCCACAGTGCCGATGAATATCAGTGCTCTGTATAGCAAATCTCTGAGCGAGAACTCTTTTTTTGTATTGAAATAACTCATATCGGCTGAAATTTTTGCGAAAAGTACAAAAAAAAACATTAGTGTGGAAAAAAAGGTTTAATTTTGCCGTCTAAAATATTCATAAGTAAGGTAGATTATGACAGAAAGAAAGGTCAGAGTCCGTTTTGCCCCGAGTCCTACGGGGGCGTTGCACATCGGCGGTGTGCGTACAGCTTTATACAATTATCTCTTTGCGCGTCAGCATGGAGGAGATTTGATATTTCGTATTGAAGATACTGATTCCAACCGGTTTGTACCGGGTGCGGAAGAATATATCCTGGAGTCTTTCAAGTGGTTGGGCATCCCGTTTGACGAGGGCGTGAGTTTCGGTGGAGACCATGGCCCGTACCGTCAGTCGGAACGTCGGGAAATATACAAGAAGTATGTTCAGATTCTGCTGGAGGCCGGAAAAGCCTACATCGCTTTCGATACTCCTGAGGAGCTGGAAGCAAAGCGTGCGGAGATTGCGAATTTCCAGTACGATGCTTCTACCCGCATGCAGATGCGCAATTCACTGACCCTTCCTAAAGAAGAGGTAGACGCGCTGATTGCTGCCGGTAAGCAGTACGTGGTGCGTTTCAAGATAGAGCCGAACGAAGATGTGCATGTGAACGACCTGATTCGTGGGGAAGTAGTGATAAACTCTTCCATTCTTGATGACAAGGTTCTTTATAAATCGGCAGATGAACTTCCTACTTACCATCTGGCCAATATTGTGGACGACCATTTGATGGAAGTGTCCCATGTGATACGCGGTGAGGAATGGTTGCCTTCCGCACCGTTGCATGTATTGCTCTACCGTGCCTTTGGGTGGGAGGATACCATGCCTGCCTTTGCGCATTTGCCCTTGTTGCTGAAGCCCGAGGGTAACGGCAAATTGAGTAAGCGTGACGGCGACCGTCTGGGCTTCCCGGTTTTCCCGTTGGAGTGGCATGACCCCAAGTCGGGAGATGTCTCTTCAGGCTACCGCGAATCAGGCTATCTGCCCGAAGCGGTCATTAATTTCCTGGCTCTGCTGGGCTGGAATCCGGGCAATGACCAGGAACTGATGTCTATGGATGAATTGGTGAAATTGTTTGATTTGAGCCATTGCAGCAAGTCGGGTGCCAAATTCGACTATAAGAAAGGTATCTGGTTCAACCATGAGTACATCATGATGAAACCGGATGCGGAGATAGCTTGTCTTTTCAGACCGGTGCTGGAGTCCAACGGCATAGACGCCTCCAACTATAGCGACGAGTTCCTTACGAAAGTGGTTTCACTGGTGAAGGGACGCGTCAACTTCGTAAAGGAACTGTGGGACCAGACCCGTTTTTTCTTCGTAGCCCCCACGGAATATGCGGCAAAGGATGTGAAGAAGCGTTGGTCGGAAGATACTCCCCGCATCATGACCGAATTGATGGATGTGTTGCGCGGCATCGGGGATTTCTCCTCCAAGCCTTCCGAAGATATTGTGATTGGTTGGATTACTGAGCGTGGCTATCACATGGGAAATGTGATGAATGCCTTCCGCTTGTCAGTGGTGGGCGAGTGTAAAGGCCCGCACATGTTCGACATTACCGAGCTGATTGGCAAGGAAGAGACGTTGGCCCGTATACAGCGTGCTGTTGATGCTTTAAAGTGAATAAATCTTCTTCATCCTTAATCCATATAGTATGCTATATGACTTGGCAATAGCCATCTACGATATTCTGGTGCATCTGGCTGCTCCATTTAGCCGTAAGCCCCGAAAAATGATGAAGGGACACTGGGTGGTCTATGAACTTCTCCGGCAGCAGTTGGAGAAGGACGTGCGCTATATATGGTTCCATGCCGCTTCTTTGGGGGAGTTCGAGCAGGGACGGCCGTTGATTGAGAAAATTCGTGCCAAATATCCGGATTACGGTATTCTGCTGACTTTCTTCTCGCCGTCGGGCTATGAGGTCCGCAAGAATTATAGGGGGGCAGACGTTGTCTGTTACTTGCCTTTCGACAAGTCCCGCAATGTGAAGAAGTTCCTGGATATCGTGAATCCCTGCATGGCATTCTTCATCAAGTACGAGTTCTGGAAGAACTATCTGGACGAACTGCACAAGCGCCGTATTCCGGTGTACAGCATTTCTTCCATTTTCCGCCGCGGACAAGTATTCTTCAAGTGGTATGGCGGTACGTACAGACATGTGCTGCGCGACTTCGACCATTTGTTTGTGCAGAATGAACGCTCCAAACGCTATCTGGCGAAGATAGGTATCAGCCGTGTCACGGTGGTGGGGGATACCCGTTTTGACCGTGTGCTGCAGATTCGTGAGGAGGCCAAACATCTGCCTTTGGTGGAGCTTTTCAAGAACAACACGATGACTTTCGTGGCAGGAAGCTCCTGGCAGCCGGACGAGGATTTGTTTATTGAATACTTTAACCAGCATCCAGAGGTGAAGTTGGTTATCGCTCCGCACGTTATCGACGAAAACCATCTGGTAGAGATTATCCGTAAACTGAAACGCCCCTACGTGCGCTATACCCGTGCCGACGAGAAGAATGTCCGTAAGGCCGACTGCCTGATTATCGACTGCTTCGGGTTGCTCTCTTCCATCTACCGCTATGGCGAGATTGCCTATATCGGAGGTGGTTTCGGGGTGGGAATCCACAATACCCTTGAGGCTGCAGTTTATGGCATTCCGGTGATTTTCGGACCGAAGTATCAGAAATTCCAGGAGGCCATCCAGTTGCTGGAGGCAAAAGGCGCTTTCTCGGTGAAGGATTATGAGGAACTGAAAACTTTGCTCGACCGTATGCTGACAGATGAAGTCTTTTTGCGCGAATCAGGCATGAATGCAAGCAATTATGTGACCGGCAACGCCGGTGCAACGGATAAGATAATGAGTATGATAAACTTTTAGAAAAGTAAAGAGTGATAAAAGCGATAGGGCGGTAAAGGTGATGGAATGGCATCCCTTTATCGCCCTGCCTTTTTGGGGCGCCTTGTCTCCCTTTATTTGTACCAGTCGGAATACATCAGATAGTTGTGTGCAATCTTCTGGTTCAGCTCCTTGGCCTGCTCCGGATCTACTTTCTTGATGAACTTGGCGGGGACTCCTCCCCAGATGCTTCCCGGCTCGATGACCGTATTGCTCAATACCAGGGAACCAGCGGCGACAATAGCCCCTTCGCCCACTACTGCGTGGTCAAGGATGGTGGAACCCATCCCTACCAAAGCATAGTCCTTGATAGTGGCTCCGTGGATGGTCACGTTGTGCCCCACGGATACGTGGTCTCCTATCTCTATGGTCGATTTCTCGTACAAGGTGTGGAGCACGCTTCCATCCTGGATGTTTACTCCGTTCCCTATGCGGATTGAGTTTACGTCACCCCGCAGCACGGTGCTGAACCAGATGCTGCAATCCCGTCCCATCTTGACGTCGCCAATGACAACCGCATTGTCCGCCAAAAAACAATTCTCCCCGATTTCGGGAGTGAATCCTCTTACTGATTTTATTAATGCCATTTTTTTAGTGATTAGTGGTTAGGTTACTGCATGCTTCCTTCAGCCATTCCCGTTCTCCTTCGTTCAGGCTTGGCGAAAGTGTCTCGTATACATGCTGGTGATAGTTGTCCAGCCATGCCGTTTCCTCTGCCGTCAGCATCTCTTTGATGATACCTTTCTTGCAGATGGGGCAGAGGGTAATGGTTTCGAACTTCAGGTAATTTCCGAACATGCCTTCACCGTCCTTCACGGTCAGCACCAGGTTTTCCGTGCGTATTCCATGGCTTCCGGCTTTATAAACGCCCGGTTCGTTGGAAGTGACCATTCCCGGCCGTAGGGTTACCGGATTCTCATTCATGCGGATGCTTTGCGGACCTTCGTGCACATTGAGGAAATGGCCTACGCCGTGCCCGGTACCATGCAGGAAGTTCATGTGGTGTTGCCATATCGGCATGCGGGCCAGTACATCCAGTTGCGCTCCTCGCGTACCTTCCGGGAAGACAGCCATGGCGAGGTCGATATGTCCTTTCAGTATCAGGGTGTAGTCCGTCTTCTCTTCTTCGGTCAGTTTCCCCAGTGCGATGGTGCGGGTGATGTCGGTAGTGCCGTCCAGGTATTGCGCACCCGAGTCCAGCAGCAGGAATCCCTCGGGTTTCAGTGGCACGTCCGTTGCCGGAGTGGCTTCGTAGTGTACGATGGCTCCATGTTCCTTGTACCCGGCAATGGTGTCGAAGCTTTCCCCCATGTAGAGTGGCTGTGCGGCACGGAATTCGTGCAGTTTCTTGTCTACGCTGATTTCTGTCTCGTTGCCTGCGGAAACGGCCTCCTCCAGCCATTTCAGGAACTTCACCAGTGCCACTCCGTCGCGTTGCATGGCTGCGTGGATGCCGGCTATTTCCCGGTCATTGCGGACCGCTTTCAGCAAGGCTATCGGTGAGCGCTCGTCAAGTACTCGGCAGGAAGGGGGGAGGGCGGAATAAACGGCATAATTCGTCTTTCCCATGTCGAGCATGATGCTGCCGTCCGGTATTCTTGTCACAAAGGATTCGGTGTCCCCATAAGCATGGATGGTGACGCCGGCTTCTTCCAGATGGGCTGAAAGCTCTTCCGTTACTTTCTCGGGCTGGATGAAAAAGTGTGTTTCTTGTTCGTTGATTATCAGGTAGCTTACTACTACGGGGTTGCAATGCACATCGTTGCCGCGTATATTGAGTGTCCATGCTATCTCGTCCAATGCCGACACCAATAATACGTCCGCTTCACTCTTCTTCATCTCCCGGCGGATAGCAGCCAGTTTGTCCGGACAGCTTTTCCCGGCGTATTTCATCTCGTGGATAAAGGCGGGTGCTTCGGGCATGGGAGGGCGGTCTGTCCATATCTCATTCATCGGGTCGGCAATGCTCTTTACGGTGATGCCGTTTTTTGCCAGATCCTCTTGCAGGGCTATGGCTTGTGTGGTGGAAAATACCTTTCCGTCTATACCTACAACTGAATTCGCTGTAAGGTTCTCCCGCAGGAAATCGAGGATGCTGGGCGTTTCGGGCAGCATTTCCTTGTATAAGTCGATGCCGCTGCCTTCCAGCTGCTGCTCGGCTTGGAGAAAATAGCGAGAATCTGTCCACAGTCCCGCCTTGTCGGTGGTAATCACCGCCGTGCCTGCCGAACCGGTGAAGCCTGATATCCATTCTCTTGATTTCCAGTACGGTGCTACGTACTCGCTTAGGTGCGGGTCGGTACTGGGGATAATGAAAGCGTCTATGCCTTCTCTTTTTAACAATGCCCGTAGAGCATCTATACGTTGATTGATTGTCTGAGCCATATTTTTATAAATGTAATTAAGTAGGCGTGTAAATGAGTTTATAATCTCTTCATTCTCTGCTTTCAAAGTTACACATTCTCTTTTAAAAATTTGCTATGCTTCACGGATTTTAGCGGATTGGCTCAATAAAAACATCTTTCCCTTTGCTCATTCGTTTGATAATTAGGAATCATGGGTAATTTTTTTGCAGAAAGTTTTGTGAATAAAGAAAGTATGTGTAATTTTGCCGCTCAATTTAATCGTGAGATTTTTAAACCATTAACATTTAATTAAAAGAAAATGATTGTAGTACCTGTAAAAGAAGGCGAAAACATTGAAAAAGCGCTGAAGAAATTCAAAAGAAAGTTTGAAAAAACTGGCACAGTTAAGGAATTGAGACGCAGACAACAGTTTGATAAACCGTCTGTGACTAAAAGACTTAAGAAAGAACGTGCTGTTTACGTTCAACAACTTCAGCAAGTAGAAGATTAATAATTCGTAAATTCCTTTGAATTATTGAATTCTTTTTCATACATTCGTTGCATGATTTTAGATATGTAGCGATATGTTGTTGACAGATTCTTTTCTTGACTATCTTCTGCACGAGCGGAACTATTCCAAAGGTACGGTTGAGTACTATCGGGCAGATATTCTTGAACTGCAGAGGTTTGGAGAAGAAATGTTGGGAGACTTGACTCCATCGGATGTAGATGCGGAACTTGTTCGTGAATGGATTGCTTCCTTGATGGACAAAGGACTTGCTTCTAATACGATAAACCGAAAGCTGAGTTCTATCCGGACATACTATAAATTCCTTTTGAGGAGAGGCGAGGTCGCGGTAGATCCGTTGCGGAAAGTGACGGGGCCCAAGAAGAAAAAGCCGCTTCCGGTATTTCTGAGAGAGGGTGAGATGAATAGGTTACTGGATGATATGGACTTTGGTGAAGGTTTTGAAGGGTGTCGCGACCATATGATTATTGAAATGTTTTATGCTACCGGCATGCGACTTTCAGAATTGATAGGGTTGGATGATAAGGATGTCGATTTTTCGGCTTCTCTCGTTAAAGTGACGGGAAAACGGAATAAACAACGTCTTATACCTTTCGATGAGGAGCTGGGACGCTCGATGCGAGAATATGTCAATGTGCGGAATGAAGCTGTCCCGGTTCGCTCGGATGCTTTTTTTGTCCGGAAGAATGGAAAAAGGCTTTACCGCAGTATCGTAGCATGCCTTGTGAAACGAAACCTTTCGAAGGTAGTGACTGTAAAAAAAAGAAGTCCCCACGTGCTGAGGCACACCTTTGCAACGGCTATGCTGAACAATGGTGCTGATTTAGGCTCGATAAAAGAACTCCTCGGACACGAGAGTCTGGCGACAACGGAAGTTTATACGCATACTACTTTTGAAGAGCTTAAAAAAGTGTATAATCAGGCTCATCCCCGAGCCTAAAGTAAAAAGGAGGTAAGTATGGAAGTAAGAATTCAATCGATTCACTTTGATGCGTCAGAGCAATTGCAGTCTTTCGTTCAAAAGAAAGTTGCTAAGTTGGAGAAATTTTACGACGATATAAAGAAAGTAGAGGTGTCATTAAAGGTAGTAAAACCAGAAACAGCCGAAAATAAAGAAGCCGGAGTGAAAGTATTGGTTCCCAATGGCGAGTTTTATGCAAACAAGGTTTGTGATACGTTTGAAGAAGCAGTGGATTTATGTCTGGAAGCTTTGGAAAAACAGCTGGTTAAGTACAAGGAAAAGCAACGGAGCAAATAATTTTCCGCTAAAATTTTGCGGGTAAAAAATAAATGCCTAAATTTGCAGCCGTTTCGCTCACACTATGAACGTTACGGTTGCATTTTTTAGCTTGCCTCTTTAGCTCAGTTGGCCAGAGCACGTGATTTGTAATCTCGGGGTCGTTGGTTCGAATCCGACAAGAGGCTCGCTCAAGGATGAGTGGAATGAGTCTTTCTTCACGAGGTGGAGATGATATGAGAACGGAAATCGTCCGGGTAAAGTTCACTCTGCGATGATTTAGTAAGGAAGAGAGTTCTTTTTATAATGTAGGGGCAAATACCAGAGTGGCCAAATGGGGCAGACTGTAAATCTGCTGGCTTACGCCTTCGGTGGTTCGAATCCATCTTTGCCCACAACTCTTATTCTCCTTGCTGTTATAGCTCAGCGGTAGAGCACTTCCTTGGTAAGGAAGAGGTCCCGGGTTCAAGTCCCGGTAACAGCTCACAAAGATGTAAAAGCTGATTATTAATCAAATAAATAACAAGTAAAGCTATGGCTAAAGAGAAATTCGAACGTACCAAACCTCACGTAAACATTGGTACAATTGGTCACGTTGACCACGGTAAAACCACGTTGACAGCTGCTATCACTACAGTGTTGGCAAAGAAAGGTCTTTCTGAATTGCGTTCTTTCGATTCTATCGATAACGCTCCTGAAGAAAAGGAGAGAGGTATCACTATCAACACTTCTCACGTAGAGTATGAAACAGCTAACCGTCACTACGCTCACGTAGACTGCCCGGGTCACGCCGACTACGTAAAGAACATGGTAACTGGTGCTGCTCAGATGGATGGTGCTATCATCGTAGTTGCTGCTACTGATGGTCCGATGCCTCAGACTCGTGAGCACATCTTGCTGGCTCGTCAGGTAAACGTACCGAGACTGGTTGTATTCATGAACAAGTGTGACATGGTAGACGACGCTGAAATGTTGGAACTCGTTGAAATGGAAATGCGTGAACTGCTTTCAGCTTACGAATTCGACGGCGACAACACTCCGTTCATCCAGGGTTCTGCTCTTGGTGCGTTGAATGGCGTTGAAAAGTGGGAAGAGAAGGTTATGGAGCTGATGGATGCTTGCGACACTTGGATTCCTCTGCCTCCGCGTGATATTGACAAACCGTTCTTGATGCCGGTTGAAGACGTATTCTCAATCACTGGTCGTGGTACTGTAGCTACTGGTCGTATCGAAGCTGGTGTTATCCATGTAGGTGACGAAGTTGAAATCCTCGGTTTGGGTGAAGACAAGAAGTCTGTTGTAACTGGTGTTGAAATGTTCCGCAAGTTGCTGGATCAAGGTGAAGCTGGTGACAACGTAGGTCTGTTGCTCCGTGGTATCGACAAGAACGAAATCAAACGTGGTATGGTTCTTTGTAAGCCCGGTCAGATTAAACCTCACTCTAAGTTCAAAGCTTCTATCTACGTTTTGAAGAAAGAAGAAGGTGGTCGTCACACTCCGTTCCACAACAAATACCGTCCTCAGTTCTATCTGCGTACTATGGACTGTACAGGTGAAATCACTCTTCCGGAAGGAACTGAAATGGTAATGCCTGGTGATAACGTAGAAATCACTGTAGAACTGATCTACCCGGTAGCATTGAACGTAGGTTTGCGTTTCGCTATCCGTGAAGGTGGTCGTACAGTAGGTTCTGGTCAGATTACTGAAATTCTTGACTAATAACCAATATAATCTTAATCAGTTCCCGGTATACATCGGGAACTGATTATGTACAAACGGGAGTAGCTCAGTTGGTAGAGCACCGGTCTCCAAAACCGGGTGTCGGGAGTTCGAGCCTCTCCTCCCGTGCTAATATTTTTGAAATGAAGAAGATTGTAGCTTATTTTAAAGAAACTTACGACGAACTTGTTCATAAAGTGTCGTGGCCTACGTATTCTGAACTTACTAACAGTGCAGTAGTTGTTTTATATGCTTCCCTACTAATTGCAGTGGTAGTATTTGCGATGGACTTCTGTTTCCAGCATCTGATGGAATTTGTTTATCCACATTAAAAGTAAGGAGAAATGTCTGAGATTGAAAAGAAATGGTACGTTTTGCGTGCTATTAGCGGAAAAGAAGCTAAGGTAAAGGAATACCTTGAAGCTGATATTAAAAACAGCGACCTTGGTGATTACGTATCTCAGGTATTGATTCCTACCGAAAAGGTATATCAGGTTCGCAATGGTAAGAAAATTGTGAAAGAGAGAAGTTATCTCCCTGGTTACGTTTTGGTGGAGGCTGCTCTGGTGGGTGAGGTTGCTCATCATCTGAGAAATACTCCTAATGTGATAGGGTTCTTGGGTGGTTCGGAAAAACCCGTACCTCTGAGACAGTCGGAAGTGAATCGTATACTTGGTACGGTCGACGAATTGCAGGAATCAGGTGAAGACTTGAGTATCCCGTATGTAGTCGGCGAGACTGTAAAGGTGAATTACGGTCCGTTCAGTGGATTCAGTGGAATCATTGAAGAAGTGAACACCGAGAAGAAGAAACTGAAGGTCATGGTCAAGATATTCGGACGGAAGACTCCGCTCGAATTGGGCTTTATGCAAGTTGAAAAAGAATAGTGCAGGTGTTACGCTGTAGTATTCTTCATTAATGTTTATATATATAAATCAATTAGAAAATGGCTAAAGAAGTTGCTGGACTAATCAAATTACAGATTAAAGGAGGCGCGGCAAATCCATCACCCCCAGTAGGACCTGCATTGGGTTCCAAGGGTATCAATATCATGGAGTTTTGCAAGCAATTCAACGCCAGAACCCAAGACAAAGCAGGAAAGATTCTTCCTGTGATTATCACTTACTACGCAGACAAGTCTTTCGATTTTGTAATCAAGACTCCTCCCGTGGCTATCCAGTTGTTGGAAGTGACGAAGCAAAAGAGTGGTTCTGCTGAGCCTAACCGTAAGAAAGTTGCCGAGATTACTTGGGAACAGGTTCGTACGATTGCTCAGGACAAAATGGTTGACTTGAACTGTTTCACTGTAGAAGCTGCCATGAAAATGGTTGCCGGTACAGCTAGAAGTATGGGTATCGCTGTAAAAGGGGAGTTCCCGGTTAATAATTAATAAACTTCAATTAGAATGGGTAAACTGACAAAAAATCAAAAGTTGGCTGCAGAAAAAATTGAAGCAGGGAAAGCATACTCTCTCAAGGAAGCTGCTCAGTTGGTAAAGGAAATCACTTATACCAAGTTTGACGCTTCTCTGGATATCGACGTACGTTTGGGCGTTGACCCGCGTAAGGCCAACCAGATGGTGAGAGGTGTTGTATCACTTCCTCACGGTACTGGTAAGGTTGTACGCGTTTTGGTGCTTTGTACACCAGATGCTGAAGCTGCTGCAAAAGAAGCCGGAGCTGACTATGTTGGTCTTGACGAATATATTGAAAAGATCAAAGGTGGATGGACTGATATTGATGTGATTATCACTATGCCGTCCATCATGGGTAAGATTGGTGCACTCGGTCGTGTGCTCGGTCCTCGTGGATTGATGCCTAACCCCAAGAGTGGCACTGTAACTATGGATGTTGCTAAAGCTGTAAGAGAAGTAAAACAAGGCAAAATCGACTTTAAGGTTGACAAGAGCGGTATTGTTCATACTTCTATCGGTAAAGTTTCATTTAGCGCTGAGCAAATTCGCGACAATGCGAAAGAATTCATCTCTACTTTGAATAAATTGAAACCGACTGCAGCCAAGGGTACATATATTAAGAGTATTTATCTTTCTAGCACGATGAGTGCGGGCATCAAGATTGACCCGAAAACAGTAGAAGAAATCTAATAAAACGGAGTAATAATGAGAAAGGAAGATAAAAGTACGATTATTGAGCAGATTGCTGCTACAGTGAAGGAATACGGTCACTTCTATTTGGTGGATACCACTGCCATGAATGCTGCTACAACCAGCATGTTGAGAAGAGAATGTTTCAAGGCTGACATCAAATTGATGGTAGTTAAGAATACATTGCTTCACAAGGCATTGGAGAGCCTGGAAGAAGACTTTTCTCCGCTTTATGGTTCTCTGAAAGGTACAACTGCCGTAATGTTCAGCAACGTTGCTAACGCTCCGGCCAAGTTGATTAAAGATAAGGCTAAGAACGGTATTCCCGGACTGAAGGCTGCATATGCAGAAGAAAGCTTCTATGTTGGTGCTGACCAGTTGGATGCTCTCGTAAGTATCAAGAGTAAGAATGAAGTTATTGCCGATATCGTTGCATTGCTGCAGTCACCGGCCAAGAATGTTATTTCTGCTCTGCAATCAGGTGGTAACACCCTCCACGGAGTTCTCAAGACTCTTGGTGAACGTCCCGAAGCGTAAATTTCGGAAAAAGAATTATATCAATTTATTTAGTATTTAAACAATTAAAAATCATACAAAAATGGCAGATTTGAAAGCTTTTGCAGAACAATTAGTTAACTTGACAGTAAAAGAAGTTAATGAACTTGCAACAATCCTGAAAGAAGAATATGGTATTGAACCTGCTGCTGCAGCTGTAGCTGTTGCTGCTGGTCCTGCAGCCGGTGGTGCTGCTGCCGCAGAAGAAAAGACTTCTTTCGACGTAGTATTGAAGAGCGCTGGCTCAGCTAAACTTCAGGTAGTTAAAGCCGTTAAGGAAGCTTGCGGTCTTGGCTTGAAGGAAGCTAAGGACATGGTAGACGGTGCTCCTAGCGTAGTAAAAGAAGGTTTGGCTAAGGACGAAGCAGAATCATTGAAGAAAACATTGGAAGAAGCTGGAGCTGAAGTTGAACTTAAATAACATTAGCCTGTAAATCAGGTAATTCGGTTAGGAACCCTTCGTGAAAAGGGTTCTTAACCTTTTTGTGTATATATTTAAAATTAAGTTCTACAAATCCATTAACAGATGTCTTCAAATACTGTAAATCAAAGAGTTAATTTTGCTTCGACTAAGAATCCGCTTGAATATCCGGATTTTCTGGAAGTACAATTGAAGTCATTCAAAGACTTTCTACAACTGGACACCCCACCCGAGAAACGTAAGAACGAGGGACTGTATAAAGTATTTGCTGAAAACTTCCCCATTGCCGATACAAGAAATAATTTTGTTCTTGAGTTTTTGGACTACTATATTGATCCGCCGCGCTATACCATTGATGAATGTATAGAGCGAGGGCTTACATATAGCGTGCCTTTGAAGGCAAAATTGAAATTATATTGTACCGACCCCGACCACGAAGATTTTGACACGGTCATTCAGGACGTGTTCCTCGGTCCTATTCCTTACATGACGGATAAGGCAACATTCGTCATCAACGGTGCGGAACGTGTGGTTGTATCCCAGCTTCACCGTTCACCGGGCGTATTCTTCGGACAGAGCGTACATGCCAACGGTACCAAGTTGTACTCAGCCCGTATCATCCCGTTCAAGGGTTCGTGGATTGAGTTTGCCACCGACATCAACAACGTCATGTATGCGTACATTGACCGTAAGAAGAAATTGCCGGTTACCACTTTGCTGAGAGCCATCGGATTTGAGAATGACAAGGACATTCTCGAGATTTTTAATTTGGCGGAAGACGTGAAGGTGAACAAGACGAACCTCAAGAAGATGGTGGGACGTAAGTTGGCCGCACGTGTGTTGAAAACATGGATTGAGGATTTTGTAGACGAAGATACCGGTGAAGTTGTTTCCATCGAGCGTAACGAAGTCGTTATTGACCGTGAAACTGTAATCGAGCCGGAACATGTTGACATTATATTAGAGTCGGGCGTTCAGAATATCCTCGTACACAAGGAAGAACCGAACCAGTCTGACTATTCTATCATATATAATACTCTGCAGAAGGATCCGAGTAACTCGGAAAAAGAAGCTGTACTCTACATCTACCGCCAGTTGCGTAATGCAGACCCTGCCGATGATGCCAGTGCACGCGAGGTTATCAATAACCTGTTCTTCTCAGAGAAGAGATATGACCTGGGTGATGTAGGCCGTTATCGTATCAACAGAAAGTTGAACTTGACGACCGATATGGACGTGCGTGTCCTTACCAAGGAAGATATTATCGAAATTATCAAATATCTCATCGAGTTGATTAACTCGAAAGCGGATGTGGACGATATCGACCACTTGAGCAACCGTCGTGTGCGTACAGTGGGCGAACAGTTGTCCAATCAGTTTGCCATCGGTCTGGCACGTATGTCGCGTACTATCCGCGAGCGTATGAACGTCCGTGACAATGAAGTCTTTACTCCGATTGACCTGATTAACGCCAAGACAATCTCTTCCGTTATCAATTCATTCTTTGGAACGAATGCTTTGTCACAGTTCATGGACCAGACCAACCCGCTGGCCGAGATTACTCACAAGCGCCGTATGTCTGCCCTGGGTCCCGGCGGTCTGTCACGCGAGCGTGCAGGCTTCGAGGTTCGTGACGTACACTATACTCACTACGGACGTCTTTGTCCTATCGAGACTCCTGAAGGTCCGAACATCGGTTTGATTTCTTCACTCTGTGTGTTCGCGAAAATCAACGAGCTTGGCTTCATTGAAACTCCGTACCGCAAGGTGGCAGAGGGTAAGGTTGATCTTTCTGACGAAGGTTTGGTTTACCTCACCGCAGAAGAAGAGGAAGCCAAGATTATTGCTCAGGGTAATGCTCCTTTGAACGATGACGGTACTTTTGTACGTGATAAAGTAAAATCCCGTCAGGATGCCGACTATCCGGTGGTTCCTCCTTCCGAGGTGGAATTGATGGACGTATCTCCCCAGCAGATTGCTTCTATTGCGGCTTCTTTGATTCCGTTCTTGGAGCATGATGACGCCAACCGTGCATTGATGGGATCAAACATGATGCGCCAGGCTGTTCCTTTATTGAAGAGCGAAGCTCCGATTGTAGGTACCGGTATCGAACGCCAGCTGGCACGCGATTCTCGTACGCAGATTACTGCCGAGGGTGACGGTGTGGTTGAATTCGTGGATGCAACGACTATCCGTATTCTGTACGACCGTACGGAGGAGGAAGAGTTCGTAAGCTTCGAGCCTGCATTGAAAGAATATAATATCCCGAAGTGGCGCCGTACCAACCAGAATATGACGATTGACCTCCGTCCGATTTGCGAGAAGGGTCAGCGCGTGACTGCAGGTCAAATCCTGACGGAAGGTTATTCAACCGAAGACGGAGAACTTGCACTGGGTAAGAACCTGCTGGTTGCTTACATGCCGTGGAAGGGCTATAACTATGAGGATGCTATCGTACTGAATGAACGTGTGGTTCGTGAGGACCTTTTGACCTCTGTACACGTAGAAGAATATTCTTTGGAAGTTCGCGAAACGAAGCGTGGTATGGAAGAGTTGACCTCTGACATTCCTAACGTAAGTGAGGAAGCGACTAAAGACCTTGACGAAAACGGTATTGTTCGTGTGGGTGCCCGCATCGAACCGGGTGATATCCTTATCGGTAAGATTACTCCGAAGGGTGAATCGGATCCTTCTCCGGAAGAGAAACTGCTCCGTGCCATCTTCGGTGACAAGGCCGGTGATGTGAAGGATGCTTCTTTGAAAGCCTCTCCTTCTTTGAAGGGTGTTGTTATCGGTAAGCGTCTGTTCTCCCGTGTTGTCAAGACCCGCAGCTCCAAGCTGGCCGACAAGGCTCTGTTACCGAAGATTGACGATGAGTTCGACGCTAAGATTGGTGACCTCAAGAAAGTGTTGATAAACAAGCTGTTGAAGCTTACAGAAAATTATACATCGGAAGGTGTGAAGGATTACATGGGTGCCGACATTATTTCCAAAGGCGCCAGATTCTCTGCTTCCGACTTCAGCGATTTGGACTTCACCGCTGTTCAGTTGAGCAACTGGACGAAGGATGAACATACCAACGGACTGATTCGTGCATTGGTGATGAACTTCATCAAGAAGTACAAGGAACTCGATGCCGAGCTGAAACGCAAGAAGTTCGCCATCACTATCGGTGACGAGTTGCCCGCAGGTATCATTCAGATGGCCAAGGTATACATTGCCAAGAAACGTAAGATTGGTGTCGGTGACAAGATGGCCGGTCGTCACGGTAACAAGGGTATTGTTTCCCGTGTGGTACGCCAGGAAGACATGCCGTTCCTTGCTGACGGTACTCCGGTAGACATCGTGCTGAATCCGTTGGGTGTGCCTTCACGTATGAACATCGGTCAGATATTCGAGGCCGTTCTCGGGCGTGCCGGAAAAAACCTGGGCGTGAAGTTTGCCACTCCTATCTTTGACGGTGCATCTTTGGACGATTTGAACGAATGGACCGATAAGGCCGGCTTGCCTCGCTACGGCAAGACAACGCTGTATGATGGTGGTACCGGTGAAGCATTCGAGCAGCAGGCTACGGTAGGTGTGACTTACATGCTGAAGCTCGGTCACATGGTTGAAGACAAGATGCACGCACGTTCCATCGGTCCGTACTCACTCATTACGCAACAGCCGTTGGGTGGTAAGGCACAGTTCGGTGGTCAGCGTTTTGGAGAAATGGAAGTTTGGGCACTCGAAGCGTTCGGTGCCGCACACATTCTGCAGGAAATCCTGACTATCAAGTCTGATGACGTTGTAGGACGTTCCAAGGCTTATGAAGCAATCGTGAAGGGTGAACCGATGCCTGCTCCGGGTATCCCCGAGTCACTGAACGTATTGCTGCACGAGTTGAGAGGTTTGGGCTTGAGCATCAACTTAGAATAATGGATAATTGATAATTGAGAGTGGATAATGCAAGTTACCATTCTCAATTATCGGTTTTCAGTTTTTCAATTTCAATTTTCCATTGTCAATTATCAATTAAATAAATTTATGGCTTTTAGAAAAGATAACAAGATAAAGAGTAATTTCTCGAAAATCTCTATCGGTTTGGCTTCTCCTGAGGAAATCCTTGAGAATTCGAGTGGTGAAGTTTTAAAGCCTGAAACCATCAACTATCGTACGTATAAGCCCGAACGCGACGGATTGTTCTGCGAGCGCATCTTTGGTCCTATCAAGGATTACGAGTGCCATTGCGGTAAGTACAAGCGTATCCGTTACAAAGGCATCGTCTGCGACCGTTGTGGTGTGGAAGTGACTGAAAAGAAAGTGCGCCGTGAGCGTATGGGACACATCCAGCTCGTTGTGCCCGTGGCTCACATCTGGTACTTCCGTTCACTTCCCAACAAAATCGGTTACTTGTTGGGCTTGCCCACCAAGAAGCTGGATGCCATTATCTATTACGAGCGTTATGTTGTCATTCAGCCGGGTGTACTGTCCGATGAAGTGGCACAGTATGACTTGCTTGAAGAAGGAGAATACCTGGACTTGCTGGAAAAGTTGCCGAAAGACAACCAGTTCCTCGAAGATTCAGATCCCAATAAGTTCATTGCCAAGATGGGCGCGGAAGCTATCTACGATTTGCTGTCACGCCTCGACCTTGACTCTTTGTCTTACGAACTGCGTAACCGTGCCGGAAGCGATGCTTCACAGCAACGCAAGACCGAAGCTCTGAAACGTCTTCAGGTAGTTGAGTCGTTCCGTGCATCACGCGGACGCAACAAGCCCGAGTGGATGATTGTACGCATTGTACCGGTTATTCCGCCCGAACTTCGTCCGTTGGTCCCATTGGATGGCGGCCGTTTCGCAACTTCTGACTTGAATGACCTTTACCGTCGTGTCATCATCCGTAACAACCGTCTGAAGAGATTGATTGAAATCAAGGCTCCTGAAGTGATTTTGCGTAATGAAAAACGTATGTTGCAGGAAGCTGTCGACTCTCTGTTTGATAACTCCCGTAAATCGAGTGCAGTGAAGACCGACGCTAACCGTCCGTTGAAGTCACTTTCCGACAGTTTGAAGGGTAAGCAAGGACGTTTCCGTCAGAACTTGTTGGGTAAGCGTGTCGACTATTCCGCACGTTCTGTAATCGTTGTAGGTCCGGAGCTGAAGATGGGCGAATGCGGTATCCCTAAACTGATGGCAGCCGAGCTTTACAAGCCGTTCATCATTCGTAAGCTCATTGAGCGTGGTATCGTGAAGACGGTAAAGAGCGCCAAGAAGATTGTAGACCGCAAGGAACCCGTTATCTGGGATATTTTGGAACACGTGATGAAGGGGCATCCGGTGCTGTTGAACCGTGCCCCGACACTTCACCGTCTGGGTATCCAGGCATTCCAGCCTAAAATGATTGAAGGTAAGGCAATCCAGCTGCACCCGTTGGCATGTACGGCGTTCAATGCCGACTTCGACGGTGACCAGATGGCCGTGCACTTGCCGTTGAGCAACGAAGCGATTCTGGAAGCACAGATGCTAATGCTCCAGTCACACAATATATTGAACCCTGCCAACGGTGCTCCTATCACTGTGCCTGCTCAGGATATGGTACTTGGTCTGTACTATATTACGAAGCTGCGCAAGGGTGCCAAGGGTGAAGGCCTGACATTCTACGGTCCTGAGGAAGCGCTGATTGCCTACAATGAAGGTAAGTGCGACATCCATGCTCCGGTAAGCGTAATAGTGAAAGACGTTGACGAGAATGGTAACATTGTGGACAAGATGATGCACGATACCTCCGTGGGCCGTGTCATTGTCAACGAAATTGTTCCGGCAGAAGCAGGATATATCAATACGATTATCTCCAAGAAGTCACTCCGAGACATCATCAGTCACGTAATCAAGGTGTGCGGTGTTGCCAAGGCAGCCGACTTCCTCGACGGAATCAAGAACCTCGGTTATTACATGGCCTTCAAGGGTGGTTTGTCGTTCAACTTGGGCGATATCATTATCCCGGAAGAGAAGGAAGCATTAGTACAGAAAGGTTATGATGAAGTAGAGCAGGTAATCAATAACTATAACATGGGTTTCATCACGAACAACGAGCGTTACAACCAGGTAATCGATATCTGGACGCACGTGAACTCTGAGTTGTCCAACATCCTGATGAAAACCATTTCAAGCGACGACCAGGGTTTCAACTCTGTATACATGATGCTGGATTCCGGTGCCCGTGGTTCTAAGGAACAGATTCGTCAGCTCTCCGGTATGCGTGGTTTGATGGCGAAGCCCCAGAAAGCAGGTGCCGAAGGCGGTCAGATTATCGAAAACCCGATTCTTTCTAACTTTAAGGAAGGTCTGTCCGTGTTGGAGTACTTTATCTCTACCCACGGTGCCCGTAAGGGTCTTGCCGATACCGCTTTGAAGACGGCCGATGCCGGATACCTGACCCGTCGTCTGGTTGACGTATCGCATGATGTGATTATTAATGAAGAAGACTGCGGCACGCTCCGCGGATTGGTTTGTACGGCACTGAAGAACAATGATGAAACCATTGCCACTCTGTATGAACGTATCCTGGGTCGTGTATCCGTACATGATATTGTTCATCCTACAACCGGCGAACTGATTGTGGCCGGCGGTGAGGAAATTACCGAGGACATTGCACAACGCATTGAAGACTCTCCAATCGAGAGCGTTGAAATCCGTTCTGTATTGACCTGCGAATCCAAGAAAGGTGTTTGTGCCAAGTGTTACGGACGTAACCTGGCTTCCAGCCGTATGGTTCAGAAGGGCGAGGCAGTCGGCGTAATCGCTGCACAGTCTATCGGTGAGCCGGGTACACAGTTGACACTGCGTACATTCCATGCCGGTGGTACGGCAGCCAATATTGCTGCCAACGCAAGCATCGTGGCCAAGAATCCTGCCCGTCTGGAATTCGAAGAACTCCGTACGGTAGACGTTATCGACGAAGCAGGCGAACCGGCAAAGGTAGTGGTAGGCCGTTTGGCCGAAGTGCGTTTCGTGGATGTCAACACGGGTATTGTGCTTTCCACTCATAATGTACCCTACGGTTCTACGCTCTATGCAGCCGATGGTGAAATGGTAGAGAAAGGCAAGATGATTGCCCGTTGGGACCCGTTCAACGCGGTTATCATTACCGAAGCTACCGGTAAGATTGAATTTGAAGGTGTTATTGAAAACGTGACTTATAAGGTAGAGTCTGATGAATCTACCGGTTTGCGCGAAATCATCATCATTGAGTCTAAGGATAAGACGAAGGTGCCTACCGCACACATCATGACAGAAGACGGCGAACTGATCCGTACATACAACTTGCCAGTAGGTGGCCACGTAGTGGTTGAAGACGGTCAGAAGGTAAAGGCCGGTGAAGTTATCGTGAAGATTCCGCGTGCCGTAGGTAAAGCGGGTGATATCACGGGTGGTCTTCCCCGTGTCACTGAGTTGTTCGAGGCACGTAACCCGTCTAATCCCGCTGTGGTTTCAGAAATCGACGGTGAGGTTACCATGGGTAAGGTGAAACGCGGTAATCGCGAAATTATCGTTACTTCCAAGACCGGTGAAGTGAAGAAGTACCTCGTACCGTTGTCCAAGCAGATTCTGGTTCAGGAGAACGACTATGTACGCGCCGGTACTCCGTTGTCTGACGGTGCTATCACACCTGCGGACATCCTGGCTATCAAAGGTCCTACGGCCGTGCAGGAATATATTGTGAACGAGGTTCAGGACGTTTACCGTCTGCAGGGTGTGAAGATTAATGATAAGCACTTTGAAATCATCGTTCGTCAGATGATGCGCAAGGTGGAAATCGACGAGCCAGGTGATACCCGCTTCCTGGAACAGCAAGTTGTTGACAAGATGGAATTCATGGAAGAGAATGACCGTATCTGGGGAAAGAAGGTGGTAGTGGATGCTGGAGATTCCCAGAGTCTGCAGGCTGGCCAGATTGTGACGGCCCGCAAGCTGCGTGACGAGAACTCCATGTTGAAACGCCGCGACTTGAAACCCGTGGAAGTGCGCGACGCTGTACCTGCGACTTCTACTCAGATTCTTCAAGGTATCACCCGTGCTGCATTGCAGACTTCAAGCTTCATGTCGGCTGCTTCCTTCCAGGAAACGACGAAGGTACTGAACGAGGCTGCCATCAACGGAAAGGTGGACCGTCTGGAAGGTATGAAGGAGAACGTAATTTGCGGTCACCTGATTCCTGCCGGTACCGGACAACGCGAGTTCGAGAAGATTATCGTTGGCTCCAAAGAAGAGTACGACCGTATGCTTGCCAACAAGAAGACGGTACTTGATTATGCTGTAGACGAGAAAGTAGAGGGATAGCCTTACAACGTCAATATAATTCTATAAAATAGAGAGGGAATATCCTATAAGAAGGAGTATTCCCTCTCTGTTTTATCTTTGCCTCTTCCTTCTGTACTGCAATGCTTCTGTATGTTTGTTACAGTGCTACTGCAAAACGGTTGCAGTGGCTTGCTCCTTTTTCAGAACGGATTATTATGTGTCTTTTTGAACTTAAATGTATATCATCCGAAAAAAAAGAGTACTTTTGGTCTATCTTTTAAGAACATTTTAAAAACAATTGTGCAACATGGAAAATCAAGAAAACAACAACGGTCAACTCCAGATAGAATTGAAGGAAGAAGTGGCGCAAGGTACATATGCCAATTTGGCTATTATAACTCATTCCAGTTCGGAATTTATTCTCGACTTTATCCGCGTGATGCCTGGAATGCCAAAGGCTGGCGTGCAATCGCGCATAGTTTTGGCACCCGAACATGCCAAGCGTTTGCTGCGTGCACTCGAAGAGAATATTGGGAAATATGAACGCGCTTTCGGACTGATTCGCATGCCGGACGAACAAACATTTCCGCCTCTTCCCAACATCAAGGGTGAAGCGTAAAATCAAAAAAAAACTTGTAGTGCATTGATTATTCAAAACTTATTAGTATCTTTGCAGCCCAAAAGTGTATAGTTTTGAATTAATATAAACAATAATATATAACTAAAAACAATTAAAATGCCTACAATTCAGCAATTAGTAAGAAAAGGACGCGAAGTGCTGGTGGAGAAATCAAAGTCTCCAGCCTTGGACTCTTGTCCTCAAAGACGTGGCGTTTGCGTGAGAGTGTATACAACCACTCCGAAGAAGCCGAATTCAGCTATGCGTAAAGTAGCTCGTGTACGTTTGACCAATGGTAAAGAGGTGAACTCTTATATTCCGGGAGAAGGTCACAACTTGCAGGAACACTCTATCGTGTTGGTACGTGGTGGTCGTGTAAAAGACCTTCCGGGTGTGCGTTATCACATCGTACGTGGTACTTTGGATACTGCAGGTGTTGCAGGTCGTACACAAAGACGTTCCAAATACGGCGCAAAACGTCCGAAACCGGGTCAAGCAGCTCCTGCTAAGAAGAAATAATCTGGTGGCCTGATTCCCAAAATAGGAAAATTTAAAGTAATAACTTACGTTTTAGTTTGTTGGAAATGCTAAAGGTTGAGTAAATTCTCCGGAGGGAGAGTTGAAGAAGACAGAAGTAAACAACCAAGAACGAAAAACATTATTCTTTCAGACAAATGAGAAAAGCAAAACCAAAAAAACGCGTTATCCTTCCGGATCCCGTGTTCAATGATGTAAAAGTTTCCAAGTTCGTGAATCACTTGATGTACGATGGAAAGAAGAACACTTCTTATGAAATCTTCTATGCTGCGTTGGAAACAGTGAAGAACAAAATGCAGAACGAAGAGAAATCCGCTCTTGAAATCTGGAAAAAAGCTCTGGATAATGTGACTCCTCAAGTGGAAGTTAAGTCTCGCCGTGTGGGTGGTGCTACTTTCCAGGTTCCTACAGAAATCCGTGCTGACCGTAAGGAATCAATTTCCATGAAGAACTTGATTATCTTTGCACGTAAGCGTGGCGGTAAATCAATGGCTGATAAGCTGGCTGCCGAAATCATGGATGCTTTCAATGAACAGGGCGGTGCTTACAAACGTAAAGAAGATATGCATAGAATGGCAGAAGCTAACCGTGCATTTGCTCATTTCAGATTCTAATACTATAAGAGACTAACCAATTAGAAGATTAAAAAAACTTAAAGTAAGGGAATTAGAAAATGGCAAAGCATGATTTACATTTGACACGTAATATCGGTATCATGGCCCACATCGATGCCGGAAAGACAACGACTTCTGAACGTATTTTGTTTTACACGGGTTTGACCCACAAAATCGGTGAGGTACACGATGGTGCCGCTACAATGGACTGGATGGAGCAAGAACAAGAACGTGGTATCACTATCACTTCTGCTGCTACTACCACTCGTTGGAAATATGCCGGTGATACTTATAAAATTAACTTGATTGACACTCCGGGGCACGTTGACTTTACCGCTGAGGTAGAACGCTCTTTGCGTATTCTTGATGGTGCCGTTGCTGCTTATTGTGCAGTAGGTGGTGTTGAACCGCAATCTGAGACAGTTTGGCGCCAGGCTGATAAATATAACGTACCGCGTATCGCTTACGTTAATAAGATGGACCGTTCGGGTGCTGACTTCTTTGAGGTAGTCCGCCAGATGAAGGACGTTTTGGGTGCTAATCCGTGTCCTATCGTCATTCCTATCGGTGCTGAGGAATCTTTCAAAGGTCTGGTAGACCTTATCAAAATGAAAGCTATCTATTGGCATGATGAAACAATGGGTGCTGACTATACAGTAGAAGAAATTCCTGCAAATCTGGTAGACGAAGCTAATGAATGGAGAGATAAGATGCTCGAAAAAGTGGCTGAGTTTGACGATGCTTTGATGGAGAAATATTTCGATGATCCTTCTACCATTACAGAAGAAGAGGTTTTGAGAGCTCTCCGTAACGCAACAGTGCAAATGGCTGTCGTTCCGATGCTTTGCGGTTCTTCATTCAAGAACAAAGGTGTACAGACATTGCTCGATTACGTGTGTGCATTCTTGCCTTCTCCGCTGGATACAGAGAACGTTATCGGTACAAACCCCGAAACTGGTGCTGAAGAAGACCGTAAACCGAGCGAAGACGAAAAGACTTCTGCTTTGGCATTTAAGATTGCAACAGACCCGTATGTAGGTCGTTTGACTTTCTTCCGCGTTTATTCCGGTAAGATTGAGGCTGGTTCTTATATCTATAACTCTCGTTCTGGTAAGAAAGAACGCGTATCCCGTCTGTTCCAGATGCACTCAAACAAGCAGAATCCGGTAGAAGTTATCGGTGCTGGTGATATTGGTGCTGGCGTAGGTTTCAAGGATATACATACTGGTGATACATTGTGTGACGAAACTGCACCGATTGTATTGGAGTCTATGGACTTCCCGGAACCGGTAATTGGTATCGCAGTTGAGCCTAAGACTCAGAAGGATATGGATAAACTGTCAAATGGCTTGGCTAAGCTGGCTGAAGAAGATCCGACGTTTACAGTTAAGACTGACGAACAGACTGGTCAGACAGTTATCTCTGGTATGGGTGAGCTTCACTTGGATATTATCATCGACCGTCTGAAACGTGAGTTCAAGGTTGAATGTAACCAAGGTAAGCCTCAAGTTAACTATAAGGAAGCTATCACTAAGACAGTCAACTTGCGTGAAGTTTACAAGAAGCAGTCCGGTGGTCGTGGTAAGTTTGCTGATATTATCGTGAACATCGGCCCGGTTGATGAAGACTTCAAGGAAGGCGGATTGCAATTCGTCGACGAAGTGAAGGGTGGTAACATTCCTAAGGAATTTATCCCGTCTGTACAGAAAGGCTTCACTACTGCCATGAAGAATGGTGTATTGGCAGGTTATCCGTTGGATTCATTGAAAGTAACCTTGATTGACGGCTCTTTCCACCCGGTTGACTCAGACCAGTTGTCTTTCGAAATCTGTGCTATCCAGGCATATAAGAATGCTTGTGCCAAGGCAGGTCCGGTATTGATGGAGCCTATCATGAAACTGGAAGTTGTTACTCCGGAAGAAAACATGGGTGACGTTATCGGTGACTTGAACAAGCGTCGTGGCCAGGTGGAAGGTATGGAATCCAGCCGTTCCGGTGCACGTATCGTGAAGGCAATGGTTCCGCTGGCAGAAATGTTCGGTTACGTAACAGCATTGCGTACCATCACTTCTGGTCGTGCAACCTCTTCAATGGTATACTCTCACCACGCCCAGGTTTCCAACTCTATTGCCAAGGCAGTATTGGAGGAAGTAAAAGGTCGTGCTGACTTAATCTAAAAAAACTTGAAGTCCCGTAGGCTAGCGAATGACTCTTAGCCTGCGGAACTTCATCTTATATAACTATTTAATAACTAAAGACAGTAATGAGTCAAAAAATTAGAATCAAACTGAAATCTTACGACCACAACTTGGTTGACAAGTCAGCTGAGAAGATTGTAAGAACGGTGAAGACAACGGGCGCCATCGTTAGCGGTCCGATTCCTCTTCCTACGCACAAGCGTATCTTTACCGTGAACCGTTCGACTTTCGTTAACAAGAAGTCGCGTGAACAATTCGAACTCTCTTCTTACAAGAGACTGATTGACATCTATAGCTCAACAGCTAAGACAGTAGATGCTCTGATGAAGTTGGAGTTACCGAGTGGTGTGGAAGTAGAAATCAAAGTGTAAGTATTAAAAATTAAGTGAAATGCCAGGATTATTAGGAAAAAAAATCGGAATGACATCCGTTTTCAGTGCCGAGGGTAAGAATGTACCATGCACTGTTATCGAAGCAGGTCCTTGTGTTGTTACTCAAGTGAAAACTGTAGAAAAGGACGGTTATGAAGCTGTTCAGCTGGGCTTCCAGGACAAGAAGGAGAAGCACACTACAAAGCCTTTGATGGGCCACTTTAAGAAAGCTGGAGTAACTCCCAAGAAACACTTGGCTGAGTTCAAAGAATTTGAAACAGAGTTGAATCTGGGTGACACTGTTACCGTAGAACTGTTCAATGACGCAACTTTTGTTGACGTTGTAGGTACTTCTAAGGGTAAAGGTTTCCAGGGTGTAGTAAAACGCCATGGTTTTGGTGGTGTAGGCCAGACTACTCACGGTCAGCACAACCGCGCTCGTAAGCCGGGTTCTATCGGTGCTTGTTCTTACCCTGCAAAAGTATTCAAAGGAATGCGCATGGGCGGACAGCTTGGTGGCGACAGAGTAACTGTTCAAAACCTGCAGGTATTAAAGGTAATCGCGGAGCACAATCTTCTTTTGATTAAGGGATCTGTTCCTGGTTGCAAAGGTTCAATCGTAATAATTGAGAAATAATGGAAGTTAACGTATATAACATTAAAGGTGAAGACACTGGGAGAAAGATTACGTTAAACGAGTCTATCTTCGGAATTGAGCCCAACGACCACGCTATCTACTTGGATGTTAAACAGTTTATGGCTAACCAGCGTCAGGGTACACACAAGTCAAAGGAAAGAAGCGAAATCAGTGGTTCTACTCGTAAAATCGGTCGCCAGAAAGGTGGTGGTGGTGCACGTCGTGGTGACATGAACTCACCGGTACTTGTTGGTGGTGGACGCGTATTCGGTCCGAAACCGAGAGATTACTACTTCAAATTAAACAAAAAAGTAAAGGCTCTGGCTCGTAAGTCAGCTTTGTCATACAAGGCTCAGAACAACGCAGTTGTAGTAGTAGAAGACTTCTCTTTTGAAGCTCCGAAGACTAAAGATTTTGTTGCAATGACAAAAAATCTTAAAGTTTCTGACAAAAAGCTGCTTGTGATTTTACCAGAAGCAAATAAAAACGTATATTTGTCGGCTCGTAATGTGAAGGGTGCTAATGTGCAGACTATCTCAGGGTTAAATACTTACAGAGTATTGGACGCTGGGGTCGTTGTGTTTGCTGAAAGTGCACTTTCTGCTATCGACAATATCTTAATGTAAAAAGGAGGCTTAAATAATGGGAATTATTATTAAACCGTTAGTGACAGAGAAGATGACTGCAATTACTGATAAGACGAATAATCGTTTCGGCTTTATCGTGCGTCCTGAAGCTAATAAACTGGAAATTAAGAAGGAAGTTGAAGCCCTTTACAACGTTACAGTAGTTGATGTGAATACAATGAAGTATGCCGGCAAAAACAAGAGCCGCTATACTCGTGCCGGTATCATCAACGGACGTACGAATGCGTTCAAGAAGGCTATCGTTACGTTGAAAGAAGGAGATACTATTGATTTTTATAGCAATATTTAATAAAAATGGCAGTACGTAAATTTAAGCCCACAACACCGGGGCAAAGACATAAAATTATTGGTACTTACGAAGAGATTACTGCACGGGTACCAGAAAAGTCTCTTGTATTTGGTAAGAAATCTTCAGGTGGTCGTAACAACGAAGGTAAGATGACTATGCGCTACATCGGTGGCGGTAGTAAGAAGATTATTCGTATCGTAGATTTCAAGAGAAATAAAGACGGTGTGCCTGCAGTGGTTAAAACAATTGAATACGATCCGAATCGTTCGGCTCGTATCGCTTTGTTGTTTTATGCAGATGGAGAAAAAAGATATATTATTGCTCCCAATGGATTGCAAGTTGGTACGACTTTGATGTCAGGTGAGACTGCCGCTCCGGAAATCGGAAACGCACTTCCGCTTCAGAATATTCCGGTCGGTACTGTAATTCACAACATCGAATTACGTCCGGGACAAGGCGCTGCCTTGGTTCGCTCGGCTGGTAACTTCGCTCAGTTGACTTCTAGAGAAGGTAAGTACTGCGTTATCAAGTTGCCTTCAGGTGAGGTTCGTCAGATCCTCAGTACTTGTAAGGCTACTATTGGTAGTGTAGGTAACTCAGATCATGGATTGGAAAGTTCAGGTAAAGCTGGACGTTCTCGTTGGTTAGGACGTCGTCCGCGTAACCGTGGTGTTGTTATGAACCCGGTTGATCACCCGATGGGTGGTGGTGAAGGACGTGCTTCAGGAGGACACCCGAGATCTCGTAAGGGATTGTACGCTAAGGGTCTTAAGACAAGAGCTCCGAAGAAACAATCGTCTAAGTATATTATTGAGAGAAGAAAGAAGTAATCTGATTAATTGAGTAAATTATGAGTCGTTCATTAAAAAAAGGTCCGTATATTAACGTTAAGCTTGAGAAGAAAGTGCTTGCCATGAATGAATCGGGCAAGAAAGTGGTAGTTAAGACCTGGGCCAGAGCTTCAATGATTTCGCCTGATTTCGTAGGCCATACTGTTGCAGTTCACAACGGAAATAAATTTATTCCTGTTTATGTTACCGAAAATATGGTAGGACACAAGTTGGGCGAATTTGCTCCAACTCGTACTTTCAGAGGACACGCTGGTAACAAGAAAAAATAAAACAGGATTTATCTGAAATAATAAAGTAATAATATAATGGGAGCAAGAAAAAAAATATCGGCTGAAAAAAGAAAAGAAGCCCTTAAGACCATGTATTTTGCGAAATTGCAAAATGTTCCTACTTCCCCCCGTAAAATGCGTCTCGTGGCTGACATGATTCGCGGGATGGAGGTGAACAGAGCACTCGGCGTTTTGAAGTTCTCTTCAAAAGAGGCTGCCGCAAGAGTGGAAAAGTTGCTGCGCTCTGCAATTGCTAACTGGGAGCAGAAAAACGAACGTAAAGCTGAAAGTGGCGAGCTGTTCGTAACCAAGATTTTTGTTGATGGTGGTGCTACACTCAAAAGAATGAGACCGGCTCCGCAGGGTAGAGGTTACAGAATTCGTAAACGTTCAAACCACGTAACGTTGTTCGTTGGTTCTAAAAGTAATAACGAAGATCAAAATTAAGGTAAATGGGACAAAAAGTTAATCCAATAAGCAACCGTTTAGGAATTATCAGAGGATGGGATTCCAATTGGTATGGTGGAAAGAATTACGGCGATTCTCTGCTGGAAGATAGCAAGATTCGTAAATATTTGAACGCTCGTCTGGCAAAGGCTAGTGTGTCAAGAATTGTAATTGAACGTACACTGAAACTCGTGACTATTACCGTTTGTACTGCACGTCCGGGTATCATTATCGGCAAAGGTGGCCAAGAAGTTGACAAGTTGAAAGAGGAGTTGAAGAAGGTTACTGATAAGGATATTCAGATTAATATCTTCGAAGTTAAGAGACCAGAGTTGGATGCTGTTATCGTGGCTAACAACATTGCCCGTCAGGTTGAAGGCAAAATAGCCTACCGTCGTGCCATCAAGATGGCTATTGCCAATACAATGCGTATGGGTGCGGAAGGTATCAAGATTCAGATTTCAGGACGTTTGAATGGTGCAGAAATGGCCCGTTCTGAAATGTATAAGGAAGGAAGAACTCCGTTGCACACTTTCAGAGCAGATATCGACTATTGTCATGCAGAAGCATTGACTAAGGTTGGTCTTCTCGGCATTAAAGTTTGGATTTGTAGAGGTGAAGTTTATGGTAAGAAGGAGTTGGCTCCGAACTTTACGCAAAGCAAGGAAAGTGGTCGTGGAAGCAATAGCGGAAACAATGGCGGAAAGAACTTCAAAAGAAAGAAAAATAATCGCTAACGAATTTGATTTTTAGGAATTATGTTACAACCGAAAAAAACAAAATTCAGAAGACAACAAAAAGGCCGTCAAAAGGGTAATGCCCAAAGAGGAAACCAGTTGGCTTTCGGATCTTTTGGTATTAAGGCCTTGGAAACGAAATGGATTACAGGCCGTCAGATTGAAGCTGCGCGTATTGCAGTGACAAGATATATGCAACGTCAAGGACAGATTTGGATTCGTATTTTCCCCGACAAACCTATCACCAGAAAGCCTGCTGATGTGCGTATGGGTAAGGGTAAGGGTGCGCCGGAAGGATTCGTAGCGCCTGTTACACCGGGTAGAATTATTATCGAAGCCGAAGGAGTATCTTATGAAATCGCTAAAGAAGCTTTGCGCTTGGCTGCACAGAAGCTTCCTATCACAACTAAGTTTGTGGTTAGACGTGATTATGATATTCAAAATCAAAATGCGTAAGAAGTATGAAAACAGCAGAAATTAAAGAGATGCCTACCAGTGACTTGGTAGAAAGAGTTGAAGCAGAAGTAGCTAATTACAACCAAGTGATTTTAAATCATTCTATTTCTCCTTTGGATAATCCTGCTCAGATCAAACAATTACGCAGGACTATTGCGCGTATGAAGACTGAATTACGCCAAAGAGAACTTAACAATAAATGATGAGCTTGATGGAAGCAAGAAATTTAAGAAAAGAAAGAACTGGGGTTGTGCTGAGCAACAAGATGGATAAGACCATTACAGTAGCAGCTAAGTTTAAGGAGAAACACCCCATATATGGTAAGTTCGTTAGCAAGACGAAGAAGTACCATGCTCATGATGAAAAGAATGAGTGCAATATCGGCGATACTGTACACATCATGGAAACTCGTCCTTTGAGCAAGACTAAGAGATGGAGATTGGTAGAAATAATTGAAAGAGCTAAGTAATTATGATACAAGTAGAATCCAGACTTACAGTATGTGATAATAGTGGGGCAAAAGAGGCTCTCTGTATCCGCGTTTTGGGTGGTACAGGTCGTCGCTATGCTTCAGTAGGGGACGTGATTGTCGTTTCTGTTAAGAGCGTTATCCCTTCAAGTGATATTAAAAAAGGTGCAGTGTCTAAAGCTTTGATCGTACGTACTAAGAAAGAAATCCGTCGTGCTGATGGCTCTTACATACGTTTTGATGATAATGCTTGCGTGTTGTTGAACAATGCAGGTGAAATTAGAGGTAGTCGTATTTTCGGTCCGGTAGCTCGTGAACTTCGTGCTACTAACATGAAAGTTGTGTCACTCGCTCCTGAAGTACTTTAATATTGTAAAAGATTTGAGTAATGAGTAAATTACATATTAAAAAAGGCGATACAGTTTATGTAAACTCCGGTGAAGACAAGGGTAAGACTGGTCGTGTATTGAAGGTTCTTGTTGATAAAAACCGCGCAATCGTTGAAGGTATCAACATGGTGTCTAAGAGCACAAAACCGAATGCTAAGAACCCGCAAGGTGGTATTGTGAAGCAAGAAGCTTCTATCCACTTGTCAAACTTGAACCCCGTTGATCCAAAGACTGGCAAAGCAACGCGTGTTGGTAGAAAAGTAAGTGCTGAAGGCACTTTAGTGCGTTATTCTAAAAAATCAGGAGAGGAGATTAAGTAATGAGTAATACTGCTAGCCTTAAGAAAGAATATGCAGAGCGTATTGCGCCTGCATTGAAATCACAGTTCCAGTATTCTTCTTCTATGCAGATACCCGTACTTAAGAAGATTGTTATCAATCAGGGTCTGGGTATGGCTGTTGCCGACAAGAAGATTATTGAAGTGGCAATTAATGAAATGACTACTATCACTGGCCAGAAAGCCGTGGCAACCATTTCTCGTAAGGATATTGCAAACTTTAAGTTGCGTAAGAAAATGCCGATTGGCGTTATGGTAACTCTGCGTCGTGAGAGAATGTACGAATTCCTTGAAAAGTTGGTTCGTGTAGCTCTGCCTCGTATCCGCGACTTCAAGGGTATTGAAAGTAAGTTCGATGGTAAGGGTAACTATACCCTTGGTATTCAGGAACAAATCATTTTCCCTGAAATTAATATCGATAGTATTACTAGAATTCTCGGAATGAATATTACCTTTGTAACCTCTGCGCAAACAGATGAAGAAGGGTATGCCTTGTTGAAAGAATTCGGTTTACCGTTTAAAAACGCTAAAAAAGATTGATAATATGGCAAAGGAATCAATGAAAGCACGCGAAGTAAAGCGTGCTAAATTAGTAGCCAGATATGCCGAGAAAAGAGCTGCGTTGAAGCAAATCGTTAGAACCGGTGATCCTGCTGAAGCTTTTGAAGCTGCACAGAAATTGCAGGATTTGCCTAAAAATTCTAACCCGATTCGCATGCACAACCGTTGCAAGCTGACAGGTCGTCCCAAAGGATATATCCGTCAGTTTGGCATCTCCAGAATCCAGTTCCGTGAGATGGCTTCTAACGGTCTTATTCCCGGTGTAAAGAAAGCAAGCTGGTAATTATTGTTTTTAAATATTGTCAGGGTAGGCCTGATTAATTTAATTTATTTTTTATATGACTGATCCAATAGCAGATTATTTGACGAGGTTGCGGAACGCTATTCAAGCGAAGCACAGAGTTGTGGAAGTTCCGGCTTCTAATTTGAAAAAAGAAATCACTAAGATTCTTTTTGAAAAGGGCTACATTCTTAATTATAAGTTTGTAGAAGATGGTCCTCAAGGTACAATCAAAGTTGCCTTGAAGTATGATCCGGTAAACAAGGTTAACGCAATCAAGAAGCTGGAGAGAATCTCTTCTCCGGGTTTGCGTCAATATACCGGTTATAAAGACATGCCGCGTGTTATTAATGGTTTGGGTATTGCTATAATATCTACTTCCAAGGGTGTAATGACCAACAAAGAAGCCGCTGAACTGAAGATTGGTGGTGAAGTTTTGTGTTATGTATATTAATAGGAGGAATTAGCAATGTCAAGAATAGGAAAATTACCCATTAGTGTTCCCGCTGGAGTAACAGTTACTCTGAAAGATGACGTGGTTACCGTTAAGGGACCCAAAGGCGAAATGAGCCAATATGTAAATCCTGCTATCAATGTTACCATCGAAGACGGTCATGTTGTTTTGGCTGAGAATGAAAATGCAATGCTGGATAACCCCAAGCAAAAGCATGCATTCCATGGATTATACCGTTCATTGGTGCACAACATGGTTGTTGGTGTATCAGAAGGATATAAGAAAGAATTGGAACTTGTCGGTGTAGGTTACCGTGCCTCTAACCAGGGAAATATCATTGAACTGGCTTTAGGTTATACTCACAGTATCTTTATACAGTTGCCTCCTGAAGTTAAAGTTGAGACTAAGTCTGAAAGAAACAAGAATCCTTTGATTATATTGGAATCTTGCGACAAGCAGTTACTTGGTCAAGTTTGCTCTAAAATACGTTCTTTCCGTAAGCCTGAACCGTATAAGGGTAAGGGTATTAAGTTTGTTGGCGAAGAAATTCGTAGAAAGTCTGGTAAATCAGCTGGTGCTAAATAATCATTTAAATTGATATTATTATGACAACAAAAATAGAAAGACGAATTAAGATCAAATATAGAGTACGCAACAAAATTTCAGGTACTACTGAATGCCCGCGTATGAGTGTATTTAGAAGTAACAAGCAAATCTATGTTCAGATTATCGATGACTTGTCCGGTAAGACATTGGCTGCCGCTTCTTCGTTGGGTATGACTGAAAAAATGCCTAAGAAGGAACAAGCTGCTAAAGTAGGTGAACTGATTGCGAAAAAAGCTCAGGAAGCAGGTATTACTACTGTTGTTTTCGACCGTAATGGTTACTTGTATCATGGGAGAGTAAAAGAGGTGGCTGATGCTGCCCGTAACGGTGGACTTAAATTTTAATCATTATGGCAGGACTTAATAATAGAGTTAAGATTACAAACGATATAGAGCTGAAAGACAGATTGGTTGCTATTAATCGTGTAACCAAAGTAACCAAAGGTGGTAGAACTTTTAGTTTCTCTGCTATTGTGGTAGTAGGAAACGAAGAAGGCATCATCGGTTGGGGCCTTGGTAAAGCTGGTGAAGTAACCGCTGCTATTGCCAAAGGTGTTGAATCTGCAAAGAAAAACCTGACAAGAGTGCCTGTACTGAAAGGTACAGTTCCTCACGAACAGTCTGCAAAGTTCGGTGGCGCTGAAGTATTTATTAAACCGGCTTCTCACGGTACTGGTGTTGTTGCTGGCGGTGCAATGCGTGCCGTATTGGAAAGTGTTGGTGTAACAGACGTTTTGGCTAAGTCAAAAGGTTCTTCCAACCCGCACAACTTGGTAAAGGCTACTATCTTGGCATTGAGTGAAATGCGCGATGCTCGTATGGTTGCCCAGAACAGAGGAGTTAGTATGGAAAAAGTATTTAGAGGATAAGGAGGAAGAATATGTCGACTATAAAGATTAAACAAGTTAAAAGTAGAATTGGTGCTCCTGCTGATCAGAAGAGAACTCTCGATGCACTGGGACTTCATAAGTTGAATCGTGTGGTTGAACACGAATGCACTCCTTCAATTCTTGGAATGGTGGATAAGGTTAAACACTTGGTTACCATTGTTAAGTAATTATTTGTTGAATATAAAACGAATTACAATATGAACTTAAGTAATTTAAAACCTGCAGAGGGATCTACTAAAACAAGAAAGAGAATTGGACGTGGTCCGGGTTCTGGCTTGGGAGGTACTTCTACTAGAGGTCATAAAGGAGCTAAATCAAGATCTGGATACTCTAAGAAAATCGGTTTTGAAGGTGGTCAGATGCCTCTTCAACGTCGTGTACCTAAGTTTGGCTTTAAAAATATCAATCGTGTAGAGTATAAGGCTATCAACTTGGATACAATTCAGAAATTGGCTGAAGCAAAGAACTTGCAGACTGTAGGTATCAGTGACTTCATTGCTGCTGGTTTCATTTCTGCAAGCCAGTTGGTAAAAGTATTAGGTAACGGAACTTTGACTGCTAAGTTGGATGTACAAGCACATGCATTTTCTAAGACTGCTGTTGCTGCCATCGAAGCTGCTGGTGGACAAGTAGTAAAACTCTAATTCAATGAGAAAAGCTATTGAAACATTAAAGAATATATGGAAAATTGAGGATCTGAGACAACGGATCCTCATTACCATATTGTTTGTGGCAATCTACCGTTTTGGTTCGTATGTCGTTTTGCCGGGTATCAATCCGTCAATGCTGACACAATTGCATCAACAGACAAGCGAAGGTCTTTTAGCCTTGTTAAATATGTTTTCCGGAGGAGCATTTTCCAATGCCTCTATTTTTGCATTGGGTATCATGCCGTACATCTCTGCCTCCATTGTGATTCAGTTGCTGGGTATTGCGGTTCCGTATTTCCAGAAATTGCAGCGCGAAGGTGAGAGTGGTAGAAGAAAAATGAATCAATATACTCGTTATCTGACGATTCTTATTCTTTTGGTTCAGGCTCCTTCTTATTTGCTCAATCTTAAGATGCAGGCTGGTCCTTCTTTAAATGCTTCATTAGATTGGACTCTGTTTATGTTTACTTCTACCATTATTTTAGCGGCTGGAAGTATGTTTATTTTGTGGCTTGGTGAGAGAATTACGGATAAGGGTATCGGTAATGGTATTTCGCTGATTATCATGATTGGTATCATCGCCCGTCTGCCACAGTCCTTATTCCAGGAATTGATTTCCCGTATGACGGACAAGACTGGTGGTCTGGTAATGTTCTTGATTGAGCTTGTTGTTCTGCTGGTTGTTATTGCATTCGCTATTCTTTTGGTGCAGGGAACTAGAAAGATTCCTGTACAATATGCGAAGAAGATCGTGGGTAACAAGCAATATGGCGGTGCTAGACAGTATATTCCTTTGAAGGTGAATGCTGCTAACGTGATGCCTATCATTTTTGCTCAGGCTATCATGTTTATTCCTATCACTCTTGTTGGGTTCTCAAATGTAAATGATGCAAGTGGTTTCGTACGTGCATTGACTGATCATACAAGCTTTTGGTATAATTTGATTTTTGCAGTGTTGATTATATTGTTTACGTATTTCTATACTGCAATTACTATTAACCCGACTCAGATGGCTGAAGATATGAAGAGAAACAATGGTTTTATTCCGGGTATCAAGCCAGGAAAGCAAACTGCTGAGTATATTGACGTGATTATGTCGCGTATTACTTTGCCTGGTTCTTTCTTCTTGGCCTTGGTTGCCATTATGCCTGCGTTTGCCGGTATATTCGGTGTGAAAGCTGAGTTTGCTCAATTCTTTGGCGGTACATCTTTGTTAATCCTTGTGGGTGTGGTGCTTGATACTCTCCAGCAGGTAGAAAGTCATTTGTTGATGAGACACTATGACGGTTTGCTGAAATCCGGACGTATTAAAGGCCGCAGTGGTAATGTGGCTGCATATTAATCTTTTTTGAAGAATGATATTTCTTAAAACAGAAGATGAAATAGAGCTGCTCCGCAAGAGTAATTTGCTTGTTGGAAAGACGTTGGCTGAGATAGCTAAGGTTATAAAGCCCGGAGTGACAACAAAAGAGCTGGATAGGGTGGCGGAAGAGTTCATCAGAGACAATGGTGCTGTTCCAACCTTTAAAGGTTTTCCTAATCAATATGGCGATCCGTTTCCAGCTTCTATTTGCACATCTGTAAATGACCAGGTGGTACATGGTATTCCGGGAGATGATGTGGTACTGAAAGATGGTGATATCGTGTCTGTTGATTGTGGTACTTACATGAATGGCTTTTGTGGCGACTCAGCCTATACGTTTTGTGTAGGTGAAGTTGACGAAGAAGTCCGCAAATTACTGAAGGTTACTAAAGAAGCATTGTACATAGGGATACAGAATGCCGTTCACGGCAAGCGGTTGGGTGATATCGGTTATGCGATACAGCAGCACTGCGAATCTAATTCTTATGGTGTGGTGCGTGAGTTTGTGGGTCACGGAATAGGCAAGGAAATGCATGAAGATCCTCAGGTTCCCAATTACGGAAAGCGTGGTTATGGGACAATGCTGAAGAAAGGCTTGTGCATTGCCATTGAACCGATGATAACTTTAGGTAACCGACAAATACTCATGGAGCGTGATGGCTGGACGGTGAGGACAAAAGACCGCAAGTGTGCAGCTCATTTTGAACATACGATAGCAGTCGGCACTGGTGAAGCTGATATATTGTCATCATTCGAGTTCATTGAAGAAGTATTAGGAGATAAAGCAATTTAAGAAATTAATATGGCAAAGCAATCTGCAATAGAACAAGATGGAGTTATAGTTGAAGCATTGTCTAATGCAATGTTTCGTGTTGAATTAGAAAACGGACATGAGATTACTGCACATATTTCCGGTAAGATGCGGATGCATTACATCAAAATCCTGCCAGGGGATAAAGTAAGAGTCGAAATGTCTCCTTACGATTTATCGAAAGGAAGAATTGTATTTAGATATAAATAAAATTAAGATATGAAAGTAAGAGCATCCTTAAAGAAACGTACGCCAGAGTGTAAGATCGTTAGACGTAATGGCCGTTTGTATGTTATTAACAAGAAAAATCCTAAGTATAAACAACGTCAAGGATAATATTATTATTTTTGCAAAAAAAATAATTTAGTATATGGCTATAAGAATAGTTGGTGTCGATTTGCCTCAAAACAAGAGAGGTGAAGTTGCGTTGACCTATGTATATGGTATAGGTCGTAGTAGTTCAGCAAAAATTTTGGATAAAGCAGGTGTTGACAGAGACCTGAAAGTAAAAGACTGGACGGATGATCAGGCTGCCAAGATTCGTGAGATCATTGGTGCAGAGTATAAGGTTGAAGGTGATCTTCGTTCTGAAGTTCAATTGAACATTAAGCGTTTAATGGATATCGGTTGCTATCGTGGTGTTCGTCATCGTATTGGTCTTCCAGTAAGAGGTCAGAGCACAAAGAACAATGCCCGTACTCGTAAGGGTAGAAAGAAAACCGTTGCTAATAAGAAAAAAGCTACTAAATAATAATTGTTGATATGGCAAAAAAAACAGTTGCAGCAAAAAAGAGAAATGTGAAGGTTGATGCTAATGGACAGTTGCATGTTCATTCATCTTTTAACAACATTATTGTTTCTCTGGCAAACAGCGAAGGTCAGATCATTTCTTGGTCTTCTGCCGGAAAGATGGGTTTTAGAGGTTCAAAGAAGAACACTCCCTACGCAGCACAGATGGCTGCTCAAGATTGTGCTAAGATAGCATACGATCTTGGCTTGAGAAAGGTAAAAGCATATGTGAAGGGCCCGGGTAACGGACGTGAGTCTGCTATTAGAACTATCCACGGTGCAGGTATCGAGGTTACTGAAATCATTGACGTAACTCCGCTTCCGCACAACGGTTGTCGTCCTCCGAAAAGACGTAGAGTTTAAAATTTACCTTTAATAGAAGTGAGACTTGATTTTGTTATTGGATTGTAAACTTTCTCTCTGCAATCGCGGCTGCAACAAACCCAAGTTCATGAATAAACAATTAAATATTTAAAAGAAATGGCTAGATATACTGGACCAAAATCAAGAATAGCCCGTAAATTCGGTGAAGGTATCTTTGGAGCAGATAAAGTATTGTCAAAGAAGAACTATCCTCCCGGACAGCACGGTAATTCCAGAAAGAGAAAGACTTCTGAATACGGTGTTCAACTTCGTGAGAAACAGAAAGCCAAATATACTTATGGCGTTTTGGAAAAACAATTCCGCAACTTGTTTGAGAAGGCTGAGACTGCTAAAGGTATTACTGGTGAAATCCTTCTCCAATTGTTGGAAGGTCGCCTTGACAATATCGTATTCCGTTTGGGTATTGCTCCTACTCGCGCAGCTGCTCGTCAGTTGGTGAGCCACAAGCACATTACTGTAGACGGTGAGGTTGTGAATATTCCTTCTTATGCAGTGAAACCGGGTCAGGTGATCGGTGTTCGTGAAAGATCCAAATCATTGGAAGTTATCGCTAATTCACTGGCTGGCTTTAACCATAGCAAATATCCTTGGTTGGAATGGGATGATAACTCTAAGGTAGGCAAATTGCTGCATGTACCTGAAAGAGCAGACATTCCTGAAAACATTAAAGAGCATTTGATCGTAGAATTGTATTCTAAATAATAATTAATTTCATGGCGATATTAGCATTTCAAAAACCTGATAAAGTATTAATGTTGGAAGCGGACTCTAGATTCGGAAAATTCGAATTTCGTCCGTTGGAGCCCGGTTTCGGTATTACCGTGGGTAATGCACTGCGCCGCATCCTGCTTTCTTCATTGGAAGGTTTTGCTATCACTACTATCAAGATAGACGGTGTTGAGCATGAATTTTCCAGTGTTCCGGGGGCAAAAGAGGATGTTACTAACATTATCTTGAATCTGAAACAAGTGAGATTCAAGCAAGTAGTTGAAGAATTCGAGAGTGAGAAAGTAAGTATTACAGTCGAGAATTCAAGTGAATTTAAAGCAGGTGACATAGGTAAGTATTTGACTGGATTTGAAGTGTTAAATCCTGAATTAGTTATTTGTCATTTAGATTCAAAGTCGACTATGCAGATAGATATTACGATCAACAAAGGTCGTGGTTATGTTCCTGCTGACGAAAACCGCGAATATTGCACCGATGTGAACGTAATTCCTATCGATTCTATTTATACTCCGATACGTAATGTGAAGTATCAGGTAGAGAACTTCCGTGTAGAGCAGAAGACCGACTACGAGAAACTGGTACTTGAGATTACTACCGACGGTTCCATTCATCCGAAAGAAGCCCTGAAAGAAGCTGCAAAGATTCTGATTTATCACTTCATGCTTTTCTCTGACGAGAAGATCACGCTGGAAACAAATGATGTTGACGGCAATGAAGAGTTTGATGAAGAAGTATTGCACATGCGTCAGTTGCTGAAGACCAAGCTCGTTGATATGGATCTCTCTGTACGTGCCCTCAACTGTCTGAAGGCTGCAGATGTAGAGACTCTTGGTGACTTGGTACAATTCAACAAGACGGATTTGCTGAAATTCAGAAACTTCGGAAAGAAATCGCTTACCGAGCTTGATGATTTGCTGGAAAGTCTGAATCTGTCGTTTGGAACTGATATTTCTAAATATAAATTAGATAAAGAATAAAAAATGAGACATAATAAGAAATTCAACCATTTGGGTCGTACTGCCTCTCATAGAAACGCTATGTTGGCTAATATGGCGTGTTCTTTGATTAAGCACAAAAGAATCACTACGACCGTTGCAAAGGCTAAAGCTTTGAAGAAGTTTGTTGAGCCTTTGATTACAAAGGCTAAAGACGATACGACTAATTCCCGTCGTGTTGTATTTAGCAATTTGCAAGACAAGTATGCTGTAACTGAATTGTTTAAAGAAATCTCTGTGAAGATTGCTGATCGTCCGGGTGGTTACACTCGTATTATCAAGACTGGTAACCGTTTGGGTGACAACGCTGAAATGTGCTTCATTGAACTCGTTGACTACAACGAAAACATGGCTAAGGAAAAGGTTGCCAAGAAGGCTACTCGTACCCGCCGTTCAAAGAAAGCTGCTGCTACTGAAGCTACTCCTGCTGCAGAAACTGCTGCACCAGTTGCAGAAGCTCCTGCTGCTGAGGAAGCTAAAGCTGAATAATTCAACTATTCTTTTTATATATAGAAGCCGTTCCAATTTGTTTGGAGCGGCTTTTTATTTCCTATAAATCATCCAAGAAACATTAAAAGATGTGTGCATTAAACAAATTCCTGAAAGAAACTGTTATATTTGCACATAGATATGGCTAAATTCTTAAGATTCATAGGATTCATGGTGCTTGCATTGGCTTTATGGCAGACTGTAAGCGATACATTTGCCAATAAAGCGGCGAGTGGTGGGAATGTTGTGAGTGAGAATACTATTGCCGTACATGAGCAGACTGATGCCTATATTGCGATGCCTCAATTGCCTTATCTGCCGGATGCAGAGCTGGCGGGCATGGGTGGACAATTACATTCGCTGACGTACTCCCGTATACAGCGCATTTCTACCACGGAATATATATTTTCTTTAAAGGACTGGATTGACAAACTGGCCCAGCGAGCGGCTGTTTTGTCTCTGCATCGTGAGAAACTCTATGATGCCACTGCCTATTATCGTTGCCAGCCGGTGTGCGAATATTACATTTTCACGCTAAGGCGTATTCTCATTTAGTGTTTTATTGAATCTTCCTTTTTCCCTTGTGTATGGTCAGACTATGTGTTTTTGCAGGGAAATACTGTATTTTCTATTTCTAATAAATTCATTAAAACATATTATAATTATGGCAACTCAAACTATTGACGCAACTCTTTTTGCGTCTTCACATCCCGATATTGTAAAGCGTACCAGTGTTTCAGGACTTATCTTTTCAGTAGCTATGCTGCTGGTCGGTGTTTTTATTTTTGCATCCATTTTTGAGGTGAGTGATAAATCTTCCACTCTCAGCATGGCTTTGATGGTGCTGGGTACGGCATTCGTCTTGCTTGGCGTGTTCCGTCTGTTTTGGAAATCGAAGGAAGTGGTCTATTTGCCGACGGGCAGTGTGACCAAGGAACGCAGTGTTTTCTTCGATTTGAAATATTTGGGCAAACTTACAGATATGATTGAGAATGAACAGCTGAATGGCGAGACTGAAATAAAAAGTAGCGGCAGTGGAAATGTGCGCATGGATGTCATGATTTCGCAGGACAATAAATTTGCGGCTGTACAGTTGTATCAGTTTGTGCCTTACACGTATACTCCGGTAACTTCCGTACGCTACTATACGGGTAGCGATGCGGTTGCAGTATCTACTTTCCTGGAGAAATGTAAAACAGCATAATCAGTCAAAGAGTTAGACTTGACTTTAACTGTGGTGGGGATTAGTCGGCAACGGCAATCCCCATTTTTTTCATCAGGAAGCAGGCGTTCATATTCTGGGCGATGCCTGGGCGCAAGCGGTAGGAGAATGTCAGTTCATTGTCTGTAATGTCTGCTTCGAAGCGATAGTTGCGGATGTCATCGGGGAAGAGGTCGATGAGTGTTCCCAGCAGTAGGTCGTGGGTGGCAATGATGCCATTGGCCTGCAAAGTCATGAATTGCTTGATAAGGGCAAAGGAGCCTTTCTGCTTGTCCATGGAGTTGGTACCTTTCAGAATTTCGTCGAGGATGATGAAAAGCTCCTCACCAGCCTGCAGCTTGTCTATGATGAGTTTCAGACGTTTGAGTTCGGCAAAGAAGTAGGACTCGTTGTCGTTCAGTGAATCCGAGGTACGCAGGCTAGTGATGAGCCGGGCCGGGCATATTTCCATTTGGCGGGCACAGACGGGGGCGCCGATGCAGGCAAGGAGGTAATTGATGCCCACCGTACGCAGATAGGTGCTTTTCCCTGCCATGTTGGCGCCGGTGACGATGATGAAAAACGGTCGTTTCACCATGTCGATGTCATTGCGGACACAGCGGTCTCGGTTCATCAGCGGATGGCCCAGGGCTTCGGCACGGAGACGGAAGGAGGAAGGGGCATTGATGGGTGCTTCCGTTTCAGAATTGCTTTCTTCTTCTTTATTCAGGTTTCCTTTCCCCTTTCTTTCCGCTTGAACTATCTTTGGGTAAATATAGTCCGGATGATTATAGGCAAATGTTGCCAGTGAGTTGAGCGCATCCATTTGTCCGATGGCATCGAGCCACCCGGGCAGTTCAGCGGCATATTGCTCTTTCCAGGTTTCAATGCGCATGATTTGACGCAGCTCCCAGAAGAAGAGGCCGTTCAGAATGACGTACATAAAGACATTGTTGCGTTGGTCGAGTTCATCCATGAGCTTGTTCAGCCTGCTGATGGAGTGGGAGGCTTTCCGTTTTTCTCCGCCAATCTGTTGTTTTATCTCTTTGAGCAGGGTGGCTTGTGCAGGCTGCTTTTCCATGAGGTGGAGCAGGGCGGCGTAGGTGGAGAGAATTTGCAGTTTTTTGCCATAGATGGCCTGCATCTTGGTGACTTTGCCAGTGAAGCCGAAGCCGGCGATGACGAAGCAGGTCCAGATGATGCCGTAGATACTTGCGGACAGAATTCCTGCCATGACGAGTGCGAGGCAGATGAGGTTGGCTCCCGTCACCAGTACCGGCAGGAGGCGCAGTAATTTCCGGCTCCGGAAGATGCTCGGACTTTCCGCCCATTGGCACAGTTCTGTTTCATCGGCGGCTTTTCCTTTGTACAGCAGGCCGAGGATACGGAAGCGCTGACGGAATTTCAGTTCCGGAGCCAGTTCACTGACGGCTTCTTGTCGGCGGATGATTTCTTCCTTTCTCTCGAGATGTTTCCCCAGCCAGTGGGCGAGGCGGTGTTTCCCGGGCTGTGTGCAGGTACGGTTGATGTACTGGAAAAGGGAATGCGGACCGAAAACATCCAAATCATAGGTGTAGAGATGGGTGGGGTCGATGTATGCTTCGCCGTCATCGAAAGAAGACGTATCGTAATCCAGAGCGGCGAGTTCCTGCTCGTTGATTTCCATCTTCTTTTCTAGATAGTCCTTGCGATGGAACAGCCGGTTGTGGTATTTCATTAAAAATAGGAACGGCAGTAGGGTGATGAGGGCAATGCAGGCCAGTATACCCCAGCTCTCGCTCCAGAAATAGATAATTCCTACTACTCCTGCCACAAATAGCAGCAGGCGCAGGCTGCCGATGCGGTAAATCTTCTGTTGTACTTTATTCAGTTCTTGTCTTGCCTCTTCTGCCGTGTTGCGGTAGACGGCGCTGATTTTATCTATCGTATTTATTTGCTCCATACATGTTAAGTTTAAGGCAAAGATATACATTTCCAATTGTTTTTTCCGCGATTTTTTGTCTACTTCCGATAAAAAATGTACCTTTCGCTCACTAAAACAAAGTTTCAGAAAAGAGGAGGTTGGGATATGAAGAAGAGTTGGTTGTCAGGCGTTCTGATGTTGCTGGCGGTTTTGCCGGTGGGGGCGCAACAGGTAATGTATTCCAATCTGAAAGAGTTGGTGGAGAACCGTGGCGATACGGTTACCACACTGAAGATTGAGAAGCGTACAAAGAACCAGATTTACCTCATGGGCGGTGCCGATTATCGTATTACGGTAGACGACAATCCCGGTCTTTGCCGTTATTTGAAGTCCCGTTGTTATGCTGTACGGGTAGATACCTCGCTTTATGTCAATTGCCGTAAGATGCGCTATAAGCGTTATCGCTTCGGGCAGTGGTATGCACCTGCCATGTGGCTCGGCGGCAAGGTTTACTTCTGTGCACAGCCTGTGGGACAAGCAGCCACCAGTACCATGACTCCCGATGATGCCACACGATTGGGCGGTGAAGTGGGAGACGCCATCAATGCTTCGGGACTGGTGCATGCCCGCGTCTATTACGAACTGAATCCCGAAACCGGAAAGTCCGAGTTCGTGGGACGTGAGCGAATGATGCAATTGCTTGCCGGATACCCGACACTGCACGCCGAATTCGAGAAAGAAACAAGCGAGTCGGCAGAGGTCATCGGCAAGTATCTGCGTGCACTCCGTCCATTAATCACTAATCATTAATCATTAATAAGATGATATTATTGCAAGACGTGCCCGATGGGTACGAATACTGCTTTGCGGGTAACGGAAAGTGCCCCAAAGCCTCTTCCTGCCTGCGGGCGATAGCGGCACAACTGTTGTCCGAGAGTGAAGGCCCCCAGCCACAGTCCGTTCGTGCGGTGAATCCTTTTTATGTCGGCAGCTTGTCCGGGTCCTCCACCTGTGCCTGTTACCGCTCCAGCGAGCAGCTGCACTATGCCCGCGGTATGACACGCCTTTTCGACGAAGTACCCGCCAAGCTGCTTTTCACCGTGCGCCATCGCGTGATGGGATGCTTCTCTTGTGAACGCTATTACTATCATTGCCGCAAGGGCGAGCGCCCTATCTCTCCCGAAGAACAGCAGCGGATAGCCCGGGTATTCAAAGCGGTAGGCATAGGCACCAAGCCTAAGTTCGACCACTACGAGTATGCGGTAGCTTGGTGACCGGCTGCAAAGTCACTGCACACCTTTTGCAGCGTCACTGCAAACCCGTTGCAGTCGCGCTGCAAAGCAGTTGCAGTATCACTGCAAATAGGTATGCAGTGATGCTGCAAACGGTATGCAGTGGCACTGCAAAATGCATGCACTCACTTTGCAGTGAGAAGTCGCTGTTGTTCACGTTGTTACAGTATGAATACAATGAGGCCTTATCTCCCTCTTTTCGGCCTGCTGTTTACAGATTGCAGAAGAAGGATACGAATACCGGTACACTCATATCAATTAATATTCCGTGGAATATAGCGATAGGAATCACGTCCTTTCCGGAATATTGGGTGATGGAGGGTAGAAGTACATCCATCGAATTGACCCCTGCCGCCGATATAGGTGCCAGTTTGCCGAAATATTTCCGGATGAGCGGTGCACCCAGCAAAGCCATCATTTCACGGAAGATATTGGCAAGCAGGGCGATGGTGCCCAGCTCCGTGGCGAGTTGCAGGCCTATGGAAGGTTCCTTGAATTGCGTAATCAGAATGGAGGAAAGCGAATAATAAGCAAATCCGCTACCCACCGCCATGCAGTCGAACACACTCCATTGGCTCAACAGCAGACTGGCGAAGGCGGAGAACAACAGCGTTCCCACAATGGTGGCCATCGGCACCAAAAGCATTTTGGGCCGCAGGCTCTTGACCAGCTCCTTCAGTTTCTTGTTGCTCCCGATGCCGATGCCCACCTGGAACATCAATGCATAGAGCACATACATGGATAAGTCGTGCAGGTCGAACTGAAAATCATTGGCTACTCCCATCAGGCAGCCGGCACAGAAAAATGCAACAACCGTCAAACTTCCCTTCATCTCTTCTCTCCTTTCTTGAAAAATAGGTGAAACACCATCAGTGAGGCCAGCATACTGCCCGTAATGCTCAGTGAGGCCAGTACGGCGGCCTGCCACCCGAATCTTCCCAGATTGTCAACAATCAGACGGTTGGAACCGATGGATACGCCGAGTACAAAGAGCAGCAGTAAGATGGTGAGCGAGGCGCTTTTCTCCACTTTTTGCAACATCTGTACGTTACGCATCAGGTATCCGATACCGATTCCTATAAACATGATAGATATAATTGTAAACATAAGTTTTCTTCTTCTTTTTGGTGAATACATAGGTTAGTCCGGTTTTTCCGAATGGAAACCCCATACACGGCATTTCTCCCTCCTTTTCTCGGTAAGGGAAGTGCAAAATAGTAAAATGTAAATTGCAGGGTAGTTAAATGAATCCGCTGAACCAATGTACGTGCACTATGAAATGGCCGCATAAGGTCTTGTTGCCCCATGCAGCATTGCGCGTATTGTATGTTGTAGTTAAGGACTGGTTCATATCGTTTTTTGAATTTCGGCGCAAAGGTAATGCTAGCTTGAATAATTTCCAAATAAATATTCATAATTTGTTTTGTGAAAAGACTCTTCAATATATGGAAGCTCCCGTAAAAACATTATTTTTGCAGGAACATAGAGGAAATACAAGAGTTCCTTTGTTTAGAAATATAGTTTTAAAAAGAAAAGAGACATGAAAAGATTGAGAGATTTAACTGCTGTTCTTGGCATGGTTGCTTTGACTGCTTGCAACAATGCCTCCATTGAAGGCTCTTGGGTGGAGCCGGTTCCGGGAATGTCCGGTATGCAACAAGGTTTCGTTCTTGATGGGGACGGAAGCGCCTCTTCCATTAACATGGCCACCTTGAAATATGAGGCATGGAAAAAAGTAGGAAACCGGTTGTTACTTTCAGGTACCAGCATCGGCAATCACCAGAATATTTCTTTTACGGATACGCTGACAATAGAAAAACTGACGCAGGACAGTCTGACTCTTAAAAGAGGAGAGCTACTCTTGAGGTATGCCAAAACCAACGAAGACTGAATAAAGAAAAAAATGCTTTGATTTTGGTTATTTAGTCTCGGGGCTGGGTTTCAAGAAGTCGTTCCGGCTCATTCTTCTCAGATGCTTCTTTTTGCTTCCGTCATCAATGACGAGGGTCAGCGAATCGCTCCATTGTTGGAGAGAAGATAGAGAAGAGATATCGCATGATACGGTACGGAAGTGATGGCTTGTTTTTGTCCATCCGTCGGGAATGCGCGGATTGTAGCAAAGTTGCAGTCTGAGCGTGTCCGGTTCCTGCTTGGTTGCGTCGTATACCAGATTCACTTCTCCGTTGTGGATTTCGCCGTTTATGTGGTTGAAGGTGGAGAATCCGGCCTGTAAATCCACATAGCCGTAAGAGGCATAATCTATAGACAATGATTGGGGAATAGTACAATTTTCATTGCCGGTGATGTGTCCGGCATCCGCTTCCTCCTGGGTGAGGGGATGAACTGTTTCGTATGCCTCTATTGTATAGACCTGCGCATTGTCGATATATTTCATGCCATTGGTAGAGGTGGTCCAGTCGTCTTCTGTGTAATAAAAGTTGAAGTAACCCCGTTCCTTGCCGGCAAGTTCCTTGCTGTGCGAAACAACCAGACCGGCATAGTGTCTCTGGTAGCAGTAGAAACCGTTTTCTGCATCTCCCACGATGGTGGCCACGTTGGCAAATCCTCTGGAACCGTCGTCCTTCATAAGGTCTGTGCAACTAGCACAGCTAAGCATGCCGATTGTCAGGATGATACTTGATAGTAAGTTTTTCATAGTTATATTCTTTTGGCTTTTAATGATTTTATCTCGTCTTTTTTTGGAAGAGTTTCACAAATATAGAGATTATTTTGATAAAATGTAGTGTGTGGAGGCAAAAACATCTGAAATGTTTGCAGGTTCTGGGATAATCTCTGATAAAAGCGTTGTAACAAACAGCGGGGGGCGGGCGAAGTGTTTTGGTCGGTTTCTGACTAAAAGATAAATAATCCTGGCATTCCATTGCGAATATCGGGATTTATTTCTATATTGCGGCAAATATAGCCTTCGTGGGCTGACACTTTGTAAATCCTTAATCTTTATAGGACATGGAGATAACCTTAAGTAAAACATTGCCTTCCTATCCTTCCTTTGTCGAGGGTATCCGGCGGGCACCCGACCGTGGCTACACCCTTACCCCTGCGCAGACGGCTACGGCATTGAAGAACGCTTTGCGCTACATCCCCAAAGAGCTGCACGAAACCCTCGCTCCGGAGTTCATGGAAGAACTGCGTACACGTGGACGTATCTATGGCTACCGCTACCGCCCGCAGGGCGACCTCAAAGCGAAACCCATCGACGAATACAAGGGGAACTGCATTGAAGGCAAGGCATTCCAGGTGATGATTGACAATAATCTTTGTTTCGACATCGCCCTTTATCCGTATGAATTAGTTACCTATGGTGAGACGGGACAGGTCTGCCAGAACTGGATGCAATACCGGCTCATCAAGCAGTACCTCGAAGTGTTGACGCGCGAACAGACACTGGTCATCGAAAGCGGACATCCGTTGGGGCTTTTCAAGTCCAAGCCCGAGGCGCCCCGTGTCATCATTACCAATGCGCTGATGGTGGGGCTCTATGATAATCAGAAGGACTGGCACACCGCTATGCAGATGGGCGTTGCCAACTACGGGCAGATGACTGCCGGCGGCTGGATGTACATCGGTCCGCAGGGCATCGTGCACGGCACGTTCAACACGTTGCTGAATGCAGGCCGTCTGAAACTGGGCATTCCGCAGGACGGCGATTTACGCGGACGCTTGTTTGTTTCTTCCGGTCTGGGAGGCATGAGCGGTGCGCAGCCCAAAGCTGCCGAGATGGCAGGGGCGGCGGCAATCATTGCCGAGGTGGATGCTTCCCGCATCGAAACCCGCCATACCCAGGGTTGGGTGGGACACGTTACGGATTCTCTGGAAGAAGCCTTCTCGCTGGCTCGACAAGCCATGGACGAGTGTCGCCCGGTTTCTGTGGCCTATCACGGCAATGTCGTCGATTTGCTGGAATATGCGGTGCAGAAGCAGTTGCACATAGATTTACTTTCCGACCAGACTTCCTGCCATGCCACCTATGAGGGCGGTTACTGTCCTGCCGGACTGACGTTTGAGCAGCGTACCCATATGCTGCACGAGAATCCGTCGAAGTTCCGGTGTCTGGTGGATGCTTCCTTGGAGCGTCATTTCAAGGCTATAAAAAGGCTGGTGGAACACGGCACGTACTTTTTCGATTATGGGAACTCCTTCATGAAAGCCGTCTACGATGCCGGCGTGAGCGAAATTGCTCGGGACGGAGATGATAAGAACGGCTTCATCTTTCCCAGCTATGTGGAAGACATAATGGGACCGGAACTGTTTGATTATGGTTATGGTCCGTTCCGCTGGGTGTGCCTCAGTGGAAAACATGAAGACTTGGTGAAGACCGACCGTGCGGCGATGGAATGTATCGACCCTACACGTCGCGGGCAAGATTTGGATAACTATAATTGGATTCGTGATGCGGAGAAAAACAACTTGGTGGTAGGCACGCAGGCTCGTATTCTTTATCAGGATGCCGTGGGACGTATGAATATAGCTTTGCGCTTCAATGAAATGGTGCGTAAGGGAGAGGTCGGCCCCATTATGTTGGGACGCGACCATCACGATGTCAGCGGTACAGACTCTCCATTCCGTGAAACATCCAATATCAAGGACGGCAGTAATGTCATGGCAGATATGGCGGTGCAGTGTTTTGCTGGAAACTGTGCGCGTGGTATGAGCTTGGTGGCCTTGCACAATGGAGGTGGCGTAGGTATCGGAAAAGCCATCAACGGCGGTTTCGGCATGGTGTGCGACGGCAGTGACCGGGTAGACGAAATCCTGCGTTCCGCTATGTTGTGGGATGTGATGGGTGGTGTGGCCCGCCGTTCGTGGGCACGCAATCCGCATGCCATGGAGACGAGCGAGGAGTTTAACCGTACGCATGCAGACGGCTATCATATCACGATGCCGTATGTGGCTGATGAGAAGTTGGTGCAGAAAGTGGTGAAGGAGTAAGTAAAGTGATGATTTCATTTTTTAGACGCGGATAACGCGGATTTTTTCTTTCAAAAGAATCCCGACGTCTCTGTATTCCGATAAAAAGAATTCGCGTCATCTGCGTCTGAAAAATCAGAGTATATATATTTTTTTTTAAAGAGCATTATGAATAAGATTATGGAATGCGTCCCCAATTTCAGCGAAGGGCGCGATTTGCAGAAGATAGATAAGATAGTAGCTCCTTTTCGGGGCAAACAAGGTGTGAAACTGTTGGATTACAGTAACGATGAAGACCACAACCGCCTTGTGGTGACCGTAGTGGGCGAGCCGGAACCGCTTCGTGATGCTGTGCTCGAAGCTATCGGCGTGGCGGTAGAGCTGATAGACCTCAATCACCATCAGGGACAGCATCCTCGTATGGGTGCTGTAGATGTAGTACCTTTTATCCCCATCCGGAATGTGACGATGGAAGAAGCCGTTGCCCTCTCGAAAGAAGTGGGCAAGGAGGTTGCAAAACGTTACAATCTTCCCGTCTTCTTATATGAAAAGTCTGCTTCTGCCCCTCATCGGGAGAATTTGGCTGCTGTCCGTAAAGGGGAGTTCGAAGGTATGGCCGAGAAGATAAAGCAACCGGAATGGCATCCCGACTTCGGACTGGCCGAACGTCATCCCACCGCAGGCACAGTGGCTATCGGTGCCCGCATGCCTTTGGTGGCTTATAACATCAACCTCAATACCCCCAGTCTGGAGATAGCCCATGACATCGCTAAGAAAATCCGTTTCATCGGCGGAGGACTGCGTTATTGCAAGGCAATGGGAGTGGAGTTGAAGGACCGCGGCATCACGCAGGTATCCATCAACATGACGGACTATACCCGCACCGCCCTCTACCGTGCTTTCGAACTGGTGCGTGTGGAAGCCCGCCGCTACGGCGTCAGTATTGTGGGCAGTGAGATTATCGGTCTGGTGCCGATGGAGGCCTTGATAGATACAGCGTCCTACTATCTGGGATTGGAGAACTTCTCCATGGAGCAAGTCTTAGAAGCACGAATGTAACCGAATTAAATAGTACTAACTTAATTCCCCTCCCTACGGGGGAGGGGTTAGGAGAGAGGCTTTATGACAGAAAACCTTATTATATTCAATACCCGTGTAGTGACCCCCCTCGGCTTTTCTGCCCGTTGCGGCAAGGAGATGGAGCAACTGAGCATCATCGACAATGCTACGGTGGAAGTGACCGATGGCATCATCACCTACGTCGGACCTAACCGTGGAGAGGAGCGTGACGGCTATTATCAGCACTACTGGCATTACAATGCCCGCGGCAAGTGTCTGCTACCCGGCTTTGTGGACTCACACACACATTTTGTGTTTGGTGGCGAGCGTGCCGAGGAGTTCTCCTGGCGTTTGAAGGGAGAGAGTTACATGTCCATCATGGAACGTGGAGGAGGCATCGTGAGTACGGTGAAAGTTACCCGTGCATGTAATTTCATCCAGCTGCGCAGCAAGGCGGAGGGCTTTCTGAAGCAGATGAGTGCTATGGGAGTGACTACCGTAGAGGGAAAGAGCGGCTACGGTCTGGACAAGGAAACCGAGCTCCTGCAGCTTCGGGTGATGCGTAGCCTTAATAATGACGAGCACAAGCGTGTAGACGTTGTCTCCACTTTTCTCGGTGCACATGCTGTGCCTGCAGAATACAACGGACAGACGGACGAGTACGTGGACTACATTATCCGCGAAGTGATGCCCGTAGTGGTTCATAATAATTTGGCAGAGTTCTGCGATGTCTTCTGTGAGCAGGGCGTTTTCTCCATCGAGCAGTCCCGTCGCCTTTTGCTGGCAGCCAAGGAAATGGGACTTGTCTTGAAACTCCATGCCGACGAGATTGTACCATTAGGGGGTGCCGGACTGGCTGCTGAACTTTCTGCCGTCTCTGCCGACCATCTGCTGCATGCTTCGGATGCGGACATCCGCGCCATGGCCGACAAGGGAGTTGTGGCGACCCTTCTTCCGCTGACAGCCTTTGCTTTGAAGGAACCCTATGCTCGTGGGCGCGAAATGATTGATGCTGGTTGTGCCGTGGCCCTTGCCACCGACCTCAATCCGGGCAGTTGTTTCTCCGGTTCCATCCCCCTGACATTTGCCTTGGCGTGCATTTATATGAAAATGAGTATTGAAGAGGCCATCACTGCTCTGACCTTGAACGGTGCGGCCGCTCTGAACCGTGCGGACAGCATTGGTAGTATCGAGGTGGGCAAGAAAGGAGACTTCGTAGTGCTCAATACGGATAATTATCACTTTTTACCTTATTATGTAGGTATGAATTGTGTCAATACCACCATAAAGGGGGGAGTGCTTTATCCTGTACTTTAAGAAGTGCTGATATCCCCTCTTAATCCTTAATCTTTAATATTTAATATCATGTTAGTTGATTTGACAGTAAAGGAATTTTTGAATAAAGTGGCGGGTAGCGATCCCGTCCCCGGTGGCGGTAGTATTGCCGCTTTGAACGGTGCTATTGCTTCTGCTCTTGCCGCTATGGTTGCTAACCTCACCATCGGTAAGAAAGGTTATGAACTTCACGAAGAGCTGATGCGCCATATCTCCGGAGTTGCCTTGCAGCAAAAGGGGGCTTTTGTAGAAGATATAGACCGCGACTCTGAAGCCTACGACAAGGTGTTTGCCTGCTTCAAGATGCCGAAAGCTACGGATGAGGAAAAGGCGGCGCGCAGTACTGCCATCCAGGCGGCTACCAAGTTTGCCGCCCTTGTTCCCATGCAGGTGGCACGCAATGCGTATGAGCTGATGACGGTTATCATGGATGTAGCTCGCCTGGGCAACCGCAATGCCGTTACGGATGCTTGTGTGGCCATGATGTCTGCCCGTTCGGCTGTGCTGGGCGCACTGATGAATGTACGCATCAACCTGGGTTCGCTGAAGGACAAGGAGTTTGTGTCCAAGCTCCAAAGTGAAGCCGACGAATTGGAACACTTGGCTTGTGCGAAAGAAAAGGAATTGTTGGACGAAATCAATCAAGAGCTGAAAGTATGAACAATGTCTATTATGTAGGTTCCGGTGAGTTGACCTTCGACCTCATCGAACGTATCATCAATGAAAATCTGAAACTGGAGCTGGCTCCGGAAGCCAAGCTGCGGATACAGAAGTGCCGCGATTATCTGGACAAGAAGATTGCGGAGTCGGAAGAACCCTTGTATGGCATTACCACCGGTTTCGGCTCGTTGTGCAGTAAGAGCATTTCGTCGGACGAGCTGGGCACCTTGCAGGAAAATCTCATCAAGAGCCATGCTTGCAGTGTGGGCGAGGAGATACGCCCGGTCATCATCAAACTGATGATGTTGCTCAAGGCGCATGCTCTCTCTTTGGGGCATAGCGGTGTGCAGGTCATCACCGTGCAGCGCATCCTCGATTTCTTCAATAACGACGTGATGCCTATCGTTTATGACCGTGGCTCACTGGGCGCCTCCGGCGACCTGGCTCCTCTGGCCAACCTCTTCCTGCCGCTTATCGGTGTGGGCGATGTCTATTATAAAGGAAAGAAGCGCGAGGCTATCAGTGTGCTCGACGAGTTCGGTTGGGAACCGGTGAAGCTGATGAGTAAAGAGGGATTGGCATTACTCAACGGCACCCAGTTTATGAGTGCCAACGGTGTCTTTGCTCTTCTCAAAGCCTTCCGTCTCTCCAAGAAAGCCGACTTGATTGCCGCCCTCTCCCTGGAAGCTTTCGACGGGCGTATAGATCCGTTTATGGACTGTATCCAGCAGATTCGTCCACACAAGGGCCAGATAGAAACAGGTGCCAACTTCCGCAAACTATTGGAAGGCAGCGAGCTGATAGCCCGTCCCAAGCAGCATGTACAAGACCCTTATTCGTTCCGTTGCATCCCTCAGGTGCATGGGGCCACGAAAGACGCCATCCGTTACGTGGCTTCCGTCCTGCTGACGGAAATCAATTCTGTGACGGACAATCCCACCATCTTCCCCGATGAGGACCGTATCATCTCGGGCGGTAACTTCCACGGCCAGCCGCTTGCCATTTCCTACGACTTTCTCGGCATTGCCCTGGCAGAGCTGGGCAATATATCCGAGCGGCGCATCGCCCAGCTTATCATGGGGCTGCGTGGACTTCCGGAATTCCTTGTGGCCAATCCCGGTCTGAACTCCGGTTTCATGATTCCGCAATATGCTGCCGCGTCTATGGTAAGCCAGAATAAGATGTACTGCTATGCCGCCAGCAGCGACTCCATCGTTTCCTCCAACGGGCAGGAAGACCATGTCAGCATGGGTGCCAATGCAGCTACTAAGCTTTATCGCATTATGGACAATCTGGAGCATATCCTTGCCATCGAACTGATGAATGCCGCTCAAGGCATCGACTTCCGCCGTCCGGCAAAGACTTCTCCGGTTCTGGAGCGTTTCCTGCACGAATATCGCAAGGAAGTCCCTTTTGTGAAGGAAGACATCGTGATGTATAAGGAAATCCATAAGACAGTCGCTTTCCTCAACCGGACAAAGTTTGATTATTAGGAACTTCCCAATAAATCTGCCAGAAACATAATAATTATTAATCTGTTAACAATAAGAAAGGAAACTTAATTGGCGAATTGAGTTTTCTTTCTATATTTGTCCCGTTTTATTCCGATAATGAATAAAAATAGTTTTAGTTTAGAAAGGGAAGAAAAATGGGCGAACACACGAAGCATTCAACATCACGGGTGGAACTGAGGGAACGTATCATTCTGGCCGCCGTAGAATTATTTACAACAAATGGAATAAAAAGTATCACGATGGATGAGATTGCCGCATCTTTGGGTATCTCTAAGCGCACTCTCTACGAAGTTTTTCCGGACAAGGAAACCTTGTTGGAAGAATGTATCCTGAAGTCCCAGAAGGATGGTGATATTTTTGTGAAAGGAGTAATAGAGACTTCCAGTAACGTATTGGAAGTTTTGTTGAGATGTTATCAGTGGAGCATAGAGCGTTTTCATGCCACGAACAAGAAGTTTTTTGAGGATATCAAGAAATATCCCAAGGCTTATCAGCTGATGAAGAACAACCGGAACCGGAGCTCGGAAGATACAGTGAACTTCTTCAAAGAGGGCGTGAAGCAAGGCATTTTTCGTGATGATGTGAATTTCGCCATTATCAATCTGCTCGTGCGCGACCAGCTCGATTTGCTGATGAATTCGGACATCTGCAATGAGTATTCTTTCCTTGAAGTGTACGAATCTATCATGTTCACTTTCTTGCGCGGTATCTCTACGGAGAAGGGCGCCCGTGTCCTGGAGGACTTTATCTGCGAATATCGCAAGAATCAGGTAAAGCCGGATGAAACGAAGGAGTAGTTTTAATAAATAATCTATTTTTGATTTATGAAGATGCAGAGATTTTGGGTAGGAAGAGCACTACTGTTGGCAGTTGCTGTGCTGTATGCCGGCGGCTATGTGCGCGCACAAGAGGCAAAGGATACCCTGACCCTGACCCTTGACCGTGCCTTGGAGATTGCTTTAAGCGACAATCCTACCATAAAGGTGGCGGAGGAAGAAATTGCTTTGAAGAAAGTGACTCACAAGGAAACCTGGCAGAACTTGCTTCCGCAGGCAAGCATTGACGGTACGTGGAATCATACCATCAGTGCGGCACAGATGAATCTTGGCGGACAGTCGTTCAAGATGGGTATGGACAATTCGAATACGGTAAGCGGGGTGCTGAATATAAGTTTGCCCATATTCGCCCCTAGCGTATATAAGGCCATGTCGATGACGAAGACAGACATTGAACTGGCTGTGGAAAAGTCACGGGCTTCTAAGCTGGACTTGGTGAACCAGGTAACTAAGGGTTACTATCAGCTGATGCTGACGCAAGACTCTTACGATGTGTTGCAGAAGAGCTATAAGCTGGCGGAAGACAACTACAACATTGTCAATGCCAAGTATCAGCAGGGTGCCGTCAGTGAGTTCGATAAAATCAGTGCCGAGGTGCAGATGCGCAGCATTAAGCCGAATGTGATTTCGGCGGGTAATGCCGTGACGTTGTCCAAGTTGCAGTTGAAGGTACTGATGGGGGTAACGGCCGATGTGGATATAGAGATTGCCGACAATCTCGGCAATTATGAGACAGAGCTGTTTGCCAATGAGCTGAATCAGCCCGCTGCCAATCTGAACAATAATACGACGATGAAGCAGTTGGACTTGAACCGGAAGATGCTCAATCAGAACATCAAGTCACTCCGTACCAACTTCATGCCTACTTTGGGTATGAACTATTCTTACCAGTACCAGTCACTCTACAACGAGGATTGGAACATCCTCGATTATAATTGGAGCGGAAGTTCCGCACTGATGTTTACGCTGAGTATTCCTTTGTATAAGGCAAGCAATTTCACCAAGCTCAAGTCCAACCGTATTCAGATACGTCAGTTGGAGCAGAACCGTCTGGACACAGAGCGAAAGCTGAACATGCAGATTACCAGCTACCAGAACAACATGGCTGCCAGTTCCGAGCAGGTTGTCAGCAACCGCGAGAATGTGATGCAGGCACAGAAAGCTGTGCAGATTGCCGGTAAACGCTATGAGGTAGGCAAAGGTACGGTGTTGGAACTGAACACATCACAAGTGCAGCTTACGGAGGCCGAACTGACTTATAATCAGTCCATCTATGATTATCTGGTTGCGAAGGCTGACCTTGACCAAGTGCTGGGAAAGGATTATATTGCAGAGAACTAAGAATGAAGAACTAAGAACTAAGAATGAAGAATAGAAATAAGAACAACGATATGAAAAAAGGTTTTCAATGGATGGCCCTGCTGGTTGTTGCCATGCTGGGGGCATGTAGCGGAGGTAGTGATAAAGCTGCTGCTGAGAAGGTGGACGAAAAGCCGAGGGTGAAACTGGCCGAGGTGTCGTCCCGTCCCGTGGAACAGATTCAGGAATACACCGCTACGGTGGAAGCCGAAGTAAAAAACAATATTGCTCCCTCTTCTCCGGTGCGTATAGACCGCATCTTTGTGGAGGTGGGCGACCGCGTGTCGAAAGGCCAGAAGCTGGTCAGCATGGATGCTGCCAATCTGAAGCAGATAAAATATCAGCTGGACAACCAGCAGATAGAGTTCAAGCGTATTGACGAGTTGTATAAGGTAGGCGGTGCCTCCAAATCGGAGTGGGATGCCGCCAAGATGAATCTCGACATCCGTGAGACTTCCTATAAGAATCTCTTGGAGAACACCTCGTTGCTCAGTCCCATTAACGGGGTGGTGACGGCACGCAATTACGATAACGGAGATATGTATAGCGGTGGAGAACCGGTACTGGTAGTGGAGCAAATCACTCCGGTAAAACTATACATCAACGTATCCGAAGGCTACTTTACCAAAGTGAAGAAGGGCGCTCCCGTATCCGTGAAAGTGGATGTCTATGGTGACGAGGAGTTCGAAGGCAAAATCAGCCTTGTTTATCCTACCATCGACCCGGCTACCCGTACTTTCCCGGTAGAGATACAGCTTGTCAACCGTGACCAGCGCGTACGTCCGGGAATGTTTGCCCGCGCCACGCTGAACTTCGGAACACAGGACCACGTGGTTGTTCCCGACCTGGCCATTGTGAAGCGTGCCGGTTCAGGCGACCGCTATGTCTATGTCTACAAGAACGGCAAGGTGTCTTATAATAAGGTAGAGCTTGGCCGTCGTATGGATACGGAGTATGAGTTGATTTCCGGTGTAGACAATAACTCTCAAGTTGTTATTGCTGGGCAGTCTAAATTAGCCGATGGTGTGGAAGTCGAGGTAGAAAAATAATATGGTAATGTGGTAATGTGATAATATGCTAATGTGCCGATGTAGCTACATTGCGCAGCCAATTAGCATATTAGCACATTGGCAAATTAAAGAATTAATCTTATGAGTTTATACGAAGGAGCGGTTAAGAAACCGATTATGACCTCGCTCTGCTTCCTGGCAGTGGCTATATTTGGTCTGTTCTCTCTGTCGAAATTGCCGGTAGACCTTTATCCGGACATCGAGACCAACACCATTATGGTGATGACGACCTATCAGGGTGCCAGTGCCTCGGACATCGAGAATAACGTGACCCGTCCGTTGGAAAACGTGCTGAATTCGGTCAGCAACTTGAAGCATATCACTTCCCGTTCGTCGGAGAATATTTCCGTGATTACGCTGGAGTTTGAGTATGGGTATGACATAGACGTGCTGACGAACGACGTGCGTGATAAACTGGACATGGTGAGCTCCATGCTGCCCGATGAGGTCGAAACTCCCATCATCTTCAAGTTCAGTACGGACATGATTCCTATCCTGCTGCTCTCCGTGCAGGCGGAGGAGAGCCAGCCGGCTCTTTACAAAATATTGGATGACAACGTGGCGAATCCCTTGGCGCGTGTGCCCGGTGTCGGTACGGTGTCCATTTCGGGTGCCCCCAAGCGTGAGGTCAATGTATATTGCGACCCCAATAAACTGGATGCCTACAACCTTTCTGTAGAAACTATCAGCTCTATTATCAGTGCCGAAAACCGGAATACGCCGGGCGGTACGTTTGATGTGGGTAGCAATACCTATTCGCTGCGTGTGGAAGGTGAGTTCAAGGATCCCAAAGAGATGGAGAACATCGTGGTAGGTACGCACAACGGTGCTTCCGTCTATCTGCGCGATGTGGCAAAAGTTGTGGACTCTGTGGAGGAACGTGCACAGAAGACGTATAGCAACGGTGTGCAGGGCGCTATGATTGTGGTGCAGAAACAATCGGGTGCCAATTCTGTAGCCATTTCGCAGAAGGTAATTGATATGTTGCCACAGTTGCAGAAGTCACTGCCGAGCGATGTGAAGCTGGGGATCATTGTCAATACTTCCGATAACATCTTGAATACGATAGACAGCTTGGAGGAAACCATTATGTACGCTATGCTGTTCGTTATCTTGGTGGTGTTCGTTTTTTTGGGGCGTTGGCGTGCCACGGTCATCATCTGTATCACCATACCGATGTCACTGGTTGCCTCGTTCATCTATCTGGGTATCATCGACGGCGGTTCACTGAATATCATCTCGCTCTCTTGTCTCTCTATTGCTATTGGTAACGTGGTGGACGACGCCATTGTGGTACTCGAGAATGTAACGACCCATATTGAACGGGGTTCCGAACCGAAGCAGGCAGCGATACATGCCACGAACGAGGTGGCCATCTCCGTAATTGCATCTACGCTGACTATGATTGCGGTATTCTTCCCATTGACGATGGTAAGTGGTATGTCCGGTGTGTTATTCCGTCAGTTGGGATGGATGATGTGTGTGATTATGACGGTTTCCACAGTTTCAGCCTTGTCATTCACCCCGATGATGTGTGCGCAGCTTCTGCGTTTGCAGAAAAAGCAGAGTAAGATGTTCCTTACGCTCTATACGCCGATTCAGCGTGCGCTGGACGGTCTTGACGTGTGGTATCAGAACCGGTTGAACTGGGCTGTGCGCCATCGTCTGACGGTTATGGCAGGCTGTGCCGCATTCTTTGTGGCAAGTCTGTTCTGTGCCAAGTACATCGGTACCGAGTTCTTCCCGGCAGCAGACAATAGCCGCATCGGTATCAACCTTCAGTTGCCCATCGGGGCCCGTGTGGAGCGTGCGGAAGCATTGGCTTCGGAACTGACAAACAAGTGGATGACGCGCTACGGAGATATGATGAAAGTTTGCAACTACACTGTGGGGCAGGCGGACTCTGACAATACGTTTGCTTCCATGCAGGACAACGGTAGTCATATCATTAGTTTCAATATCAGTCTGGTGAGTCCGGGAGACCGTGACGTGACACTGGAAACCGTTTGCGACGAAATGCGTGAGGACTTGAAGGGGTATCCCGAATTGGACAAGGCGCAGGTTATTCTGGGCGGTAGCACAGGCGGCATGAGCGCCCAGGCAAGTGCCGACTTTGAGGTTTATGGTTACGACTTCACCGCTACGGACAAAGTGTCAGCCGAACTGAAAGAGAAATTGTTGCAGGTGAAAGGTGTGAGTGAAGTGAACATCAGCCGTCAGGATTATCAGCCCGAATATCAGGTGGACTTTGACCGTGAGAAGCTGGCATTGCATGGCTTGAATCTTTCTACTGCCTCCAACTATCTGCGTAATCGTGTAAATGGTGCTTTGGCATCTTATTATCGCGAAGATGGTGACGAGTACGACATCCGTGTGCGTTACGCTCCCGAATTCCGTACAAAGATTGAAGATTTGGAGAACATCCTTATTTATACGCCTTCCGGTGAGGGTATCCGCGTGAAAGACCTCGGCAAAGTAGTCGAGCGTTCTGCTCCTCCTACTATCGAACGTAAAGACCGTGAGCGTATTGTTACTGTATCTGCGGTTATTTCGGGAGCACCTTTGGGCGATGTGGTGGCCGATGGTAATGCTATAATTGATAAGATGGACCTACCAAGTGGTGTTTCTATCCAGATTTCGGGTTCGTATGAGGACCAACAGGATTCATTCTCCGACTTGGGAACGCTGGCTGTATTGATTGTTATTCTCGTATTCATTGTGATGGCAGCTCAGTTTGAGTCTTTGAGTTATCCGTTCATCATCATGTTTTCCATTCCATTTGCATTCAGCGGTGTGTTGATGGCATTATTCTTTACGGGAACCAATTTGAATGTGATGTCGCTTTTGGGTGGAATCATGTTGATTGGTATTGTGGTGAAGAACGGTATCGTACTCATAGACTACATCACGCTTTGCCGCGAACGTGGTCAAGCGGTGCTTCACTCTGTAGTCACGGCAGGCCGCAGCCGTTTGCGTCCGGTATTAATGACTACACTGACCACTATCCTCGGTATGGTGCCGATGGCTGTAGGGCAGGGTGAAGGTGCCGAGATGTGGCGTCCGTTGGGTGTTGCCGTAATTGGCGGTCTGACGGTATCTACCATTCTGACATTGATTCTTGTCCCCGTACTCTATTGCTCGTTTGCAGGTGTTGGTATCCGCCGCACGCGTAAGAAGATTAAGAAAGACCGTGAGCTGAATGATTATTACCAGTTGCATAAGGAGAAGATGACGAAACCACGTAAACAATGATTAATCATTATCCGTTAATCATTAAACATTAATCACTAAACATTATATAGCGTGAAATCAGTATTTATAACATTCGACCAAGCGTTCTTTGAACGTATCATGGCATTGCTTGACCGCCACAACTGCCGCGGCTTCAGCTATTGGCAGCAAGTACAGGGGCGTGGCAGTAAGACGGGGGAACCGCACTATGGCAGCCATGCCTGGCCCAGTATGTGTTCCGCCATCATCACTATCATAGATGAGGCTAAGGTGGCTCCGTTGCTCGAAGCGCTCCACCGGATGGACAAGGAGACCGAGCAACTCGGACTCCGTGCTTTTGTTTGGAATATCGAACAGACCATTTAATCGGGTCTGCTCTGTCTATAACCGTTATCCCTGGAGAAAAAATCTTGTTTCTTTGGGGATAATTCTTTTTTGTCCGGAGAGATTTTTTCAACCTATATCTATATCTTTGCGGCCACATTAGGTATGGAAAAGAATTCATTGAAATATACGGGTCTGTTGGCGTTTATCGTATGGGGTGCATTGTTGCTGATGCATCTGTTGCCAAGTATTACGATGGGTGGCCGTGTGCTGAGGCGTGTGGATATCTTGGGGGACGTGCGTCGTCCTTCCAAGCCGGTGAGTGAGCCGGACAGCCTGCTGCCTCCGCCCCCGAAGGTGAAGCCCGCCTTTGTGGACACCTGCCGTGCGGGCATGACGTGCATTGAAGATTACAGCGATTCTACCATGCGTGGCATGACGCGGTTCTATCAGGCGCTCGACGAGCTTGCCAAAGCACCCCGTCCGGTTCGTATCGCCTACTTCGGCGACTCCTTTATCGAAGCGGATATTCTGACGGCTGATTTACGCGAGATGCTTCAGCAGAAATATGGCGGTTGCGGAGTAGGTTTTGTCACCATTACGTCCATGACCAGTGGCTTCCGTCCTACAGTGCGTCATTCCTTCAGCGGATGGCAGAGTCATTCTGTCATGGACTCCGTGTTCTTTGACCGTAGCAAGCTGGGAGTCTCCGGACATTACTTTATTCCGAATACCGGTGCTTATGTGGAACTGCGGGGGCAGAAGAACTATGCCTCCCGTCTGGATACTTGCCAGCGTGCCAGTATTTTTTTCTATAACCGTGGCACAACCACCCTTTCTGTCCGCGTCAATCGTGGCGAAGCAACTACCGAGACTTTTGAGCCGATTGATGATTTGCAGGAGATGACGGTAGAGGGAAATATCGGTTCTGTCCGTTGGACGGTGGAAAGTGCGGACTCCACCTTGTTTTATGGCCTTGCCATGGACGGTACTTCCGGCATTGTGCTGGATAACTTCTCACTGCGTGGCAGCTCCGGCCTTTCCCTCCGCTCTGTTCCCGTGTGGATGATGCGTGAGTTCAATGAACAGCGTCCTTACGATTTGATAATCCTGCAGTACGGACTGAATGTGGCTACAGAGCGCGGACGGAATTACGACAAGTACATTGCCGGCATGCAGACAACGGTGCAGCATCTCAAGGAGGCCTTTCCGCAAGCAGCCATCCTCATAGTCAGCGTGGGCGATAGGGACTATAAGACCGAAGAAGGGGAGCTGCGTACCATGCCTGGCATCAAGAATCTGGTTCGTTATCAACAGAATTTGGCGGCGGATGAGGCTGTCGCTTTCTGGAACATGTTCGAGGCTATGGGTGGGGAAGGCAGTATGGCAGACATGGTGCATGCCAAGCCGTCATTGGCCAATTATGATTATACGCACATCAACTTCCGTGGTGGAAAGCATCTTGCGGGATTACTTTATGAGTCTTTGATTTATGGCAAGGAACAGTATGACAGAAGGAGGGCCTACTATGAAGAGGAGCCATAAGGAGGATTCACGATTGTACGATTTACGATGTACGATTTGCTGCGCGGTGCTGGTGCTGATTGCGGCGATACGGCCGCTCCATGCACAGGACATACTGCCAGGCAGCCTTTCGTGTCATGCCAGTGGAGCGGATTGTGATACTCTCTGCCTCTATTCCCAACGTACGGATACGGTGTCTGTCCCTTTGATAACTTTTCCCGCCGCATTCCGGCAAATGAAGGAGAATGTACTTACCGACAGTCTGGGTATTCTTAATCCTTTCTGGGAGAAGTTGCGTCTGTCTCGGCTGGGCGCTTCCGCTGATACGCTTCGCATCGTACATGTGGGCGACAGCCATATACGCGGCCATATCTTCCCCCGTACCACCGGTGCGTTGATGCAGGACACTTTCGGGGCAGTCTCTTATACCGATGTAGGTATCAACGGTGCATTTTGTACTACTTTCACCCGTCCGGACCGTATTGCTGATATTGCGGCTCTGCATCCCGACCTGCTTATTCTTTCCTTCGGGACGAACGAAAGCCATAACCGCCGTTACAATACAATGCTGCACTATCGCCAGATGGACGACCTTGTACGCATGCTTCGCGAGAAACTGCCGAATGTACCGATGTTGATGACCACTCCTCCGGGCTCTTACGAGAGTTTCCGGCAGCGTCGCCGTCGTCGGACCTATAAGATTAATCCGCGTACTGCCGTTGCCGTGCAGACTATCCGCTGCTATGCCGATGAAAACGGATTGGCGGTATGGGACATGTACGAAATACTTGGCGGTACCCACCGTGCCTGCCTCAACTGGCAGGAAGCCGGATTGATGCGTCCGGACCATGTACACTATTTGCCGGACGGTTACCGCCTGCAAGGCGAGCTGTTCTACCAGGCCTTGTTAAAAGCTTATAACGATTATGTGGAATATTGACGAATTTTTATCCGGATTGAATATAGACTTGGACCGTTTGCGCGATGTCTTCACTTATGACCCGCAAGCCCCGATGATATTCAGCAGTGGTATTTTCCTCTGGCTGTTTGTCGCTTTTATATTGGTTTATCTGTTGTTGCAACGCCGGACGACGGCGCGTTTGCTGTTTGTCACCTTGTTTTCCTATTACTTCTATTATAAAAGTAGTGGCACTTATTTCTTCCTGCTTGGACTGGTGACGGTCTGTGACTTTTTCATTGCACGCTTGATGGCACGCGAGGCTATTCCCTGGCTACGTAAGGCATGGGTTGTGTTGAGTCTGTTCATCAATTTGGGATTGTTGTGTTACTTCAAGTACACCAATTTTCTGGGCGAAACTTTTGCCTCGCTGACGGGAGGCACGTTCACGACAATGGATATTTTCCTTCCGGTGGGCATCTCTTTTTTCACTTTTCAGTCGTTGAGCTATACGATAGATGTGTACCGTCGCCAGATAACGCCTCTGACCAGTTTGTTGGATTATGCTTTTTATGTTTCTTTCTTTCCCCAGTTGGTGGCGGGTCCTATTGTACGTGCCCGTGATTTCATTCCGCAAATCCGCCGCCCGCTGTTTGTCTCCAATGAGATGTTCGGACGTGGAATCTTCCTCATCGTGAGTGGGCTCTTCAAGAAAGCGGTTATATCGGACTATATCAGCGTTAACTTTGTAGAGCGTATTTTTGATAATCCTACTCTTTATTCGGGGGTGGAGAATCTGATAGGTGTTTATGGCTATGCCTTGCAGATTTATTGCGACTTCTCCGGTTACAGTGATATGGCTATCGGCATTGCCTTGTTGCTGGGCTTCCATTTCAATATCAATTTCGATTCCCCTTATAAGTCCGCTTCCATTACGGAATTTTGGAGGCGGTGGCATATTTCGCTTTCCAGCTGGTTGCGCGATTACCTTTATATTTCTTTGGGAGGCAACCGGAAGGGGAAAATCCGCCAATATGCCAATCTCATCATTACCATGTTCCTGGGCGGCTTGTGGCATGGCGCTTCGTGGAATTTTGTACTTTGGGGAATGATGCATGGCGTTGCGCTTGCAGCCCATAAGTTCTGGATGACGCTTACCGGGCGTAAGAAGGGGACGGAGAGCCATGGCATCCACCGCTTCTTCGGAGTGCTTGTCACTTTCCATTTTGTTTGTTTCTGCTGGATATTCTTCCGTAATGCGGAGTTCTCCACATCAATGGATATGCTGAAGCAGATATTCACTACTTTCCGTCCGCAACTCTTCCCGCAGCTGGTAGAGGGTTATTGGGAAGTGTTTGCACTGATGGCATTGGGCTATCTGCTGCATTTTGTGCCCGACAGTTGGGAACGTGCTTGCACAAAAACAGTAATCCGCCTCCCCTTGTTGGGAAAGGCGGTACTGATGCTTGCTGTAATCTATCTGGTCATTCAGATGAAAAGTTCGGAGATACAGCCGTTTATCTATTTCCAGTTCTGATTACTTCTTCTCGGTCGCTGTGGAGTCTGCCTGCTGTCGGAAGGGTTCCCGGTAGTTGAGCCCGTCTCTCCGGTAGAGGCCGATGAGTCCGGCCAGTCGGGTAGTGAAGTTTGTATAATCTTTCTTTTCCAGTTGTGTCCATTGTACTTCGGCAAGGGCGGCCATACGGGGGAGAACCATATACTCTACCTGTTCGCTGGTCGGGATGTATTCTGTCCAAAGGTTGGCTTGTGTGCCGAGTATGTGCTTGGCTTGTTCTTCGGTCAGTGAGGCGGTAGGATTCAGACTGTATACTTTCTCCAATGGGACAAAGCCTCCGATGGCAAATGGTTCGTGCCGGGTATCCTCACTTTGGTAATAATCAAAGTAGCAATAGTCATTGGGTGTCATTATCACGTCGTGTCCCAGTTGGGCCGCCTTGATTCCTCCTGCCGAGCCACGCCATGACATAACAGTTGCGTTGGGGGCGACGTCGCCTTCCAGAATCTCATCCCAGCCGATAATCTGGCGTCCTTTACTATTGAGGAGCTTTTCGATACGTGTCATACAATAGCTCTGCAGACGGTCTTCGGCAGTATGGTTCTTGTCGGCTTTCAATTTTTCGGTTCTGATACGTGCCTGGCATTTGGGACACTTTTCCCAACGGGTGCGGGGAGCTTCGTCACCGCCGATGTGGATGTATTTGGAAGGGAATATGTCAATGATTTCGGCCATGACATCTTCGAGGAACTGCATGGACTTTTCGTTGCCGATGCACAGCACATCTTCGAATACGCCCCAACGTGGGCACACTTCATACGGTCCACCGGTACATCCCATTTCGGGATAGGCGGCCAGTGCGGCAAGCATGTGTCCGGGCAGGTCTACTTCGGGGATGACCGTGATATAGCGCTCCCCGGCATATTTTACGATTTCTTTGGCTTGCTCCTGCGTATAGAAACCGCCATACCGGGTGTTGTCATACTCTTCGGTGTTCCGGCCGATAACGGTACGGTCGCGCCAGGCGCCAATTTCCGTCAGCTTGGGATACTTCTTTATTTCTATTCTCCAGCCTTGGTCTTCGGTGAGGTGCCAGTGGAAGGTATTCATATTGTGAAGTGCCAGCAAGTCTATGTATTTTTTTACGAACTCAATGGGAAAGAAGTGGCGGCCCACATCGAGGTGCATGCCCCGGTAGCTGAAGCGGGGTTCATCCTGGATGCTGCCGGCAGGCAATAGGATAGAGGTGGCTTTGGTTTCGGCGGGGATTGATTTACGCAGGGTTTGTATACCGTAGAACACCCCGTTCTCGGTCTGTCCGTTTAGGGTCACCCGGTCGGCTTTGACGGTCAGCACATAGCCTTCCCGGTTGCTGATGGCCGGATCCAGTCCCAATGTGATGGCGCCTTTGGGCGCTTCGCTCCCCGGGGCAAGGGCTTCTGTCTGGAGGGTGTGGCCGGTGGACTGGCTGATGTATTCGGCCAAAAACTCGGCATTGCGTTTCAAAAGTTCATTGTGTTCGGGGTAGGCGATGATGGTACCGTCATTCAGGTTGAAGGGGGATTCCTGACTCAAGGCAACCTCCTGGGGCAGGGGAATGACTTGATAGTTGGCTGTTGTTTCTACTCCGCATGAAGAGCAGGCCAGGATGAGAGTGCCTGCAAGGAGCATGTGTGTAAGTTTTCTCATGGTATTGAACTGATTAAATTAGTGTCTGACAAATATACTAAAAAAATACTAAAGAGGCAGAGGAGAAGGGGATAAATGCATGCTCATACCTCAGTTCTTCTTTGCTCTGTACTCCTTGGGTGACATTCCCGTGTGTTTCTTGAAATATCGTCCGAAGAAAGACTGGTCGGGAAAACGATATTTGTCGGCAATCTCTTTCAGTGACATGCCGGTGGATTGCAGTGCCATTTTCAGTTCCAATATCAGGTTTTCGTCAATGATTTCTTTGGCAGAATCTTCTGCCACTTGTTTGGTGATGGCAGATAGGTAGCGGGTCGAAATGCAGAGTTGGTCAGCATAAAAAGCGACATCCCGCTGGGTAGTACAGTACGTATGTACCAGATTTATGAACTTTTTGAACAATTCTTCTTTCCGGTTACTGCCATTGATTTGCTCTTCCGTAAAGTAACGTTGAACCTTGTCGTAGGTGTCGAGAAAGAAAATTTGCAGCAGGTTTTGTGCAATGGCTTCGCGATACAGATTTTCAGAATCGCGGTAGATGGCATTGCTTGCCGTGATGAGTCCTGTGATAGCACGAACCGGTTCGTCTTCGGTATGCGTATAGCATGCATTCTCCTTTATAAAATGTATGAAGGGCGGCTCTAAACGGAAGCATGCCGTCTTGAACATTGTCTCGGAATAGGCAAAGAAGTCCACCAGGAAATCTTTACTCGCACTTGTCAGTGAAATAATGGAACTTGGAAGCAGCGTAATGTGCGTATTGGGTACAATATGATATTTTCTTAAATCTATTGTGATATTTGCTTCTCCACGGGTGCAGAACATCAGTGCTCCATTGTTCATTTTCAGAAGACGTTCCCGGAAGAATTCCAGCTTGTCTGTTCCGGCTCTGAACGTTTCTTGTTTGGTAGTCAGTAATGGGTTCATATGTTAGATTGCTTATGATTTGCGGTTACAAAGGTACGAGTTCTTTTTGGATTGTTAAATGGCATGTTCCGAAAATGAACAGTCGTGTACCTTCAATGAAACAAATGGTTGTTCAAAAACGGCATACCTTTGCTGCCGGCTTAAAAAATGAAAGAGAAAGCCGACGTATTATTTTTTTAAGATAAAAAGTATGATAACAAAAAAGAGTATGATGAAACAGATGATGACCGTCATCTGTAGTGCAACACTGGCAGCCTGCGGCAGCGCGCCTGTCGTGCAACCCCAGTCGGAATATCAGGTGATGACTATTTCGACTACCGACAAAGAACTGCAGACAATTTATTCCGCAGCCATCCGCGGACGGCAGGACATTGACATCTATCCGCAGGTGTCCGGTACACTCACCAAACTTTGTGTGGAGGAAGGACAGACCGTGCGTCGGGGGCAAGTCTTGTTTATTATCGACCAGGTGCCCTATCTGGCAGCCTTGCGCACAGCAGAAGCCAATGTGGAAGCTGCCCGTGCCGGCGTGGCCACTTCGCAACTGACATATGACAGCAAGAAGGAGCTTTATGCCCAGAAGGTGATTTCCGAGTTTGACTTAAAGACTTCCTACAACAGCCTGCTGACAGCGAAAGCCCAGTTGGCCCAAGCCGAGGCGCAGCAGGTGAATGCCGCCAATAACCTCTCTTATACAGAAGTGAAGAGTCCGGCAGATGGAATGGTAGGTACGCTCCCTTATAGGGTGGGGACGTTGGTCAGCGCCAGTTTGCCCAAACCACTGACGACCGTATCCGATAATTCTAATATGTATGTCTATTTCTCCATGACAGAGAATCAGTTGCTTGACCTCACCCGCCGCTACGGCTCCAAGGATAAGGCGCTGGCAGAGATGGACTCTATCGAATTACAGCTCAATGACCGTTCTGTCTATCCGCAAGAAGGTAAGATAGAAACTATCAGTGGTGTAATTGATACCTCTACGGGTACAGTCAGTCTGCGTGCCGTGTTCCCCAATAAAGAGGGATTGCTGACCAGTGGCGGTTCGGGCAACGTCATCATCCCGGTACGGAAAGAGAACTGCATCGTTGTTCCCCAGAGTGCCACTTACGAAGTACAGGACAAGGTCTATGTATATAAGGTAGTTGACGGCAAGGCGCAATCAGTTCCCGTGCAAGTGACCCGTGTGAATGGAGGTCAGGAATATATCGTAGAGAGTGGCTTGAAAGTGGGGGACACAATTGTGGCCGAAGGCGTGGGTTTGCTGCGTGAAGGTACCTCCGTCCAACCCAAAACGAATGAATGATAATTTTTAACCGATAGAATATGAACCTCAGAACTTTTATAGAACGCCCCGTTTTTTCGGCAGTCATCTCCATTACGATTGTCATTCTGGGCATCATCGGATTGTTCACCTTGCCCGTTGAGCAATATCCCGACATTGCGCCGCCCACCATCATGGTGAGCACCACTTACTATGGTGCCAGTGCGGAAACCCTTCAGAAAAGTGTTATCGCTCCGTTGGAAGAGGCCATCAACGGTGTGGAGGACATGACTTACATGACTTCTACCGCCAGCAATGCAGGGTCGGTTTCCATTACTGTTTACTTCAAGCAGGGTACAGACCCGGACATGGCGGCGGTCAATGTGCAGAACCGTGTGTCCAAAGCTACGGGGCAGCTTCCTGCCGAAGTAACCCAGGTGGGTGTCACCACCAGCAAGCGGCAGACCAGTATCTTACAGATGTTCTCTTTATATAGCCCTGATGACAGCTATGACGAGAACTTTCTTGCCAACTATATCAGTATCAACCTGAAGCCGCAGATTCTCCGTATCTCCGGTGTGGGCGATATGATGATTATGGGTGGTGACTACAGCATGCGTATCTGGATGAAACCGGATGTCATGGCGCAGTACAAGCTGATACCTTCGGATGTGACGGCTGTGCTGGCAGAGCAGAATATCGAATCGGCCACCGGGTCGTTTGGTGAGAACTCGGATGAGACGTATCAATATACCATGAAATATACGGGACGCCTCATTACTCCTGAGGAGTTCGGCGACATCGTCATCCGTTCTACCGAAGACGGCGAGGTGCTGAAACTGAAGGACATCGCCGATATAGAGCTGGGTAAGGACAGTTATGCCTACAAAGGTACCATGGATGGACATCCCGGTATCTCCTGCATGGTGTTCCAGACCGCGGGCTCCAATGCCACGGAAGTGAACCGGCAGATTGACCGGCTCCTTGAAGAAGCACGCAAGGACTTGCCGAAAGGCGTGGAGCTTACCCAGATGATGTCCAGCAACGATTTCCTCTTCGCCTCTATCCACGAAGTGGTGAAAACGCTGATTGAGGCTATTATCCTGGTTATCCTGGTGGTTTATGTCTTTTTGCAAGACATCCGCTCTACGCTGATTCCGCTGGTAGGTATCGTTGTTTCACTGATTGGTACGTTTGCTTTCATGTCCGTTGCCGGATTCAGTATCAACCTGATTACGCTGTTTGCGCTGGTATTGGTGATTGGTACGGTGGTGGATGACGCCATTGTCGTGGTGGAGGCGGTGCAGGCACGGTTTGATGTGGGCTATAAGTCCTCCTATATGGCAAGTATCGATGCGATGAAGGGCATCAGCAACGCGGTTATCACTTCTTCACTGGTGTTTATGGCGGTGTTTATTCCGGTATCGTTCATGGGAGGGACTTCCGGTACGTTCTATACCCAGTTTGGGTTGACGATGGCGGTGGCCGTTGGTATTTCGGCGATTAATGCGTTGACACTCAGTCCCGCACTTTGTGCCTTGCTGCTGAAGCCTTATATCAATGAGGACGGAACGGAGAAGAATAATTTTGCTTCGCGCTTCCGCAAGGCATTCAACACGGCTTTCGAGGCGGTGGTCGAGAAGTATAAGAAGATAGTGTTGCTGTTCATCAAGCGCCGCTGGCTGGGATGGTCGTTGCTGGCACTTTCGGTGGTGCTGCTGGTATTCCTGATGAATACCACCAAGACCGGACTGGTGCCCGACGAGGACCAAGGAACGTTGTTTGTCAACGTTAGCACCGCTCCGGGTAGCTCGCTCAAGACGACAAATGACATTATAGACCGCGTGGAGAAGCGTCTGGAAGACCTTCCTCAGAAATTGCACTTGCAGAAAGTTGCCGGTTATGGTCTGCTGTCCGGGCAGGGAAATTCTTTCGGTATGATTATCGTGAAGCTGAAACCTTGGGACGAGCGTACGGCAAAGGAAGACCAGGTGCAGGCAGTCGTCAACCAGATATACGCTCGCACGGCGGATATTAAGGATGCTACAGTCTTTGCCATTGCTCCGGGTATGATTCCGGGCTATGGTATGGGTAATGCGCTGGACTTGAATGTGCAGGACAAGCAGGGAGGGGATATGAACACCTTCTTCCAGACCACCCAGCAGTATCTGGCGGCACTGAACCAGCGTCCGGAAATTTCGATGGCATACTCCACGTTCGATGTACGCTATCCGCAGTGGACCGTCGAGGTGGATGCTTCCAAGTGCAAACGTGCCGGGATTACTCCCGACCAGGTGTTGTCCACACTGTCGGGCTATTATGGCGGGCAATATGTCTCCAACTTCAACCGTTTCTCCAAAGTTTACAAGGTAATGATTCAGGCCGACCCGAAGTTCCGTTTGGATGAGGCTTCACTGAACAATGCCTTTGTGCGCATGTCCAACGGTGAGATGGCTCCGTTGAGCCAGTTCGTTACGCTGACCCGTTCCTACGGTGCCGAGTCCTTGAGCCGCTTCAACATGTTCAACTCCATTGCCGTGAATGCCATGCCTGCTGAGGGATACAGTACCGGTGACGCCATCCGTGCCGTACAAGAAACGGCGGAGATAGCCTTGCCGAAGGGATATGGCTATGACTTTGGTGGCATCACCCGCGAGGAAAGCCAGCAGAGTGGTACTACAGTCATCATCTTCGGTATCTGTATCTTGATGATTTACTTGATTCTGAGTGCGCTTTACGAGAGCTTTCTGATTCCGTTTGCCGTTATCCTGGCCGTTCCTGCGGGCCTGATGGGGTCGTTCCTTTTTGCCAGGATAGCCGGGTTGGAGAATAATATCTATTTGCAGACGGGACTTATCATGCTGATAGGTCTGTTGGCAAAGACTGCTATTCTGTTGACGGAGTATGCCGCCGAGCGCCGTAAAGCGGGAATGGGGCTGATTGCTTCTGCCGTCAGTGCGGCAAAGGCGCGTTTCCGTCCCATCCTGATGACGGTACTGACGATGATTTTCGGCCTTTTCCCCTTGGTGGTTGCCACGGGTGTCGGAGCCAACGGTAACCGTTCATTGGGTACGGGTGTTGTCGGTGGTATGTTCATCGGCACATTGGCGCTGCTGTTCATTGTTCCTGTCTTGTTCATCAGTTTCCAGTGGTTGCAGGAGCGGCTTCGTCCTGCCCAATCCGTCCCGACGAGCGACTGGCAGATTGAGGAAGAGATGAAAGTAAGCCGGAAGGAGATAGAAGAATCACATTAGTACATTATCGCGTAACTAACATAAAAAAATAATGAAGAAACAATTCATATTATTAGCTGTCGTCGGCTTGGTACTGACCAGTTGCGGCATCTATACCAAATACCAGCGCCCGGAGGACATCACGACCGATGGACTTTATGGACACGATTTGGATGGGCAAAGTCTGGATAGCCTGAGTCTGTTTGTGGCATCAGACACTGCCTCCATCGCTTCCCTTTCCTGGCGCGAGCTTTTTACGGACCCGCAATTACAGTCGCTCATCGAGCAAGCCTTGCAAGGCAACACCGACCTGCTTTCCGCCCGGCAACGTATCAAGGAGGCGGAAGCCACGCTGATGTCGGCCAAACTTTCGTACCTGCCTTCGTTTATGCTCACTCCGCAGGGTGGCGTCAGCAGTTTCGACAATTCCAAAGGCTCGTGGACCTATTCCGGCATTGCCTCGGCAAGTTGGGAAGTCGATATTTTTGGTAAGTTGACCAATGCCAAACGCCGTTCCAAAGCGCTCTACCTTCAAAGCTTGGAGTACGAACAAGCCGTCAGCACTTCGCTGATAGCTAATGTGGCCAATCTGTACTACACCTTGCTGATGCTCGACGAGCAATACCGCATTTCCGAAGAAACAGCCGCCAGTTGGCGCGAAAGTGTACGCACCATGCGAGCCATGATGGCTGCAGGCATGACGAACGAGGCGAGTGTCTCGCAATCCGAAGCCAACTGTCGTCAGGTGGAAGCTTCGCTGCTCGACCTCCGGCAGCAGGTAAAGGAAGTGGAGAACAGTCTCTCCATTCTGTTGGACGATGTTCCGGGCACCATTGAGCGTGGCCGGTTGGCGGGGCAGGAGTTCCCGCAGGAACTTGCGGTGGGCGTACCTCTGCAACTGCTTTCCCGCCGTCCCGATGTGAAAAGTGCCGAACTCTCGCTGGCATCCGCTTTCTACAGCACCAATGCCGCCCGTTCTGCTTTCTACCCCTCCATCACCTTGAGCGGTACAGCTGGCTGGACCAACTCGGCAGGAAGCATGATTGTCAATCCAGGAAAACTACTCTTCTCCGCCATCGGCTCGCTGACACAACCCTTGTTCAACAAAGGGCTGAACGTGGCACAGCTCAAGATAGCCAAAGCACAGCAGGAAGAAGCCAGGCTCGCTTTTCAGCAAGCTTTGCTCAATGCCGGTAGCGAAGTGAACAATGCTCTGACCCAAGTGCAGGTAGCCCGTGGAAAGACGGAGCTCCGCGCAAGGCAGATAACTTCACTGGAAACTACCGTCCGCAGCACCCGGTTACTGATGCAACACGGCACTTCCACCTATTTGGAAGTGCTCACTGCCCAGCAGGGGCTACTCTCTGCCCAACTGACACAGGTAGCCGACCGCTTTGATGAAATACAAGGTATCATCAACCTCTATCAAGCCCTTGGTGGAGGGCGGGAGTAAAATATACTCTTTCTCATCTTCATTCTCTCGCCCCTCTATCAATCCGGCATTTCCTTTTTTTGTGGGAATCCGATGGTAGAGGGGCTTTCATATAAGCGGGCTATGGCAAAAAAACTACGGTTTCTTGCCGTCAAACCGGGACAAACTTTATAACTTTGCGGCATACGACATAAAAATCTATCTATTATGAACTGCAAATCCTTGTTTTTTCTGGTTGTTTTTTCCCTGACCCTTATATCAGGGGTGTTTGCTCAAAAGAAAGTTTCTATTCTTGGCGATTCCTATTCCACTTTTTACGGTCATGTCTCTCCTGCCGCCAATCTCTGCTGGTATGGAGTTCCCGGCGAAAAGAAAGAGAATGATGTGACAAAGGTGGAGGAAACCTGGTGGTACCGTTTCATCCATGAGCACGGCTTTCAGTTGGAACGCAACAATTCCTATTCCGGCTCCACCGTCTGTCATACCGGTTACGAGAAAGCCGATTACTCCGACCGTTCTTTTATCACCCGTATTCACAACCTCGGCACCCCCGACATAATCCTTGTTTTTGGCGGTACCAATGACAGTTGGGCAGGTGCTCCCATTGGCGCATACCAATATGATGGCTGGACGAAAGCCGATTTGTATAGCTTCCGTCCTGCCTTTTGCTATCTGCTTGCATCTCTCAAGCAGCTCTATCCTGCGGCCAGGATTTATAATATTACCAATTCAGAATTATCCGAAGAGGTAACTGATTCCATGGATGAAATTTGCCGGCACTATGGCATCGAGAATATTCGTTTGCACGACATTGATAAACAATGGGGGCATCCTTCTGTGCAAGGAATGCAGAGTATCGATGCTCAGGTTTGGGAGTCTGTCTCCCCGATATTGGAGGCTTCTGTTTCTTTGCCTGCCAAGAACTAAGGACAGACTCATTGGGAGTTATCCTTTTCTATCCTAAATGCTAATCTTTCCACTGCCGTATTCTTTTCTTTCCACAGCTGTGGAAAGAAAAGAATACGGCAGTGGAAAGAAAGTAAAATCCTTGTGGCAAGAAAAATAATTAGTACCTTTATGTCTTTTCCTGATTTAGCTAGACGCTTTTTCTTTTTATAACCGATATCAG
>NZ_QTNB01000014.1:0-106857 GCF_003603395.1 Bacteroides sp. AM44-19 | reverse complement strand
GTGGGGCACTTTTTAAATGTTGTTCCGGGTCCCTTTTCAAGTGTTAGCTACATAATAAAAGTATTATTTTTGCAAATGAGAATTAGACATATAGGAATTAACTAATTAGCAATAATTCCAAATAAAGATTTAGTATTAACAAGCAGCATTATACTATAGGTAAACCATAGTGTAAACCGAAAGAGATGCAATAGAGTATATACAATTGATAATCAGCCGTTATCAGTTTATCTCTCGCGAAGTCTGGGGGGCGTGTGGTCGCAAGTTCGAATCTTGTCATCCCGACTGTTGAGCATTAAGGAGTTAAGTCTAAGACTTAACTCCTTAATTTTTATAGTATTTCTTAATGACAGACTTGCTGCCATAAATATGCTGAATATGTACAAAAAGAAGACGGTGCCTATTCGCTTCAGCGGGAATAGCTCATCAAATTACTGGAATTCTCGTAAGAAATCTCTATTTTTGCACTTTAAACAAGAAAAATTATGGGAGCAGCTAAATGGATAGGCGGCATCATCGGCTTCATGGCCGGAGGACCGCTGGGAGCCTTGGCAGGTTTTGTATTCGGTTCACTGTTCGACACCGATTCAAGTGACGCAGGCAGTTATTATGGAGAAGAACCAACGCACGGCACTACCTATACCGGGCAACGGAACAGTTTCCTCTTCTCCATGCTCGTGATGGCTTCGTACATTATCCGTGCAGACGGGCGCATCATGCATAGTGAAATGGAATTCGTCCGCCGCTTTCTGAGAAGCACATTCGGTGAGGCTGCCGTGGGCGAGGGAGAACGGATATTACTCAACCTCTTCGAACAGCGCAAGCAGATGGACAGACAAAACCCACTGGCATTTAAAAACACCATCCGTGACTGCGGAACGCAGATTGCCGCCAACCTGACATACGAGGAACGCTTGCAACTGCTGGTATTCTTGGTAGAAATTGCCAAAAGCGACGGACACGTCTGCAACGAAGAGATAGAAGCCTTGAAAGAAGTGGCCATGTACATGGGACTATCCGTCAAGGAAGTGGAATCCATGCTCAACCTGGGCGGTAGCTCACTGAACGAGGCCTACAAAGTACTTGAACTTGAACCCACTGCCACCAATGACGAAGTGCGTGCCGCTTACCGCCGCCTAGCCTTGAAACACCATCCCGACCGGGTGGCAACACTGGGCGAAGACATCAAGAAAGCCGCAGAAGAGAAGTTCCAAAGCATCAACAATGCCAAGGAGCAGATATACAAGGCACGAGGTATGAAATGACGTACCTCGCTCCTTGCCTTGTGGACAGCATCATGACGTTTATAAACATTCTATAATTAACATCAACCCACACACTTATGAAGAAAACCCTTGCAATCCTTGCACTAGGCCTTACTGCCATTGCCGGACATGCCGCCACGCCGCTCTGGATGCGCGATGTGCAAATCTCTCCCGACGGTACGGAAATCGCATTCTGCTACAAAGGAGACATCTACAAGGTGCCCGCCAAAGGTGGAACCGCCACACAGCTTACTACCCAAGAGAGCTACGAATGTACCCCCATATGGTCACCGGACGGCAAACAGATTGCCTTTGCCAGCGACAGATACGGCAACTTCGACGTATTCGTGATGCCGGCAGACGGCGGAACCGCCCAACGGCTCACTACCCACTCCACCGGTGAGATACCCTCCACATTCACTCCGGACGGAAAGTATATCTTGTTTTCCGCCTCCATCCAGGACCCGGCAAGCAGCGCTCTTTTCCCCACTTCGGCCATGACCGAGCTTTACAAAGTACCTGCAACGGGAGGGCGTACGGAGCAAGTGCTGGGCACCCCTGCCGAAGCGGTCTGCTTCGACAAGGCGGGCCAGCAGTTCCTCTACCAAGACCGCAAGGGATTTGAAGATGAATGGAGAAAGCACCACACCTCCTCCATCACCCGCGACATCTGGCTGTATGATGCAAAGACGGGTATCCATACCAACCTCACCGACCGCGCGGGCGAAGACCGCAACCCGGTGTTGTCACCCGATGGAAGAACGGTTTACTTTCTGAGTGAGAGAAACGGCGGCTCATTCAACGTGTATGCCTTCCCGCTGGCACAGCCCCGAGAGGTGAAGCCCATCACCAGCTTCAAGACACATCCCGTGCGCTTCCTCTCCATGAGTGACGGCGGGACGTTGTGCTACGGTTACGACGGCGAAATCTATACCCAGCAGCCGGATGCCACCCCGAAGAAAGTCGCTATAGAGATTGTGCGCGATGACCAGCCGCAATTCGCCAACCTGCAGTCTTCCGACGGAGCCACTTCTGCCGTTGTGTCCCCGGACGGAAAGCAGATTGCCTTCACGCTGCGCGGCGAAGTTTTTGTCACTTCGGCAGACTATGCCACTACCAAGCAGGTGACGCACACACCGGCACGCGAAGCGGGCCTCTCTTTTGCGCCGGACAACCGCACCCTGGCCTACGCCAGCGAGCGAGGTGGCAACTGGCAGCTCTACCTTGCCAAGATAGCCCGCAAGGAAGACCCTAACTTCCCGAACGCCACGCTGATTGAAGAAGAAGTGCTGCTGCCCTCCACCACCGTGGAACGTGCCTATCCGCAATTCTCGCCCGACGGCAAGGAACTCGCCTTTATCGAAGACCGCATCCGGCTGATGGTGCTCAATCTGGAGACGAAGAAGGTGCGCCAGATTACGGACGGCTCCACCTGGTACAGCACCGGCGGAGGATTTGACTACGCATGGTCACCGGACGGCAAGTGGTTTACACTTGAGTTCACCGGCAACAAGCACGACCCCTACTCCGACATCGGCCTGGTCAGCGCAGAGGGAGGCAAAGACATCATCAACCTCACCAATAGCGGCTACATGAGCGGCTATCCCCGCTTTGCGCTGGACGGCAACGCCATCCTCTTCACCACCGAACGCTACGGCATGCGTGCCCACGCCTCATGGGGCTCGCTGAACGACGCCATGCTCGTCTTCCTCAACCAAGACGCCTACGACAAATACTGCCTGAGCAAGGAAGACTACGAACTGCGCAAGGAGCTGGAGAAGGAACAGAAAAAGTCTGCCGGAAAAGACACCCCCCAAGACAAAAACAAGGATAAAAAGAAGAAAGACGACAAGAAAGACAGCAATACTGACGAAAAAGATGACCAGCCGAAAGACATCGTCGTCGAGCTGCGAGGCATCGAAGACCGTGTGGTGCGCCTCACCCCGAATTCTTCCGACATGGGCAGCACCATCATCTCCAAGGATGGCGAGACACTCTACTACCTGGCAGCCTTCGAAGGCGGCTACGACCTCTGGAAGATGAATCTGCGCAAGAAAGAGACCCGCCTGCTGCACAAGATGGATGCCGGATGGGCAGACATGCAGCTGGACAAGGACGGCAAGAGCCTCTTCCTGCTGGGTAGCCACAAGATGCAGAAAATGGACACTTCATCCGACGCGCTGACCCCCATCACCTTCCAGGTAGATGCCAAGATGGACCTGGCTGCGGAGCGCGAATACATGTTCGACCACGTGTACCGCCAACAGCAGAAGCGATTCTACAATACCAATATGCACGGAGTGGACTGGGACAAGATGACCGCCGCCTATCGCCGCTTCCTGCCCCATATCGACAACAATTATGACTTTGCCGAACTGCTGAGCGAATGGCTGGGCGAGCTGAACGTATCTCACACCGGCGGCCGTTTCTATCCCAAAGGGCAATCCGAACCTACTGCCAGCCTGGGACTGTTCTTCGACTGGAACTACACGGGCAAGGGCATGCTCATTGCCGAAGTAGTGGAGAAAGGCCCCTTCGACACAGCCAACACCCGGGTGAAAGCCGGCACAGTCATCGAAAAGATAGACGGCGTGGAAATCACCCCCGATGCGGACTATTACACGCTGCTCAACAACAAGGCACGGAAGAAAACACTTGTTTCTCTCTTCGACCCGCAGACCAAGGAGCACTGGGAAGAGGTCATTATCCCCATTACGAACGGTGCGTTCAGCGATTTACTCTACAGCCGCTGGGTGAAACAGCGTGCGGCAGACGTTGACCGATGGTCGGGTGGCCGATTGGGTTACGTGCACATCGAGTCTATGGGAGACGACAGTTTCCGTTCCGTCTACTCGGACATCCTGGGAAAATACAACAACCGCGAAGGTATCGTCATCGACACCCGTTTCAATGGCGGCGGACGCTTGCACGAGGATATAGAGATACTTTTCAGCGGACAGAAATACTTCACCCAGGTGGTGCGCGGCCGCGAGGCGTGCGACATGCCCAGCCGCCGTTGGAACAAGCCATCCATCATGGTGATGTGCGAGGCCAACTACTCCAATGCGCACGGCACACCGTGGGTATACAGCCACCGCGGCATCGGCAAGCTGGTAGGTATGCCCGTGCCGGGAACCATGACCAGCGTGTCGTGGGAGCGCCTGCAAGACCCGTCGCTCGTGTTCGGCATCCCCGTCGTCGGTTATCGCCTGCCGGACGGCAGCTATCTGGAGAACTCGCAACTGGAGCCGGACATCAAAGTAGCCAATTCGCCCGAGACCATCGTGAAGGGAGAAGACACACAGCTGAAAGCTGCCGTAGAGGAGCTGCTGAAGGAACTCAAAAAATAAGTACCGCCCTGCCCCACGCAGGAATACCGGTCATATAGGCCGATATATATATTAAGATGATGTGTCAAAACGGTTGATGGCACATCATCTTTTTTTATATGCCACAAGGAAGCAATACTTTTTCTATCTCACTTTTTTGCACTATCTTTGTGACATAAACTCCTAACTCTTTAACTGATTATGTTTGCTGACTTGTTAAACTCCTCCTATTTCGCGCTCTTTCTCATTGTGGCTTTAGGCTTCATGTTGGGAAGAATCAAGATTAAAGGGCTTTCGCTGGACGTCTCCGCCGTCATCTTCATTGCCCTACTGTTCGGACACTTCGGTGTCATCATCCCCAAAGAGTTAGGAAACTTCGGACTGGTGCTCTTCATCTTCACCATCGGCATCCAGGCCGGTCCCGGATTTTTCGACTCCTTCCGGAGCAAGGGCAAGACGCTTATCATCATCACCCTGCTCATCATCTGCTCCGCCGCCCTCACAGCCGTAGGATTGAAGTACGCCTTCGACATAGACACCCCCAGCGTGGTGGGCCTCATAGCCGGCGCCCTGACCAGTACACCGGGACTTGCCGTAGCCATTGACAGCACCCATTCCCCACTGGCATCCATCGCTTACGGTATTGCCTATCCTTTCGGCGTTATCGGCGTGATTCTCTTCGTCAAGCTGCTGCCCCGTATCATGCGCATCGACCTCGACAAGGAGGCGCGCCGGTTGGAGAAGGAACGCCGCAGCCAGTTCCCGGAACTGACAACCTGCCTGTTCCGCGTGACCAACCCCACCGTCTTCGGCCGCAGCCTGATGCAAATCAATGCGCGCGCCATGACCGGTGCCGTCATCTCGCGCCATAAGCACAATGAGCAGATAGCCATCCCCACCGCCCAGACCATCCTGCACGAGGGAGACTGCATACAAGCCGTGGGCAGCGAAGATGCCTTGAACCAGCTTGCCGTCCTCGTGGGCCAGCGCGAAGAAGGCGAACTGCCACTCGTAGACATGCAGGAGATTGAATCCCTGCTGCTCACCAAGAAGGATATGATAAACAAACAGCTGGGCGACCTCAACCTGATGAAGAACTTCGGCTGTACCGTCACCCGCGTCCGCCGAAGCGGTATCGACCTCTCCCCCTCGCCCGACCTGGCGCTGAAGTTCGGCGACAAGCTGATGGTGGTGGGCGAGAAAGACGGCATCAAAGGCGTGGCACGCCTGCTGGGCAATGACAACAAGCAGCTGTCCGACACCGACTTCTTTCCCATCGCCCTGGGCATCGTGCTGGGCGTGCTCTTCGGCAAGCTGAACATCTCCTTCTCGGACAGTCTGTCGTTCTCGCCGGGACTGACGGGAGGCATCCTCATGGTGGCCCTCCTGCTCAGCGCCATCGGAAAGACCGGCCCCATTCTGTGGTCCATGTCCGGCCCTGCCAACCAACTGCTGCGCCAGCTGGGATTGCTCCTCTTCCTGGCCGAAGTAGGCACCTCGGCAGGACGGAATCTGGTAGCTACCTTCCAGGAGAGCGGCTGGCTCTTGTTCGGCGTAGGTGCCGCCATCACACTGGTACCCATGCTGGTGGCCGTCATCGTCGGGCTATTCGTATTCAAGATAAACATTCTCGACCTGCTGGGCACCATCACCGGCGGTATGACCAGTACGCCCGGCCTTGCCGCCGCCGACTCCATGACAGACAGCAACATACCGAGCGTGGCCTATGCCACGGTATATCCCATTGCCATGGTATTCCTCATTCTGGTAATCCAGGTGATAGCCTCCGCAGTCTATTGACGCATGAAGACGTACAGCCGGACAGAAGCCATCGCCCGCATGAACGCACTGGCCGGAGCCAATGTGCCCTTCCTCTTCATCGTAGACTACGCGCAAGAGCAGTCGCACATTGAGCCCCTCGACCGGATAGACCCCGCCACCTGCCTTTTCCAATTCCCGAAGGCAGGCAACACGGAGACAGCTGCAACAGCCCTTGCCAGAAGCACAGCCGCCCGATGCGCCGGCCCTATCCAGTGGGACATCACTCCCCCTTCCCCCGCCGCATACAGACATTCGTTCGACCTCGTGAAGCAAAACCTGCTGGCAGGCAACAGCTACCTGACGAACCTCACTTGCCGGGTACCCGTCACCACCAATCTGACACTGGAAGAAATATTCCTCCACTCCGAAGCCTTGTACAAGCTGTGGCTGAAAGACCGGTTCGTCTGCTTCTCCCCCGAAATCTTTGTCCGTATAGAGAAGGGCAAGATAAAGTCCTTCCCCATGAAAGGCACCATCGACGCCACCCTGCCCGATGCGGAACAGCTCTTGATGCAGGACACCAAAGAGGCAGCCGAGCACGCCACCATCGTCGACCTGATACGCAACGACCTCAGCATGGTTTCGGAACACGTCGAAGTGACCTCCTACCGATATATAGACCGCCTGCAAACCAATAAGGGCCCCATCCTCCAGACCAGCTCCGAGATATGCGGCACCCTGCCCGAAGACTACACCGCACACCTGGGCGACATCATCTTCTGCCTGCTTCCTGCCGGCTCCATCACCGGCGCCCCCAAGCCCAAAACCGTAGAAATCATCGCCCAGGCCGAAGACTACCGCCGGGGCTTCTACACCGGCATCATGGGGCATTATGCCGACGGACAGCTGGACAGCGCTGTCATGATACGCTTCATCGAGCAGGAAAACGGCCAGCTCCACTTCAAGGCAGGAGGCGGCATCACCGCCAAAAGCCGGTGGGAAAGCGAATACAACGAAGTAATACAGAAAATATATGTGCCTATTTATTGAGACCATACGCATCGACCACGGAAGGGTCTGCAACCTTTCCCGCCACAACCGAAGGCTGAACGATACCCGCGCCCACTTCTGGCCGGAAAGCACACCGCTGCAACTGTCCGATTATCTGTCGTCTCCCGGCTGTGGAGCAGGCATCACCGGGGCGGGCATCGTCAAGGCACGCGTAGTGTATGGTGAAAAAGGTATTGAAGACCTCAGCTACTCCCCCTACGCCGTGCGGCACGTGCATTCGCTGGCACTGATGCAGGCCGATACCATCGACTACACCTACAAAAGCGCCGGACGCGAACCGCTGAACTGCCTCTTTGCCCTGCGCGGCGCATGCGACGACATTCTGATTGTGAAACAAGGCCTGCTGACAGACACCTCCATCGCCAACATCGCCCTTTCCGACGGTACCCACTGGTACACGCCGGCACATCCCCTGCTGAAAGGGACCAAACGGGCAGCCTTGCTGGAAGAAGGAATCTTGCAGGAAAAAGATATCAGACCGGAAGACTTGCCTTCATTCTCTACTGTCAGGCTGTTCAATGCCATGATTGACTGGGGAGAACTGGAACTCCCCGTACGGAACATCATCCCGTAGAGCCTCTACTCGTGCATATCGTTGAGATGTATCTCCAAAGACTTCACCGATATATATATTTCGTACACCGATATGGCCAGCGAAATAATCAGCAATATCAGCGCCAAACCGAAGATATAGGCCGAAAGCAGATGGAGACGGATATAGACAAAGAACATGCTGACCACGCACAGCAGCAGGCTGCCGATGCCCGCCACCTGCATGGCACGCGTCAGGTAGAGCCGCTTCCTCAGGTTGGCAATCTGCGCCGCCTTCACCGAAGACGGGTTCTCCATGTACTGTTCCTTCAAGGTGCGCACCAGTTGGGCATAGGACAAGAAACGGTTGGTATAGGCCAGCATAATCAGCGATATGGCCGAAAACAGCAAGGCGGGGGTGGTTAAATCTATTTCCATAAGAATGATGCTTAATTATATCTATCCGTCCCGATAGCAGGACTTACCTCCGCAAAGATAAACGAAAGATTGAAACCACAGAAACAAGTTTCCTTTTTTCCATTTCCCAAAGATTTATCCTACTTTTGCAGTGACAATAAAAAAACTCCTTACCACCGTAACTTAACAAATACGACCATGCGATATACCATTTCTGCCCCTATCGCCCTGCATGCCGCCATACAACTCCCGGCATCCAAAAGCATCAGCAACCGCGCCCTCATCCTCCACTCCCTTGCCCATGGCAATATCCTGCCCCGCAATCTGAGCGATTGTGACGACACCATGGTGATGACCCGCGCCCTCGACGGAAATCCCGGACATATAGATATCCTTGCCGCCGGCACCGCCATGCGTTTCCTCACCGCCTACCTCAGTGTAACTCCGGGCACCCGCATCATCACCGGTACACAACGCATGCAGCAACGCCCCATCCGCATACTGGTAGACGCCTTGCGCGAACTCGGTGCTCAGATTGAATACGTCGGGAACGAAGGTTTCCCCCCACTACGCATCACCGGCACAGCATTGAAAGGCGAAGAAATATCCCTTGCCGGAAATGTAAGTTCCCAATATATATCCGCCCTGCTGATGATTGGCGCCGTACTCCCCCAAGGATTACGCCTGCACCTAACGGGCGACATCATCTCCCGCCCTTACATCAACCTGACCCTGCAACTGATGCGCGACTTCGGTGCCCAAGCCGACTGGGCCTCCAAAGATTGTATCACCGTCAGCCCCGGCGGATACACAGATACTCCTTTCACCGTGGAAAGCGATTGGAGCGCCGCCTCTTACTGGTATCAGATGATGGCAATAGAAGGAATTAAAAATGAAAAAATAAAAATGAAAGGGGGAGACAGAAGTAGCGCGAAAGAAAGTGAAGACAGCACGAAGGAAGAAGCGCACACGGCAGAAATCGGACTGCTCGGTCTCTTCGCCCACAGCTATCAAGGCGACAGCCGCGGCGCGGAAGTCTTTGCCCGCCTCGGCGTCCATACCGAATATACAGACCGGGGAGTAAAACTGATCCGTAAGGGTACTCCCGCCACCCGTCTCGACGAAGACATGGTGGACATCCCGGACCTGGCGCAGACCTTTGTCGTCACCTGCTGCCTGATGGACATCCCTTTCCGCTTCACCGGACTGCAAAGCCTTAAAATAAAGGAGACCGACCGTATCACCGCCCTCATTACGGAACTGCGCAAACTGGGTTACGTCGTGCGCTCCGAGCAAGACAGCATCTTGTTGTGGGATGGCGAACGCTGCCCGGCAGACGCTGACCCCGTCATCGCCACCTACGAAGACCACCGTATGGCCATGGCATTTGCCCCCGCCTGCCTTGTACTGCCCCAAATACGGATAAATGAACCACAGGTCGTTACCAAATCTTACCCTGCTTACTGGGAAGACTTGCAAAAGGCGGGATTTAAAGTCTGCCAAGATGCAATGCAATCTTAGAATAAAGCTTTTATTCTTAGAAATACAGCCTTTATTCTTAAGAATATAACCTTTATTCTTAGGAATAAAGGATACATTCTAAGATTAGGATGCATCCAAAGTAGTTTTATACTGCGTTCCAGGCAAGTAATGCCTGCGTCGGGTGGAAGTAATCTGCCTACCTGCAATCTGACTCATTATTTTGTCGTGTACAAAACAATGTGTATCTTTGTCCGTTCTATTAATGGAACATGTTTTTCAAGAAAAGGAAGCCCATGTGGATATTGATTATTAGCCTGATTGTCCTTGCCCTCGTGGCAGCCACAGCCGGAATTATACGCAACCGGAAACTGCAGAAGAAGATAGACCGCGGCGAACTGGACGCCATGCCCGAAGTGCAGGAAGTGAATTCCGAATGCTGCGGACAGCATGAAATCTGCGAACGTGACAGCTTACTGGCAGCCGTCAGCAAACAAATTGAATATTACGATGACGAGGAACTGGACAAATACATCGGCACCGCTCCCGATGCCTATACTCCCGAGCAGGAAGACGAGTTCCGCGACGTGTTCTACACCATGCAAGACACGGACGTAGCCGGATGGGTACGCAGCCTGCAACTGCGTGGCATAGCCTTGCCGGACAACATCAAGGATGAAGTGTTCCTCATCATCGGCGAACGCCGTCTCACCCCCCATTCCTAACACTCCACATCCAACTTTTAATTTTTAATTCTTAATTTTTAATTGAATAAATGGAGCTACTGCAATACACTTTTTTCCAACATGCCCTCATCGGCAGTCTGCTGGCAAGCATTGCTTGCGGGCTGATAGGCACGTACATCGTTACCCGGAGACTAGTGTTCATCAGCGGCGGATTGACGCATGCATCTTTTGGCGGTATCGGTCTGGGATTGTATACCGGCATTTCCCCCATTCTGTCGGCAGCCTTGTTTGCAGTCTTGTCCGCTTTCGGTGTAGAGTGGCTCAGCAAACGGAAGGATATGCGGGAAGACTCTGCCATTGCCGTATTCTGGACATTGGGCATGGCACTGGGCATCATGTTCACTTTCCTCTCGCCGGGATTCGCCCCCGACTTGTCCGCCTATCTCTTCGGCAACATTCTCACGATTACCTGGAGCGACATCGCTCTATTGGGAGGGCTCGCCGTCCTGCTGATACTGTTTTTCGCGCTGTATCTCCATCCCATCATCTACGTGGCTTTCGACCGGGAGTTTGCTCGCTCGCAAGGTATTCCGGTGCAGGTATTCGAATATGTACTGATGATGTTCATTGCGCTGACCATCGTGGCATGCCTGCGCATGGTGGGCATCGTGCTGGTTATTTCACTGCTCACCGTTCCGCAGATGACCGCCAACTTGTTCTCGCACCGGTTCCACCGCATCATCTGGCTTTCCATCGGCATCGGTTACCTCAGTTGCCTGGGCGGGCTGATGATTTCTTTCTACTTGAATGTCCCCTCGGGTGCATCCATTATATTCTTTTCCATCATTATCTATGCCATTTGCAAGACGGGAAAAAGTTTTTGGCTATATTTGCAACGCTAAATCAAAAGACACAATGGAAATCAAAATTCAGTCATTAGACCAGATTCACGAAGCCGCCCGCCAGTTCATCGCTGAAATGGGTGACAATACCGTCTTCGCCCTCTATGGAAAAATGGGGGCGGGCAAGACGACTTTCATCAAAGCCGTTTGCGAGGAATTGGGCGTTTCCGACGTCATCACCTCCCCTACCTTCGCCATTGTTAACGAATACCGTTCCGACACTGCCGGCGAACTGATTTACCATTTTGACTTCTACCGCATCAAGAAGCTGGAAGAAGTGTATGACATGGGGTACGAAGATTACTTCTACAGCGGCGCCCTCTGCTTCATAGAATGGCCGGAGCTGGTAGAGGAGCTTCTGCCGGGTAATACCATCAAAGTGACCATTGAGGAAATAGAGAACGGAGAGCGGAAAGTCACCCTGGAAGACTTTGAATAACCCCTCCCCCCTCTTTTTAATTTTTAATTTATAATTTTTAGTTCTCCATGAGCCAATACATCGTTCAAGGGATTTTTGCCGTCGCAGGCATCATCGCCTTGCTGGCAGCCATATTGGACTGGAACTGGTTCTTTACTGCCCGAAACACCCAGTTTATCGTACAAAATGTAGGGCGGCGACAAGCCCGCCTGTTCTACGGCGTATTGGGTGTCATCCTCATCGGCACGTCCATCTTCTTTTTTCTGAATACGCCACCGGCTACATAAAAACAAAAAATCGCGGATGAAGCCATGCTCATCCGCGATTTTCCTATACTTTTGATACAGACTATTCTTCGTCCAAAGATTCCGTATATTCCATCTCACCTTGTACGATGAAAAGGATTTCTTCCGGATCATAGTCACCCATCTCATCCTTATGGGCTTCCTTGACAATATAGTCCACGATTTTCCCCAAATCAATCTCGATGTACCCATCCGCATCCGGCTGCGCATCAAGGATGCCGCTCTCGGAATAGTACTCGTCAATCAAATCGAGAAAATAATAGAACTCGTCGTCAGAGAACTTCTCTTTCAACTCCTGCGGCAAATAATTCTTGATGTACTCGATGGTCTTTTCATCATCGACATCATTCTGCAAAAAATCGTCTTCCATTCCCATACTTACTATTGCTTAAAGGGTTAATGTTATTGACTATTTGACGATTTACGATTTACTATTTGGCTGCGCTATGATGCCGAAAGGGTAAATCGTAAATAGTAAATCGTCAAATAGTACCTTATAATATCGCTTCTATCTTGGCCACGTAAGCAGATTTCGGAGCAGAACCTACTTGCTTGTCCACCAGCTCTCCATTCTTGAAGAACAAGACTGTAGGGATGTTGCGTATACCATATTCGGCAGCCACGTCGCCGTTCTCATCCACGTCACATTTGCCAATGATTACCTTTCCTTCATATTCAGTAGCCAATTCATCGATGATTGGTCCCACCATCTTACAAGGGCCGCACCAAGGTGCCCAGAAATCCATAACTACCGGTTTTCCCTCTGCCAGGATTTCTTGAAAATTGCTGTCTGTAATTTCTAAAGCCATTTCTTTTAATATTAAATGTCAACTATAATTATTAATTTACTGTCAATTGCGTTTTATCAACCTTCGCTTTCGAAGCAAAGATAGTGCAAACCGAATGCAAAACAAAATGAACTAGTTCATTTTTTATGCTGAGATGCAGCCTATCTTCGTTTTCCAACAAAGATAACTAATTAATCCTGAACTCAAGATCCGAACGCTCTTTTAAATAAGTAATCAGTTCACGCCCCACGGAAAGCTTCACGGGACGGGAAATCAAATCGACCGTCATCTTGCTATCCTCATCTCTGACTTTGAAATAAAGCTCCGTACTGCCCGGACGTTCCTTGGTCAGTTCCGCCAGTTCAGTTATCAAAGCCTTGTTCAGCACACTCAGCGGAATGAGAATGGTTATCTTCTCAATCAGTTTCTCCTTGACGTCAGGCAACAGTTCCATGGAGGTTATCTTCAGCTCCAACTCATCCTGCCGCCATTGCTTGGGCTGGCAACGGGCTTTGATGAACAAGAAGGTACGTTCACCCAGATACCCCTGATAGGTCACCCAATCATTTCCGAAGAAAGGAAGCTCTGCCGAACCGGAATAGTCTTCAATCTTGGCTATGCCGTAAGGATTTCCATTTTTGCTGATACCGCGACGCACGGCGGTCACGATGCCACCCATTGTTATTTCGCGTCCCACAAGTGCCGTCTTATCTTCCAGCTCTGCCATGTGAGTGTTGCAAACATGCTCCAGAACTACGGAATACTCATCCAACGGGTGTGCGGACAGATAGATACCTACCAAATCGCGCTCCCGGTTCAAACGGTCGAGGTCGCTCCAACGTTCCGCTACCGGTATTTCCGGAGTGGCGATATCCACCACATTCTCACCGCCGAACAAGGAGTTTGCAGCCGCAGCCTGGTCGGCCTGGTAACGGTTACCATACCGCACCAAGGTTTCGAGGAAGACCTCGTTCTTGGAATTTACGGCAAAATACTGCTCTCGCTTCAGCTCCGGGAAGCTGTCGAACCCGCCCGCCAAAGCAAGACATTCCAGATTCTTCTTGTTGCAGGCTGTCAGATTGACACGCTGCACAAAATCAAATATACCCTTGAAAGGACCATTCTTCTCGCGTTCCTCCATGATGCTCTGCACAGCACCCTCGCCTACCCCTTTCACCGCGCCAAGACCAAAACGGATATTGCCTTCCTTGTTCACGGTGAACTTCAGGTTACTTTCATTCACATCCGGCCCCAATGTATTGATGCCCATTGCCTTGCATTCGTCCATCAGTTTGGTTATATCGGTAATATTCGCCAAACTTCGGCTCATGACCGCCGCCATGTATTCGGCCGGATAGTTGGCCTTGAGGAAAGCCGTCTGATAGGCCACCCACGAATAGCAAGTGGCATGTGACTTGTTGAAGGCATAGGATGCAAACTTTTCCCAGTCGGCCCAGATTTTCTCAAGCACTTTCGGGTCGTGGCCGTTCTTTTGTCCGCCCGAAATGAATTTCGGCTTCATGTGGTCCAGCTTGTCACGCAGTTTCTTACCCATCGCCTTACGCAAGGCATCGGACTCACCACGGGTGAAGTCCGCCAGCAAACGCGACAGAAGCATGACCTGCTCCTGGTAGACCGTAATACCGTAGGTATCCTTCAGATACTTCTCCATGATGGGGATGTCATACTCGATGGGCTTGCGTCCCCACTTACGGTCGATGAAGTCGGGGATATAATCCATAGGTCCCGGACGGTAGAGGGCGTTCATGGCAATCAAGTCCTCGAAAGTGCTCGGTTGCAACTCACGCAGATATTTCTGCATACCGGCCGATTCAAACTGGAACGTACCGATGGTGCGGCCGTCGCAATAGAGTTTATAGGTAGCAGGGTCGGAAATGGATATCTTGTCGATGTCGAGTTCCAAGCCGCGGTGCAGACGTACATTGGCAACGGCTTCCTTAATGATGGACAAGGTTTTCAGTCCGAGGAAGTCCATCTTGATAAGTCCCGTATCTTCGATGACGGAACCTTCGTATTGGGTTACGAGCATCTTCTCGCCCGTCTCCTTATCATCCGCCGTGCTGACGGGTACCCAATCCGTGATGTCGTCACGGCAAATAATAGTACCGCAGGCATGCACACCCGTACCGCGTACATTACCTTCCAGCATCTTGGCATATTTCATCGTATCGCGCACCAGCGGATCGGGCGAAGCCTCCGCAGCCTGCAATTCGGGTACGTACGCGATAGCATTCGGCAGGTTGAGTTTTTTGTCGGGAATCTTATCCGGCACGAGCTTGCACAGACGATCCGATTCGCTCAAAGGCAGTTTCTGTACGCGCGCCACGTCCTTGATAGCCATCTTGGTCGCCATCGTGCCGTATGTAATGATGTGCGCCACCTTCTCTTGCCCGTACTTCTCCGTCACCCAGCGGAGCACTTCTCCACGCCCGTCATCATCGAAGTCCACATCGATATCAGGCAAAGAGATACGGTCGGGATTCAAGAAACGCTCGAACAGAAGGTCGTATTGAATCGGGTCTATTTTCGTGATGCCCAGGCAATAGGCCACCGCCGAGCCGGCAGCCGAACCACGTCCCGGTCCTACCGAAACGCCCAGCTGTGTGCGGGCGGCATTGATAAAGTCCTGCACAATCAAGAAGTATCCCGGGAAACCCATCGTCTTCATGATGTACAGCTCAAAGACCAGACGCTCCTTCACCTCGTCGGACAAGGGATCACCGTACAGCTTTTTAGCACCGTCGAATGCCAACTTTGCCAGATAGTCGGCTTCCAGCTTGATACGGTACAGTTTGTCGTAGCCCCCCAGACGCTTTATCTTGGCATTGGCGGCATCCTCATCCAGCACCACCTTGCCGTTTTCATCCTGGGTAAACTCATCAAATAAGTCCTTTTCGGTATATTTCTGCCGATAGCCCTCTTCCGTTCCGAAATCTTCCGGAATAGCAAACGTAGGCATAATAGGAGCGTGGTCGATGGAATAATATTCCACCTTGTCCAAAATCTCCAAGGTATTGGACAAGGCTTCGGGAACATCCTCAAACAAGGCGTTCATCTCAGCCTTTGTCTTCATCCATTCCTGCTTGGTATAAAGCATTCGGGTAGGGTCATCCAGATCTTTACCCGTGCTCAGACAAATCAGGCGGTCGTGCGCTTCCGCATTCTCTTCATCCACAAAGTGGACGTCATTAGAGCAGATAACCTTAATGTCATATTTCCGGGCAAGCTCCAGCAACTTGGCATTCGCCTTCTGCTGAAGCGGATAGGCTTCGTGGTTGGCACGGGGAACAGTGGCTTTATGGCGCTGAAGCTCCAGATAGTAATCATCGCCAAACAGATTCTTATACCAGCGTACAGCTTCTTCTGCCTCTTCCAGCTGGTCATTGATAATCTTCTTAGGAACCTCGCCACCGATACAAGCCGAGCAGACAATCAGCCCCTCATGGTACTTTTCCAGTTCACTGCGGTCTGTACGCGGACGCATATAGTATCCCCTTGTCCAGGCATGCGATACAAGTTTTATCAGATTGTGATACCCCTTCTCATTCTTTGCCAGCACAATCAGGTGATAGCCACTCTGGTCCGGCTTCCCCTCCTTCTTATCCATGGTTCGGCGGGCCACATACATTTCACAGCCTACAATCGGCTTGAACAGCTTGCTTTCCGCTTCTGCCATCTTGGCACGACAATCGGCAATCTCCGCTTCCTTGTCTTCACACTCTATCTCACCGCTTTCAATACCGGCAATCCTTTTCTTGAGGTCCTTTATCTCCCCCTTTGGCCCGCTGTTCTTCTTGTTGACATAGTTGGTGAACTCCTTGATACCGAACATATTTCCATGGTCGGTCACGGCAATGCCTTTCATACCATCCTTCATGGCCTTGTCAACCAGCCTGCTGACACTTGCCTGACCATCCAGAAGAGAGTATTGGGTATGGACATGTAAATGAACAAAATCTTGCATATATATCCTTTCTATTGAGAGCCTAAAATTACAACCTCTATCACAGCTAACAAAAATATTTCCCAAAAAGTTATCAACATGCACATTTCTCTCTCCAAATCCTTGTTAGATTTTCAAAATAAGCCTATTTTTGCAGATAATTTCTATCTAAATTAGCAAATACGATATACATGGGTCGATTAAAAAGATTAAAAAAGATACGCATACACCGTGAAGGAACACATACATTGGCAGGCAGCCTGGTTCTGATTCTGGCTGTCAACACTGCCCTTTACTTCGGATTGGAATGCAAAGTTCCTTTTTACGTAGTAGCGGTCATCAGCCTCATAGTATATGGCATACTCGTGAACTTCTTCCGCTGCCCCATCCGTTTGTTCGGACAAGAAACGGAGAAAGTCGTGGTAGCTCCTGCCGACGGTAAAATCGTAGTGGTGGAAGAAGTGGAGGAAAACGAATACTTCCACGACCGCCGTATCATGGTATCTATATTCATGAGTCTGGTCAATGTACACGCCAACTGGTATCCGGTAGACGGCACGGTAAAGAAGGTATGGCACCAAAACGGAAAGTTCATGAAAGCGTGGCTGCCCAAAGCCAGCACCGACAACGAGCGTTCCACCGTAGTAATAGAAACTCCGGAAGGCGTGGAGATTATGGCACGACAGATAGCCGGAGCCATGGCGCGCCGCATCGTGACCTATGCCGAACCGGGCGAGGAATGCTATATTGACGAACATATGGGTTTCATCAAATTCGGCTCCCGCGTGGATGTCTTTCTACCGTTGGGCACCGAAGTATTCGTTAAACTAGGACAACTGACTACCGGCAATCAGACTGTGATAGCCAAACTTAAATAATAAAAGAACAACAATGGCAAACTGCATTACCCGCCATATTCCAAATACTCTGACCTGCCTGAACCTATTCTCCGGGTGTATTGCTTGTGTCATGGCATTCGAAGCCAGATATGAATGGGCACTCGCTTTCATTATCTTCAGTGCCGTATTCGATTTCTTCGATGGCATGATGGCACGTGCACTGGACGCACACTCCATTATCGGCAAGGATTTGGATTCTCTGGCAGATGATGTCAGTTTCGGAGTGGCCCCTTCCCTGATTGTATTTTCCTTGTTCAAGGAAATGGACTATTCGGGCGCAATGGAAAGCTTGGCCGGCGTTTTCCCCTATCTCGCATTTCTTTTGTCCGTATTCTCTGCACTGCGGCTTGCCAAGTTCAACAACGATACCCGCCAGACGAGCTCTTTCGTAGGACTTCCCGTCCCGGCAAACGCCTTGTTCTGGGCTTCATTGGTGACGGGCGCTCACGACTGGCTGGTGAGCAGCAATTTCCATCCGGTTTATCTGTTGCTGCTGGTCTGCCTTTTCTCATGGCTGCTTGTATCGGAGATTCCAATGTTCTCACTCAAATTCAAGAATCTGTCATGGAAAGACAATAAAACAAGCTTCATTTTCCTGCTTGTCTGCATTCCGTTCCTCATCTTCTTGGGAATCTGCAGCTTTTCTGCAATCATCGTCTGGTATATACTGCTTTCGCTTATTACAAGGAAAAGTAAATAAACAAATCTTTGGCACGGTTGTTGTATTGAAGTTCGCAGAAAACGAACACATAAAAAGACATTAGCCCATGTTTCATATTTTAGGATTTTTATTCATCATCATAATTGCCATTCTGCTCATTGGCCTCAGCATTATCGGTACTGTCATCCGGAACATATTCGGATTGGGCGGACGCCGTACTTCCTCCAACTCCGGTCCCTACCAAAAAGGAAATGGTAATTACCAGCCGGGAGGGTATTCCTACAATGATAATAGACAATCGTCTGAGGAGGCACAAACTGAAGAAGGTGAAATACGCCCCCGCCACAAGAAACTGTTCTCCAAAGACGAGGGAGAGTATGTGGATTTTGAAGAAATCAAAGAGTAGAGATTAGGGATAAAGGATTAGAGATTATTTGCGCTTGGCGGCAAAGAACTCTTTCATCAGGGCGGCACATTCATCTGCCAGAATTCCTTTTACTACTTGTGTTTTGGGATGCAATGCCTGCGAGGCATAGCGCTGATACCCTCTTTTCTCATCTTCAGCACCAAACACCAGACGTCCCATCTGCGCCCAGGCAATGGCACCAGCACACATCACGCAGGGTTCCACTGTGACATAGAGAGTACATTCATTCAGATATTTGCCGCCAAGAGTTGCAGCGGCAGCGGTAATGGCTTGCATCTCGGCATGGGCGGTGACATCCGTCAAAGTCTCCGTCAAATTATGGGCACGAGCTATGATACGGTCCTTGCACACCACAACTGCACCTACGGGAACTTCTCCCCGTTCACCGGCCTTATGGGCTTCCAAAAGCGCCTGCTTCATATAATAGCTATCGTCCAACGCCACCCCCTTTAATTTTTAATTTTCACCTCCTCATGTCGTGCTCACCGAACAAAGTAGGATAATCCTCTTCCATATTCTTATGGATAAACATGAGAATAGTCTCCCGCAGCCAACGCGACTTGTTCGTTATCTTGTATTTCTCCAGATAACGGTCCACAATCCGCTGCTCTTCCTCGCTCATCAGGCATACCATGCGCTGCTCGCGTTTCGGTTCTTCGGGCGTTGCTTTCGCACACGTTTTATCTCTCTTTCTCATATTTCCTGCAAAATTACTTTTACTTCTGTAAAAACAAAACGAACCTACGTAATTTTTATATCGGAAACACTTAAATAGCACTGAAATATTTTTTTGACCGGTAAACTTAAAGTATTTCTTAAAAACATTTTAATTTAGTAATTAAAAACGTATTTTTGGAGAGTTCTAAATTTAAAAGGTATGAAACATGTAAATTATCTTAGTTTCTTTCTACTCACATTGTTCAGTATAAGTTTTATCTCATGTAGTGACGATGACGATAATAAACTTAATACCGGCATAACCAATCAGAGTTGGACAGAGGGAAAATCCCTGGAGATCAGCCAGGATAATGAGTTGTCTGTAAGCTTCAATGCTGCAGCCAAATGGGTAGCTTCCGTCACCTCAGGAGCGGATTGGTGCAAACTGAATACGACCTCGGGTACAAAAGGACAAAGCACCTTGAAATTATCTGTAAGTACAAGTTCCACCACCGACCGGACAGCCAGAATTTCCATTAATATAGACGGCTATTCTCCTGCAAGTTTTGAAGTTACACAAAAGGGGACCAGTGTTCCCCAAACCACTGAAGATATGGAGATTAACGCAAAAGTTGATGAATATCTGAGGGAAATGTATCTCTGGAACGATGAATACAAAACGTTGAATCTTGACCATAACAAAGGCTATGAAGACTTCTTCTATGATGCATTGGGAAGTATGACTACCAATACATTGGATAAAAAAACATATGTCGGTAGCGACGGCAAGACATATTATAATCTTTTCTCTTATATCCAGCTATTGCCCAATATTAGTTCAACCCGTACCACCAAAATTGTAAACAAGGAACTGGCATATAGTTTCGGTATCACCGGTATAACCCCCATAAGCATTGGCACACAAGCAGAAAATACCATTTATTTCTGCCTCCAAGGTGTATATCCCGATTCACCGGCCTCCGAAGCTGGACTCAAACGAGGAGCAATGATAAGCCTGATAAATGGAAAGAAGATAAATAATAACAATATTAATAACTTCTATTACGACATATTGTCACCAGATGCAACTATCAACTATACTTTGACAGAAGATGTCGTAGAAGGAGGCACCATTACCGGGCAAAAGGAATACACCATAACTTCCAAAGCCACATACAACAACCCCGTCATCTTCAGTAATGTCAAGGAAGATATAGAAGGACATAGAATCGGTTACCTCGTTTATTCTGGGTTCGAGGCAGGCTTTGACCAAGAATTATTCAATGTTTTCAAAGATTTTAAAAACAAGAACGTCACAGATTTGATTCTGGACTTGCGGTACAATGGTGGTGGGCATACCATGTCGGCTAATCTGATAGCAACTTGTATTGCCGGTACTGCCTCTCAAGGTAAAGTATTCAGCAGTTTACGATACAATGATGAAAGAATGGCAAAACTCAATAACAAACGGGAAGATGAATTATTTGCATACTCCAGTTATCCCAACTTGGGTACTTCCTTATCAGCCGGAAGCCTCAACCTTCCCCGCGTCTACTGCCTTGTCGGAAATGGAACGGCCTCTGCCAGTGAACTCGTCATTAATTCCTTAGAAGGAATAGATTTGGACGTAATACTTATAGGTGAAAAGACCACTGGTAAGAACGTAGGTATGGAATATGAGGAGTACACTGTCCGGAATAACACATATCGTGTTGTTCCTATCACCTTCCAAAGCTATAACGCCAAAGGATTCGGGGAGTATGAAAAAGGATTTGAACCCGATATATTGATGGATGAAACCAATCCTTATAACGAACAAGGTGTATTCTATATTCATAAAGATTATGGAAACAATGAAGAACCTCTGTATGCCAAGGCCATTGAACTGATTACCGGTACAAATCCAGCCCCCCAAACGCGCAGTGCAGTGGTCAATACATTGGATGGTAAAACTTATAAGTTGCCCGCTATCTTCCGTCCTGGACACGACGGTATGCTGATGCCTGCCAGACACGCAGAATAATGAGTGCACACAATATTCTTGGAAAAGCCGGTGAAGACGCCGCTGCCAAATACTTGGAACAGAACGGTTACACCATACGTGACCGTAACTGGCGAAAGAATCACCTTGAGCTGGATATTGTAGCCGACAAAGATAAGGAACTGATTATTGTGGAAGTGAAAACCCGTAGCAATACGGATTACATTGAGCCGCAGGATGCCGTGAACTGGCAGAAAATACGACGTATTGTCGTAGCGGCCGATGCCTATATCAAGCACTTCTGCTTGGATGCACCCGTCCGCTTCGACATCATAACGGCTGTAGGCGAACCGGGTGCATTCAAGATAGAGCATCTCAAAGAAGCCTTCTATCCGCCGATGTTCTGAGAGTTGAAAATTGACAAGCAAGAGTTATTTCAATCGTAAATTGTAAACCGTAAAACCGTAAATACCATCATGGACATCGAAACCGCCCGCGAATATTGCCTCAGCAAAAAAGCCGTCACGGAATGCTTTCCGTTTGACGAATACTCGCTCGTGATGAAAGTCATGAATAAAATGTTTGCACTTATCGACCTGGAAAGCGCCAACAAGATTTGTCTGAAATGCGACCCCGAATATGCACTCGAACTGCGGGAGCACTATGTTGCCATCGAAGGTGCCTATCACTTCAACAAAAAGTACTGGAACCAGGTGTTCCTTGACGGTGACGTCGACGACAAACTGTTGAAGCAACTGATAGACCACTCCGTGGAAGAAGTATTGAAGAAGTTCACCAAAAAAATGCGTACCGAATATGAAGCCCTGCCCTGACACATTCCCGTTCCCACTGGTGGCATTGGACGAGACGGCATCGACCAACCAATACCTCAGCCAGCTTTGCAACCAATTGCAAGAATCCGTTGCCGAACTAACAACCGTGACTGCCGAGTTCCAAACTGCCGGTAAAGGCCAGCGCGGCAATACCTGGGAAGCTGAAGAAGGCAAGAACCTGCTTTTCAGCTTTGTACTCTACCCTTCTTTTCTGGAAGCCCGCCGGCAGTTCATCCTTTCACAAATCGTTTCCCTCGCCATTAAGGAAGAGCTGAGCAGATGGTCTGATGAAATCACCATCAAATGGCCGAACGACATTTATTGGAAAGACAAGAAAATCTGCGGCATACTGATAGAGAACGACCTTTCCGGACATCATATCAGGCGCAGCATTGCCGGAATCGGTATCAACATCAACCAGGAAGTCTTCAACAGTGATGCTCCCAACCCCGTCTCACTGAAACAAATCACCGGAAAGGAGCACGACCGTTATGAAATCCTTGCCCATATCCTAAGACGTGTACAAATCTACTACAACAGCCTCCAAATGGAGGACTTCGCCGTCTACTCCGACGAGATATCCACACGGTATGCCCGCTCCCTTTTCCGTCGCCGGGGATTGCACCCTTATGAAGATGCCAACGGCAAGTTCCTTGCCCGGTTGCTGCGTGTAGAGCAAGACGGACGGTTCGTGCTGGAGGATGAAGGAGGAAGTGAACGGGAATATCTGTTCAAGGAAGTGCAATACATTCTGTAAGAAATGCACAACCCGTGCCATCGCATTGGCAAAGTTGTGCCACCATACTGGCACAGCCTTGCCATCGTACTGGCACGACTGTGCCAATACGATGGCACAAACATAAGTCCATAGTAGTGTACTACTGCCCTACTTCAAACTTTACTTCAGTTCCTTTCAGAAGGGGGGAAGCAAACTTTACTTTAACCGGTCCCTCTCCTCCGGTAGTCTGTATATAGGCCAGCAAACGCCCGTGGTATACGCGGTGACGGTTATCGGTATAATCACTCATGTCACTGTTGTCAGAGCCTTCGAGCCCAAGCAGACGCGCCGCTCCTTCAACTGTACACGTAATTTCATTGTCGCCAAGTTTCACAACAGTACCTTCTTCGTCAACCACCTCTACGGTTATGTGCGCAGTGGCGCGGTCGCCGAACAAAATAGTGCGATCCGCCGTGGCACGGATGGCATAAGGACGTCCAGATGTCCGGATGGAATAGCTCGACAAAGCATTTCCTTCCTTATCGCAGCCCTCAGCACGAAGCTCACCAGCCCGGAAAGGAATATCCCAGTAGATGATGCCGGTCTTTTCATCATAAGGTTTCATCTCGCCTACCACCCTGCCGTTGAGCAGCAAACGCGCCTGCGGAGCATTGGTATAACACACCACACGTATGTTCTGCCCCTCGTCATAGTTCCAGATGTCCCATGCATCAGGCGAAAGGAATACATGCTCGGGATGCTTGGGATTGACATATACCGGATATGTTCCTGCATACGTGACCGGATTCTCGCACCACAACGAAGCCCGGAAATGTCCGCGTGGCTTGGGGAAACTTCCGAAATCGAGCAAACCCGTGTACAAACCGCGGGACGGCCATCTGCCCGATTCACCCAGATAATCCGTACCGGTCCAGATGAACTGCCCGAAGATGAAATCCTTGTCGCGGACGGCATACCAGGCATCAAGCCCCGAACCCGTCTCGCTTCCATAGATAATGCGGTCCGGATAAGTGGCATGGTCTTGGTCGTAGCGGTTTTCCGTATAGTTATACCCCACCACATCCACAGCATCGGGATACTCCGTCTCGTTCGACATCACGACACCCGCCAAAGCTCCGGTCACGGGACGGGAAGTGTCCACGGCACGTACACAGGCAGCCAGACGCTTTGCTATGGTTCCGATGCGCATGGCATCGGGAGCATCCGGCTTATAGCCCCCGAACATAGGCTGATTGATTTTAGCTCCATCAAGAACGGGATGCGAATAAGGGTCGTTCGGATAATCCACTTCATTGCCGATACTCCACAAGAAAATACAGGTATGATTGCGGTCACGACGTACCATATCGGTTACGTCCCGTTCTATCCACTCCTCGAAGAAGTCGAAAGTACCGTCATAACTCGGAGTACCCACATTCCAGCCTTGTACCCATTTGCGTTTCGGAAACTCCCATTCGTCAGAGACTTCATCCATTACAAGAAATCCCAGGCGGTCACACAGTTCATAAAGAACGGGGGCTTGTGGGTTATGGCTCATGCGGATGGCATTTACGCCAATCCCTTTCAAGTTATTCAGGCGGCGTTCCCATACCTCCGGCGGCACTACTGCACCCAGCACTCCTGCATCATGATGCAGGCATACACCTTTTACCTTCATCCAGTTGCCGTTGAGGGCAAAACCTTTGTTGGCATCAAATTCCAGCGTACGCAGTCCCACTTTGGTCTCACTGCCGTCAATGCGTTTGCCATTGGCAAGCAATTCGGTTTTCAATGTATACAGATACGGATTATCCAGATTCCAACGATGGGGTTTGGACACTTTCAAGTCAAGACTTTGCTTGGCAATGCCCTCTTTTCCATCGGCAACACGCACACGGCGTTGTGCCACCTTCTTTCCGGCAGTATCGTACAGTGAAGCCTTCAGTTCCAGTTTGTCGGAAGTTGCCTTGTGCTTCTCCACCTCTACATCGACCGCAACGACGGCTTGCTTGTCTGTCAGCGAAGCGGCATGCCAGCCCACACCCCATTGCGCAATATGTGTATCGGGAGCAGCCACCAGCCATACATCGCGATAGATGCCCGACCCCGTATACCAACGTGAATCGGCATAACGGCTATGGTCTACACGGACAGCCAGCATATTGTCGCCTTCCTTCAGGTAAGGGGTCATGTCGTAAAGAAACGATACATAGCCGTTGGGGCGCCTGCCAAGCAGATGCCCGTTCAGGTAAACCTCGCTCCGGTTATATACCCCTTCGAAATAGATATAATGACGTGTTGCGTTGTCTTCAACCCTGAAGTGTTTGCGATACCAGCCTATCCCACCCGGCAGGTACCCGGTGCAACTGGCCTGTGTGGGCGACAATTGCCCCTCTATGGACCAATCGTGTGGCAAAGAAAGCTTCCGCCATTCGCTGTCGTCATAGTCAGTCCGGACAATAGCCGAGTCGTCCGTCAGCCGGAACAGCCATCCGTCATTGAATTTTGCGGCATCGCCAAATACCACCTGCGCCTTTATCGGAGCAACGACCAGCATTGCCAGCAAAAAGATAAGAGCAGTCCTGTTATTCTTAAAATACATTTTCATATAGATTTTCTTTGAAGTTAAACTAATTCCTTACTTCAGGCTATACACCACGGTTGTCACACTCTTGGCTTCCAGAATCACCTGCTTGCCTGCCGCCACCGTTCCTTCCACCAGATTCTTGCTACCGGTAGTTGTATAAGTAGCTATTGACTTCGCTTCATTGCTCCATCCCACATGCGTTTCACCTAAGCGAACCGCCTTATCAGACATGTTTGTATAGACGGCCACTACCTTATCCCCCTCGGGAGAAAGCCAGGCGGAACCGAAAAAAGTACGCGATTCGTTCAAGTCGAGGGCAATACGGCGGTATCCCGGACGGATAAAGCGGCTGTAATTGCCCAGTACCCAAAGAGTGGCAGTAGCCTGATAGCTTCCCTCCTGCTCTATATCACCATACTCGCCACCGGCAGGTACCAGCGAAATCAAGAGAAAACGGTTCTTATGCCCCCAACGGGAAACATCCATCGATGTCCAGTAACTCCAGGAAGACACTCCAGCCACAGTGAGGTCATTGTGGATGACCTTCGACATGTAGAAAGCGATATCCATCTCAGAAGCCTGCTCGTAGCCCACGAATTCGGAACTGCTGTAATTATCGCCCAGCATACTCCATTCACTCTGCCAAACATCCAGATTATACTGACCGGCAGCCTGGGCCACTTGCTTGCGCACGTTGCGCATACCGTCCCATGTGCCGTCAGTCCAATAGCTGTGTCCGCAAATGAGATTCTTCACGTGTGCCAAGTCACCCACGTAGGCGGAAGAGCCGGGTGTAAAGAAAGCTGAGAATACATTACTGCGGTTGGCATCGCCTTTCACTTTATACAGATACTCCCAATCACCGGATTCGCCCAAGAGAATGTCTGTGGAAAGCCCCCGGTCATCCAACGACATATCCAACTCGCGTGCCAGTGCAGCCACTTCGTCATTGGTCCAGCCACTGCCCTCCTGTCCGCTGTCCCAGTTGTACTGCGGCTCGTTGACGGGCGAGATATGGCTTATGTGATAGCCTTCAGCGGTATAACGGGCCGCTACATCGGCCATATATCCTGCAAAGTCACCATAATGTTCCGGTTTCAGATTAGAAAGTCCCCCTCTGGCGGAAAATCCTTTTCCATTATAGGTGTACTGCACAGGAGGTGTATTGCTGAAAAGAACGAAATTGTTACATCCCAGCTCCTTGGCACGGTCCATGAAGTAACGTTGTCCCTCGCAACGGGTCCAGTCGTACGTCAAGTCATCCGTAAGATAGGATTCCGCACGACGGGATTTATCCTCGATGCCGCTGGCTTCACCTTGCGCGGCACTGCCGCCACCAAGATTCACCCGCCATTGGGAAAGGCCGATTCCTTTCGGCTTGCCGCCCACAATCTCTGAAGAAAAAAGCAGTTCCGTAATCCCCGCACGGTGCGAAGTCCATGACTTGCCCACAAAGGCAGGCGACCAACAGTCCGAAGCGCCAAAGCCGGCTATTGTCTGGAAAGTCTGTCCGGCATCGATGCTCACCAGTTTCTCTACGCTGTTTGTAATGTCCGGACCCTCAGGAGTGTCTGGAGTATCCGGCGTAACGGGAGAATCGTCGCTGCAAGCCATTGCAGCAAGCAGTGCCGGAAGAATAAAAATGTGTCTCAAATTCATGATATTATTTTGGATTAAAAAACTGCCGCGGATAATCCATTGCAAACTATCCGCGACAGAATATAAAGACCTATTGAATAATCAGTTCCTGCAACAATCTGTTTTCATCAGAATGTGTTTAATTCCAACCCGGGTTCTGGGTAATGGAACCGTTGGACATCGTGATTTCGTACAAAGGAATGGGGAACACCATGTCGCGGTTTTCATTGAAAGTGATGCCTTTGTCACTTGCTTCACCTTGATTTTCCCACTCAAGAGCGTCACGGGTAGCCTCTTCAGTGTTCCACCTCACAAAGGAACCGTTCGGTCCCAGGATATTGCTAATCATCTTTTTACCATTTGTATCAGTCCAGCGGCGGATATCATACAGACGGTTCTGCTCGAAAGCCAATTCCAAACGGCGCTCCAGGCGAATGGCACTTTGCAATGCCTTTCCACTTGCCGTAACGTCATCCAACTTGGCCCGTCTGCGCACCTGATTGAGAGCATCGCGGGCAGAAGCGTCATCACCCAGTTCATTGCAAGCCTCAGCATACATTAAAAGGACATCGGCATAACGCAGAATGCGGTGATTCAAAGGACTCTTGTCCGTGGCGTAAGCCGTTGCATCGCCTTGAGCACGATATTTCATCGGCAGGAAATACTTGCGGATGATACGCGCAGACTTATGGTCAGCGGGATTGATAATATAGCAATTGGGGTCCCAACCATATTTATCAAGATATTCCTGATACTTATTCAACGCTTTGCTTGCGTCAATGAAATCCTCGAATTGGTCTTCGCCGGCAATTTCCGTACAGCCCGACTTGATTATTGTCCATTTCAAACGTTCCGTATCACCGGCCTCAATATAAGCTTGCTCCAAATTTGCCGTAGGCTGACACCAGCTCCAACCATCACCAGGACCATTACGGGCACCGGTTACCGTAGCAAGCGCCCCTCCTAAGCCCAAAGTGGGATGATATTCATACTGGATTTCCAGAAGGCTCTCCGCACTGTTGTCATAGTCGACATTCCATACCTGCCCGAAATCGGGAAGCAATTGGTATTCGCCTTCATCTATCACAGTCTTCAACACATCATGGGCAGCCTGCCATTTCTCCTGATAGAGGTACACTTTACCCAATAATCCTAAAGCGGCGCCACGGGTAGCATGCCCTACTTGCGCAGTACTGCGTTGCGGCAGTATTTCGGCAGCTGCCATCAGGTCATCCTCTATGAATTTGTACACGGCTTCTGCCGTAGCACGTTCTGTTCCCTCCACTTCTTCCGGCATTTGGAAACTGGTCATCAAGGGCACCCCGCCAAAATTTCTCACCAGTTCGAAGTAATAGTAGCCACGCAGGAAACGGGCTTCTGCCACCAGACGGTCTCTGGTTTCTGTCTCTTGGGTTTCGAGAGCCGCAATGCGATCTATGGCTATGTTACAACGTAAAATACCTTTGTAACGGTACTGCCAAAAATTGGAGATAGGGCCATTGCTGGCACCGTTTCCCTGATAATGCGCCAATGAGATATAATCACTCTGAGACTGAGAGGTATTCCCCATCCAGGCATCATCTCCACACATTTCGGAAAGTAACCACACGGTGTTGATTTGCCACCATCCTCCATATGTCATGGCCTGATAACAGCTCGTGACTGCGGATTCACACTCTTCTATGGACTTATAATAAGTGTCCACGTTCAATTGCCCGCGTACGTCTTCCGTCAGGAAGTCCTCGCAAGAGGTAAACACCAGCGAAGCAATCAGAACTACTATTGTAAATATTCGTTTCATGGATAATCAAGAATTAAAATTTGAAGTCAATGCCAAACAAGAATGTTCTCGGATTAGGATAAGCCACGTTGTCAATACCGGTATTGATGGCACTGCCAGAGCTGTCGGTAGTACCGTCAACCATCGGGCGTTCGGGGTCCATTCCCGAATAACCGGTAATGGTAAACGGATTCTGTGCAGAGAAGGAAAGACGCAAGTCAGCACCTCCAACCCATTTCTTAGGAAGCGTATAGCCTATCTGCAACAGCTTGCAACGCAAGTAGGAACCATCTTCCACATAGAAACTGGAAACGCGGCTATAGTTCAGGTTCAAGTCATTGCTCGACAAACGGGGAATATCATTGCCGGTACCCTCGCCATGCCATGCTTTCTCCAGTGTACCTGCCCAGACATTCTGTCCACCTGAACCGGAGTAGCGTCCTTTGGTGACATTGTAAATATCATTACCGAACGTACCATAGAAATTGGCTGCAAAATCAATGTTCTTATAACGCATACCAATATTCAGACCCATCATTAAATCAGGATAAGGATTACCGATATAATCTTTGTCATTGGCATCGAGCACTCCGTTATGGTCCCGGTCCTTGAAGCGGATGTCTCCCGGTTTTGCATTGGGCTGAATCAGTGTTCCGTGTTCGTCAGTGTGCGCATACACCTCTTCCCAATTCTGGAACAAGCCATCGGCCACGTAACCGTAGAAACGGGAGATAAAACCACCATCTTCGTTACGGATAATCTGGTCGCTATTGAATCCACCGACATTGATAGGACCGTCGCCCGAGAACTTGATGGCCTTGTTGCGCACGGCAGAAAGGTTCAGACCAAGATCGTAAGAGAAATCCTTGCCGATTTCATCGCGCCAGGTAAGTCCCACTTCCCAACCGCGGGCCTGCATACTACCGATGTTCATCCAAATCTGGCTGTTCCAGTTATCATATCCCAAAGAGAGGATGTTCTGTTTCTGGTAGAGCATGTCAATGGACTTTTTCTGGAAATATTCGAATGTTACACCCAAACGTGAATCAAGGAATGACATATCCACGCCTACGTTCCAATCTTCCACAGTCTCCCACTTCAACTGGTTGTTACCTACTGTAGACACGAAGTAACCATTTGCCAACGTATTGCCATAATAGTATTGGGTTTCGCTCAACAAAGTAAGGGTAGCATTATTGTTGATATTCTGATTACCTACACGGCCCCAGCCTCCACGAAGCTTCAGGTCACTGAAGATGTCCTGGTCCTGCATAAATGCCTCACTGATGACACGCCAGGAAGCGGAAACAGACGGGAAGAGGGCATACTTGCTGCCCTTCGGGAAACGGGAGGAACCGTCGGCACGGAGAGATGCCGAAATGTAGTAACGGTTATCGTAGTTGTACATGACACGGCCCAGGAAAGAAACCAGTGTATTGTAAGTGGTTTCACCGTTGGCCTCATCCGTACCCTGCTGTCCGGCATTCACTTCCTGCATCTGGTCCAGATTATTGGGAACATTATCACGCCGTGCCTGAGTATTGTACCATGCAAAACGTTCGGCAGTAAAGCCAGCCATTACATTCAAGTTGTGCTTTTCAGCGAAAGTGTCCATGTAAGTGGCTGTATTCGTCCAGTTCCAGTCAAACCACTCCTGATTGCGGCGGGTGATTTCGTTCAAGTCTTGTTTCTCCAACGGATCCATATTGAACTTCGGAACGAATGAATCAGAACGGCGATAGTGGGCATTGGCACCGAACTGGGTGCGCAACATCAGCTTTTCTATCGGGTTTACCTGCAGATAGGTATTCAGAATGGCACCCAACTCGCGAGAATGAGCATTGCTACGGGCAATTGAGCCGGCGGGATTCCACTCCTGGTTGTTGTAAGAGCGTTGGTAGTTGTTGTACTCATTATCCTCCCATTGGTCCTGTGGACGGAATACCGGAGTGGTCGGGTCCATAGCCATGGCTGCCGAGAACTGGTTTGGGGTATCATCCCATGATTCGACACGTGGAGCAATATCAACTCCCAATTTTACATACTTATTAAATGTATATTCAGTATTAAGACGGATATTTATCTTGTCCCAATAACCTACATCAAACTGTGAGTTGTTACGATAATACCCCACGCTGAAGTTGTAGACAAACTGTTCTGATCCACCGGCAACACTAAGTGAATGGTTCTGTACCAAAGCCGTTTTATTGACTACAGTATCCCACCAGTCTGTACCACCGGGATTGGTCGTAGCACCCGTATCGTTCCAGATAGAAGAAAGGCCATCATTCGTATAACGGGTATTGAACACTTCTTTATATTCAGCCGCACCGGCAATATCAGGTTTGGCCACGGTCTGGAAACCAACAGAAGAATTCCAATTGATGCGGACTTTACCAGTCTTGCCTTTCTTTGTAGTAATCAGGATGACACCGTTTGATGCACGTGTACCATAGATAGCAGCAGCCGAAGCATCTTTCAATACTTCCATGGAAGCAATATCGTTACTGTTCAGGAAGTTGATATTGTCGCCCACCGGCATACCATCCACTACATACAGCGGATTCGTACCGTTTACGGTCGTTACACCACGAATCAGCACCTTCGGAGTAGCTCCAGGACCACCACCACTGGTGATTTGTACCCCATTTACCTTACCCTGCAAAGCATCCATAGCATTACCGGTCACGGTTTCAGTGATTTCATCGCCTTTTACTGTAGCAATAGAACTGGTCAAATCGCTCTTTTTCACAGCACCATAACCGATAACAACTACTTCATCCAGCAATTCTGCCGCCTCCTTCAGTACCACGTTAATCGTAGTACGTCCACCTACAGCTATTTCCTGAGACTCAAAACCAATGGAAGAGAATACCAACACTGCATTCTTGTCCACATTGGGTAATGTATAATCACCGTCGATACCGGTAATTGTACCCGTACCGGCACCTTTCACTTGAACTGTAGTTCCAATCAACGGCTGCTGGTCGGCGGCCGAAGTCACCACACCCTTAACCGTTATCTGCTGCGCATAACCGCAAAGGCTTATCAGCGCAAGACATAATAATAGAATTTGCTTTTTCATATCTTAAATCTAATGTTACTTTTTAATTAGCAGGAACAATCTTGCCACGGCCCAAATGCGCGTCAAACTCAAAGCGGTAATTGCCGGTCACTGTAACCGTAGGCTTCATCCAGTTGTCACCTACCATCGAGCCGTCTTCCCAACGCTGATTGGTGCCTTCCCAATCAGGATTCACATCCCCTTTCTTGCTGAAGTAACCAAACTTCTCTACATTCTGAGAGTCGTCACACCGCCATTCTACATGATCCCACCATCCGTCGGGATGATAATTGGATATGATGAAGTTCATTTCTTTACCGGCTTCCAGCGTCCAAGTTCCATTCTCCGGATAATAGAAAAGATGAGGATTGTTTTTATCCTGGGCAAACAACTGATTTCCCGCATCCTGAGGAGAACCTCCCCAACCTATATAGAAATCAATGAACGATTCCCCATTCTCCCAACGGTCAAAACAAGGCTTTCCATATTCATATTTCATCGGATTTGTAGCCTCTGTCACCGAGTACGTACGCATGGTGTAAGTAGCCTCTTTCACGTTGATGTCTATTTCATAGTAGACGCCCGCTTCAGTCAGCACGATGGGCTTCGCTGTTTCCGGATCGTCTGTCAGTTTTGTATCATCTTCCGGATCAAGACCAAAACAGATAGGAGTAAAGTCTGTCTTTTGCGGTAAGAAGAAAATTTCCGTACCGGCAGCTTTATTATAATAACGTGCACGATATTGGTACTCGCCCGTATGGTTAATCACCATCGGTACACCAAATATATCACTATTCAGTTCCTCTACTGTTTCTACATCGGCCAGATACATTTTGGGGAAGTCAGGCATTTCAGATACACTGATGGTACTATTGGTCACTGTCTGATTGCCCCTGGCATCCACGGCCGTCAAAGTCACATCGTAACTTTTCACCTCATTGGGCAGAATAATCTTCTCCGTAAAGCTCAAAGCAGATTGCCCGCCAGCCTCTATACGGCGGCTTTCAAAACCTTCTACCCCAGGAATCTCAATGAGTACATAATCCAGTATCCGGTCATCTTTCACCGTGAAATTCAGGTTGAACTTTGTTTCATCCTTTATCAGCACGGTAACCTCTTTGCCAGGGGCAATTGTAAATGTAGGATTCTCAAAGTCCCCGTCCATCGTTATCAACACATCCTGCGACATTTCACGCCCGCCCGTATCTGTTACGGTCACTTTCACGGTGAAGCGTTCACCGATCTCATCACGCTTGAGGTCATAAGAATAGCTCAACTCATACTCCGTCTGGGGAGCTCCATAGATTTCAACCAAATCAATGGTCTTGTTCAGATAAAGGTCGGCACATTGCAGATTGACGGATACAATTCCATCCTTGTCAGCCAATGAACCTTCAATGGTAAAACGATGGCCGGCACCGGATTCAATATGATCCGTCACCAATGTCATTGTCGGACTCTGCCCGTCCACATCAGAGTATCCGTCATCGTCACTACATCCAGTAGTCCATAAAGCCAGCGATAACAACGCCCAGAAAGTGGCGTTAAAGAAATGCTTCTTCATAAATATTATTATTAAAGTTAAACAAAAAAGTACATTTTGCTCCGATTTATAATAATCGGCAATGCAAACATATGCCAATTTTCGATTCAACAGCTGTATAAATCTTGCAGAGAAAGCATATAAATCTGTCAATGCACGATTTATGCACATCATCTAAAGATTTTATTTGTACTTTTGACTCATACAATGAAAAACGACTCATTATGAAGAAGATTCTGCTTTCCATTTTCCTATGCCTGCCACTCCTGCTATCCGCGCAGCCATATACCATAAAACATCTGAGCATCCGTGAAGGGCTGTCCAACAACCATGTGGTAAGCATAGCCCAAGACAAACGGGGCTCTCTATGGTTTGCCACAGAAGAAGGATTAAACAAATTTGACGGGATACACTTCCTTACCTATTATAAAGAAGAAACAACCGGCAAGCAAAGCATCACCGGCAACGAACTGAACTGTCTGCTGGATGATCCCGTCGACTCCATCTTATGGATAGGAACCCAACGTGCCGGAATCAATGCATACAATTATGCCAACGATTCATTCATCACTTACAGACACGACGAAAACAACCCTGAAAGCCTGGTTACGGACGACATTACCAAAATCATTACCGCTTCCAACGGTAACCTATGGATTTGCACCTATTGGAAAGGCGTGGACTATTTTGACAAGCAAACCGGCCAATTCACCCATTACAACACCGAAACCGTGCCGGGTTTTGCAAGCAACCATATCTGGTCTGCCATAGACGGCGGTAACGGACTACTCTATATCGGGCATGTGGACCGGGGATTCAGTATACTTTCCATAAAAGACAAGACAGTCAAGAACTTCACACACGAGCCGCAAACCCCCAACAGCCTGCCTGGCAACGAAGTGACATGTGTCTACAAAGACAAAAGCGGAAACATATGGATAGGAACCGATAGAGGAATGGTACTGTTTAACCCGGAAGCGGAAAGTTTCATCCCCTTCGACGACAGAACCAACAGCATCTCACACCGTGTATATGATATACGTCAACTGGATGACAACAGACTTTGGATAGCCATGGAATTCGGTGGCATTGCCGTAGTGGATTTGTCGCAACAGCTCTTCCGTTCGTCGGACCAGATTCATGCGCTTTCTATCCGGGAGGGAGACGATGAATACGGATTGTCCAACTCCAGCATCCGTTGCCTGCTCCAAGATTCCTTCGGCAATGTATGGGCAGGTTCCTGGGGAGGCGGCATCAACTTCATAAAGCGTGAGCCGTCACTCTTCAGCACTTATAAATATTCTCCTTTTCCATCCACCAACAACAGCCTGAACAGTAAAATAGCCTCCGGTGTCTGTATGGACAAGGCCGGTAACCTCTGGATAGGAACCGATGGAGGAGGAATCAACGTATTCAACAAGGGAAGACGAATAGCCATATACAATGCTGACAACCAAAAATTCAGAAGTAATACGGTGCAGGCAGCCTTGTGCGACTCGGAGGGAGGATTATGGTTCGGGCTTTTTTATGGAGGAATAGCCTACTACAACCCCAAGAGCCAAAGCTTCCGGCAGATTTTCTCCGAAGACAAGTCACGCACTGACGTACGTTCCTTTCATGAAGACAAGCAGGGAAACATTTGGGTCGGAACCAGCGAAGGTGTCTATCTTATAGATTGTGACAGCAAGACAATCAAGGCACACTACAATCTGGAGAACAATCTGGCCCGCTGTGTGCTGAAGGATTCCGAAGACCAAGTATGGGTAGGATTCTTCGGAGGAGGCCTGGGCCTCTATGACTCCCAACTCCAAAGTATCCAGCTCTTCAACGTCCTGGCCAAATTCCCTTCAAACACCATCAATGCTCTCTACGAAGACAGCAGAAAGCGGTTGTGGGTAGCCACGGGTGAAGGTTTGGTATGCTTTCCCTCCCTGACAGACAGAAACTACAAAGTATACCAGCGTGAGAGCGGACTGGCCAATACCCACATACAAGCCATCGGTGAGGACAAGGCAGGAAATATTTGGGTGAGCACCAACAAAGGTATCAGCTGTCTTGTGGACAGTAAAGACATTTTCTATAATTACGACCACCACGACAACCTCCCCATGGGAAGCTTCAGCCGGGGCAGTGTAGCCTACGGACAAGACGGCAACTTTTACTTCGGCTCCATAAACGGTCTGTGCTACTTCAACCCGGAAGCTGTATTGCAGGAACGCAAATCACCGCCCGCATTCATCACCAACATTGAAATTACCGACCCGCTGAACAAACCGGAAAACGGACAGAACACCATTGCCTTAAACGGACAGAAGAACGTGCAACTGAAATATACGCAGAATAGTTTCAGTATCCGGTTCAACATCCAGAACTATGCCCTGGTCAACCAAGTGGAATATGCCTATATGCTGAAAGGACTCGAGAACTCCTGGTATACGCTTACAGACCCCAACAATGTCACCTTCCGTAATCTTCCTCCCGGGAAATACCAGTTCCAGGTGAAAACGCGGATGCGCAACCAGGCATGGTCGGACGTAACCACCTCTCTGGACATCCGCATTGCCCCGCCCCTTTGGCTTACTTGGTGGGCAAAGTCATTCTATATCCTGCTGTCCCTTATCATCCTTTTCTCCATACTCTATGCCTACAAGAAAAGACTGGATGCAGAGGCACTGTACCAACTGGAGAAGCAAAGCCACGAACACGAGCAGGAACTGAACAACGAGCGCCTGCGCTTCTACACCAACATCACCCATGAACTGCGCACCCCGCTTACGCTGATACTGGGGCCGCTGGAAGACATACAGAAAAGTGACACACTATCCACCAAGGACGCACAGAAGATATCCGTCATTCACCAAAGCGCCATCCGGCTGCTGAACCTCATCAACCAGATACTGGAGTTCAGAAAGACCGAGACCCAGAACAAGAGACTCTGCGTGAGCCGGGACAACCTCGTACCCCTTATCCGCGAGATAAGCCTGAAGTACAAGGAACTGAACCGGAAGCCGGACGTCGACATCCGGCTGGTGGTGGAGAAAGAGCATATGCCTATATACTTCGACAAGGAGATTATCCAGACCATCCTGGACAATCTGATATCCAATGCCCTAAAGTACACGGAAAAGGGCAGCATCAGCATCGGTATCCGGCAGGTGGAACGTGCCGAAGTGAACTATACGGAAATCCGGGTCAGCGACACGGGATACGGTATCAAGCCGGAGGCTCTGCCCCACATATTCGACCGCTATTATCAGGAAGGCGGCAAACACCAGGCTTCGGGTACCGGTATCGGACTGTCGCTGGTGAAGAATCTCGTAGCCCTGCACGAAGGGGAAATCCGCGTAGAGAGTGTTCCCAATCAAGGTAGTACCTTCTACGTCAGCCTGCTTACCGACAACAGTTACCCACAGGCACTGCATGCCGATTCGCAGGAAAAGGAAAGCAACGCCCAGCATATAGAAGAAACACAAGAAAATGAAGTTTCATCCAGCGACAAACCCATATTGCTGGTAGTGGAAGACAATCCGGACATCTGCGACTATATAGCCGAATCCTTTTCCGACCACTTTGAAGTAAAGACCGCCGCCAACGGAAAACTGGGCAAGGAAAGCGCCCTGAAAGAAATACCCGACATCATCGTCAGCGACATCATGATGCCGGTAATGGACGGAAACGAAATGTGCCGCGAACTCAAGAAAGACGTGCGTACCAGCCACATACCCATCATACTGCTGACAGCCAAAGACTCGCTGAGCGACAAGGAGGAAGGTTACCAGATGGGGGCCGACTCCTACCTCACCAAACCGTTCAGCGCCAGCTTGCTGCACAGCCGTATAGAAAACCTGCTCCAGTCACGGCGCAACCTGGCAAAGCATTTCAGCACCAATGCCGCCATAAGCAACAAAGCAGCTGTCATTACGGAATCGCTCAACAAGCTGGACAACGAGTTTATCCACAAGATAAACCAACTGATAGAGGAACGGCTTTCTTCGGACAAAATAGACATCAGCTACCTCTCGGACAAGATGTGCATGAGCAACTCCACGCTCTACCGCAAGATGAAAGCGCTTACCGGACTTTCCACCAACGAATACGTCCGTAAAATAAGGATGAAGTACGCCGAGCAATACCTGCTGGAAGGCAAATACAACATTTCGGAAATAGCTTTCAAGGTAGGCATCAACAATCTGTTCTACTTCCGGCAATGCTTCAAGGAAGAATTCGGCTGCATACCTTCGGAATATCTGAAGAGATTAAAAGAGACCGGAGAGAAATAAGAGACAAACAGCCCCTTCCTATTAGTCGGAATGCGGACAGCTATTTCAGCTCCAGCTCCATCTTCTTTATCTTTTCCAGCGTATTGCCTGCTTCCATGGAGGGGAATACCTGAAGCACGCGTTGCAGGTATGCCTTAGCCTTGCCGTAGCTATTGGTGAACACGTCTGACAATCCGTTGCGATAGCGTGCATACTGCATCCTTGTGGGGGAAGTTATCTTTTTATAGTCTTCTTCGAGCTTCTTCTTATCCTTCTCGGCTTGGAGATAATAATAATTCCCCAAGAAGATATTGGCTTGGAGATTGTCGGCATCCAGCATCAATACCTTTTCATAGGTTTTTAAGGCATCTTTCTCCTTTCCCCGCATCATCTCCATTTCGGCACAAGAGACAAGTGCAGGTACGTCTTCGGGATGACGCTGCAAGAACTCCTTATAGAAGAGGTAGGCTTTATCGTAATTCCGCATTTCCTTGTAGTGCACAGCCAGCACATCCGCAAGACGAGGAGCCACCTCACTGCTCTTGTCCACATTGGTCCAGTAGAACATTTCCGTCCTATCCTCACCGGCATTTGCCGCCTGGCGAAACAAACTCACCGCATAGTCATCTTTACCCTCGGAAAGTGCATCGGACACTTTCGAAAGCAACTCATCTGCCGACTGTCCCCAGACAGACAGCGGACACATCAAGAACAAGGAGAAAAGCAACGTTAAGGTTTTCATTTTTAGTGTATATATATAGTTTAACAGCCCAATCAGTCTCATAGAAATCTACCTACAAAACTACGCATTTTTACGGCAACCATCAATAGTTGAAAGTAGAAAAATAGTTAACTTTGCCGACCTTAATGAATTAAATAATATAAATGAAGCCCAGAGACAGACAAATACTGCAAATAGCCTTACCTTCCATCGTATCGAACATCACCGTGCCGCTGCTCGGCCTGATTGATGTAGCCATCGTCGGCCATCTGGGTTCGCCCGCCTACATAGGCGCCATTGCCGTGGGTGGCATGCTGTTCAATATCATCTACTGGATATTCGGCTTTCTGAGGATGGGTACCAGCGGAATGACCTCGCAAGCATTCGGTAAGCGGGATTTGCCGGAGGTGGTCCGCCTACTGTTGCGTTCCGTGGGCATAGGCCTGGCAGTCGCATTCTGTCTCATCCTGCTGCAAACGCCTATCAGGCAGGGAGCCTTCCTTCTCATCCATCCCACGGATGAAGTCAGAGAAATGGCAACGCTCTATTTCCATATCTGCATCTGGGGTGCACCTGCCATGCTGGGGCTATACGGACTGACGGGATGGTTCATCGGCATGCAGAATTCGCGTATCCCCATGTATATAGCCATCACACAGAATGTGGTCAATATCATTGCCAGCCTCGGACTGGTTTATCTGTGTGGGATGAAAGTAGAAGGAGTAGCTTTGGGGACGTTGATTGCCCAGTATGCTGGCTTCCTGATGGGCATTGTCCTTTGGATGCACAACTACGGCAGGCTGAAAAGATTCTGGGAAATTAAAAATTATAAATTAAAGATTAAAGGGAGAGAAGGGGCAGGTATCTGGGAGAAAGAGGCGATGTTCCGGTTTTTCCAAGTGAATAGGGATATTTTTCTGCGTACCCTTTGCCTGGTGGCAGTCACGTTGTTCTTCACTTCGGCGGGAGCTTCGCAGGGAGAGATTATTCTGGCGGTCAACACGCTGCTGATGCAGCTCTTCACCTTATTCTCGTATGTAATGGACGGCTTTGCCTACGCTGGCGAAGCCTTAAGCGGCAGATACATAGGCGCACGCAACCGGGAAGCCTTTACAGACACCGTCCGGCACCTCTTCGGATGGGGAGCGGTGATGGCGGTTCTCTTTACATTGGTTTATGCGCTGGGAGGCAATGCCTTCCTCGGACTATTGACGGATGACAAAGAAGTGATAGCTGTTGCCGACACCTATTTTTATTGGGCGCTTGCCGTGCCCGCCGTCGGGATAGCCGCCTTCATCTGGGACGGCATCTTCATCGGTGCCACCGCCACGCGAGGAATGCTCCTCTCCATGGCAGCGGCAGCTGTCAGCTTTTTTATCTTATATTATGGGCTGCATCCCGTCCTGGCAAACCATGCTCTATGGCTTGCCTTCCTCACTTACCTGCTGATGCGGGGAGTGGTGCAGACAGGCTTGAGCCGGGAAGTCATCCGACGGGCATTTCCCAGCAAGAAGGAACCTGCTTGGCGTTAGGGGTAGGCTATGAACAATTTCAAGGGAAAAAGCATTATCTTTGTATCGCTATGACTGATATAAAATATGGATTCCACCCTCCAGAACAAGGCGTCAGGTAGCCAGTATACGGTGCCAAACAAGTTTCAACTTTTGGCACCATCGGTTTCAATGCGAGAAACCGACGGTTTCAAGTAGTGAAACCAACGGTATCTCGGAATAAGACTGACGGTATTTGCATTTGGAACCAAGTCACTCATAGCAAGAGTAATGACTTATACAAAATTGTTATGGCAGAAAAGAATATAGTTCAAGAGACATTTCCCGTATTGGGAATGAGTTGCGCCTCATGCTCCGCACGGGTAGAAAAGACGCTGAACCATCAGTCAGGTGTCAAGAAAGCGGTCGTAAACTACGCTTCGGCAACGGCAACCGTGGAATATGACCCTACGAGCTGTTCTTCCGAGGCTTTGCAGCAGGCTGTGCAGGCGGCCGGATATGACTTGTTGATAAACCAGGACGGCAACACGCTCGAAGAGGCGGAAGAGGCCCACAACAAGAAATTCAGCGTATTGAAATTCCGCACAACCTGGGCCATCATCTTGTCTATGCCCGTTGTCATCATAGGCATGTTCTTCATGGATATGCCCCATGCCAATCCCATCATGTGGGCGTTGTCCACTCCCGTCGTATTCTGGCTGGGGCGGGGATTCTTCACCAGCGCCTGGAAACAATTGCAGCATGGCAGCGCCAATATGGACACACTGGTAGCCATCAGTACGGGGACCGCCTATCTGTTCAGCCTGTTCAACATGCTATTTCCGGACTTCTGGCTATCCAGAGGCATCCATCCGCATGTATATTTTGAGGCGGCAAGTGTCATCATAGCCTTTATCCTGCTGGGCCGCCTGCTGGAAGAAAAAGCGAAAGGAAACACCTCAACCGCCATCAAGAAACTGATGGGGCTCCAACCCAAGACTGTGACCATCATTGTGGATGAAGGACACGCTGTCCCTCACTCTTCCTTTGAGCGCGTTATCCCTATCGAGCAGATTCGCCCCGGAGACATCGTCCTGGTGAAGCCCGGAGAACGGATTGCCGTGGATGGCATCGTGACGGAAGGTAGCTCCTACGTAGACGAAAGTATGCTGAGCGGCGAACCGGTAGCAGTATCCAAGCACAAAGACGCCAAGGTCTTTGCAGGTACCATCAACCAGAAGGGAAGTTTCCGCTTCCGGGCAGAGAAAATCGGCACGGATACACTGCTGGCGAAGATTATACACATGGTGCAGGACGCGCAAGGAAGCAAGGCACCGGTGCAGCAGCTGGTGGACAAGATAGCCGGGATATTCGTGCCTACCATTATAGGCATCGCAGTGCTTGCCTTCATCGCATGGATGCTACTGGACGGAACCGGCGGATTCACCCACGGATTGCTGGCATTTGTCACGGTGGTCATCATCGCCTGCCCGTGTGCACTGGGACTGGCTACTCCTACCGCCATCATGGTAGGCATCGGCAAGGGCGCCGAAAGGGGCATTCTGATAAAAGATGCCGAAAGCCTGGAGATTGCCAAGAAGATAGACACCGTGGTACTCGACAAGACCGGAACGGTGACCGAAGGAAAACCGGTAGTCAGCAAACTGATATGGAATACGCAGGCAATGACGCCCGGTACTGGCGCCACTGCAGGCAATGCGCTGTCGGACATTTTCTATAGTCTGGAGAAGCTCTCGGAACATCCGTTGGCAGAAGCCGTGGTGAACCACCTCAAGGAGTCGGCCCCCATAGACATTCAATACTTTGAAAGCATCACCGGAAAAGGCGTGAAAGGACGGGCACAAGGCCGGACCTACCTCGCCGGGAACCGGAAACTGCTGGAAGAAAACCATATCGCCATCCCCCCCTCCCTGCAGGAAGAGGCAACCCGACTGACATCGGAAGCACAGACCGTCATCTGGTTTGCCGATGAAGAAAACGTGCTGGCAATAGCCGGAATTACAGACCGGATAAAGGAAACTTCCATCCGCGCTGTCAGCGAGCTGCGCGCCGCCGGCATCGAAGTCCACATGCTGACCGGAGACAATGAGGCCACCGCCCGTGAGATTGCCCGCAAAGCAGGCATCGCCCACTACCAGGCCAGTGTATTGCCGCAGGACAAGGCTGCCTTCGTCAGCCGGTTGCAGGCAGAAGGCCGGAAGGTTGCCATGGTGGGCGACGGCATCAACGACAGCGCCGCCCTTGCCCAAGCCGACTTAAGCATCGCCATGGGTGGAGGCAGCGACATCGCCATGGATGTAGCCAAAATGACCATCATCTCTTCCGACCTGGCTAAGATACCGGAAGCTCTCTGTCTGTCGCGTCTCACCGTCCGGACCATCCGGCAGAATCTCTTCTGGGCATTTATATATAATATAATAGGTGTACCCATTGCGGCCGGAATACTCTATCCCATCAACGGCTTCCTGCTGAACCCGATGATAGCCGGTGCGGCCATGGCATTCAGCAGTGTCAGTGTGGTGAGCAACAGCCTGCTGCTGAAACGGAAAAGAATACATGAAGGAGAAGAAAACAAAGAAGTTGAACCGCCAACAGAAACAATCATGAAGAAAGAATTCAAAGTAGAAGGCATGATGTGCAACCATTGCCGCATGCATGTAGAGAAAGCATTGAACAGTATGGAAGGCATACACGCCACCGTAACCCTGAACCCTCCGGTAGCCACCGTAGAGTTTTCGGACGGTGAAAAGACGCTCGAAGAACTGCAGAAAGTAGTGACGAAAGAAGCCGGCGACTACACACTGAAGGCATAAGTGTAGAATTCATACGGTTTTCATACAGAAAAGAAGGAGGAAATCAAAGTAAATATCTACCTTTGCGCGCTAATTTACAGATAAAGATATGAACGCAAAAGCCAAAGGATATATTTTAGGTTCCATCGCCGCAGCCTCCTACGGCATGAATCCACTGTTTGCCCTCCCGTTGTACAAGGCCGGCATGGACCCGGACTCGGTACTTTTTTTCAGATACCTCTTCGCCATCCCGTTGCTGGGCATTATGATAAAGGCGAGAGGGCGGTCATTCAAGATACAGCGGAAAGAAACATTTCCGCTCATCATCATGGGATTGCTCGTGGCCCTCTCCTCACTGACGCTTTTTCTGAGCTATAACTACATGGCCGCCGGCATAGCGTCTACACTGCTGTTCGTCTATCCCATCATGGTGGCGCTTATTATGGCCATGGTTTTCAAAGAGAAGCTGGCACTGCAAACCATCGTCTGCATGCTGCTTGCACTGGGAGGTATCGGACTGCTCTACAAGAGCGAGGACGGCAGCACACTGAGCCTGATAGGGACACTGCTGGTTTTCGCGTCTTCCCTTTCCTATGCCATATACATCGTGGGCATCAACCAGACATCGTTGAAAAATGTGGCTACGCTTAAAGTCACCTTCTATGTCCTTCTCTTCGGCCTATCGCTTTTTGTGGCACGCCTGCTCTATTCCGGCGTACTGAACACACCGGACCAGTGGTATCTGTGGGCCAATCTGCTTGCATTGGCTGTCTTCCCCACCGCCATATCCTTCCTCTGCACTACCGGTGCCATCCAATATATCGGCTCCACCCCGACCGCCATTCTCGGCGCATTGGAGCCCGTGACAGCCATCTTCTTCGGAATAGCCGTCTTTGGAGAAAGCCTGACAGTCAGAGAAAGCTTCGGACTGGTGATGATTATCGTAGCCGTAACGTTCGTCATCGCAGGAGGCAATATTACAAGCCAACTGGTCCGTTTCAGGAAACTGTTCCCAAGACTCCCGATAAGAAGCAAGAAAAGAAACTAATCCTATAAAACCATCACCAACCATGAAGAAAAGTCTCTACCTGCTTTTACTGCTGTTGTTTCCTATCGGGCTGCAGGCTCAGTCCGAGGTTATAGTACTCCACCCGGATGAAGGCAAAGCCGAAGTGAACGAAGCCGAATACACCAGAATTTTCCTGGCAGGCACCATCGACATGGGCAAAAGCATAGACTGGCAAAAGGCAACCTGCGACTGGTTCCGCGCACGCCCCCAAGGTAAATACATCCTATACAATCCCCGAAGGGACAAGGGACTCAGCGGCGAAATGTCCGACTTTGAACATCAAGTGAACTGGGAACTGGAACATCTGGAAAAAGCCGACCTAATAATCATGAATATCCTGGCAAGCAGCAAGTCCCCCATCACCCTGCTGGAGATGGGACTGCACATGCGTTCGGGCAAACTGCACGTTATCTGTGAACCCGGTTTCTACCGCTACGACAATGTGCGGATTACTTGCAACCGCTATGGCGTTCCGTTATATCACAGCATGGACGAGTTCCTAAAGACTGTGCGTTAGGCAACTATCCTACCACATTCTGCTGCACTTTTCAGTTTAATTCTTTATCTTTGCTGCAAAGCAATGTAACAAAACTATATATTATGGCAACCTATAAAAGAATCTTATTGAAACTCAGCGGCGAGAGCCTGATGGGTGAAAAGCAATACGGCATCGACGAGAAACGCCTTGCCGAGTACGCAGCTCAAATCAAAGAAATCCACGAATTGGGAGTACAAATAGGCATCGTGATAGGCGGTGGAAACATTTTCCGCGGATTGAGCGGTGCCAACAAAGGGTTCGACCGTGTGAAAGGCGACCAGATGGGAATGCTGGCAACCGTCATCAACAGCCTTGCACTCAGTTCGGCTCTGGTAGCTGCCGGCGTGAAGGCCCGCGTGCTGACTGCCGTACGTATGGAACCCATCGGTGAATTCTACAATAAATGGCGTGCCATCGAATGTATGGAAGCAGGCGAAGTAGTCATCATGTCCGCCGGTACAGGCAATCCGTTCTTCACTACCGATACCGGTTCCAGTCTGCGCGGCATCGAGATTGAGGCGGATGTCATGCTGAAAGGTACCCGTGTGGACGGCATCTACACCGCCGACCCGGAGAAGGACCCGACAGCCACGAAGTTCCACGACATCACCTACGACGAAGTGCTGAAGCGCGGTCTGAAAGTGATGGACCTCACTGCCACCTGCATGTGCAAAGAGAATAACCTGCCCATCATCGTTTTTGACATGGACACAGTGGGTAATCTGAAAAAAGTGATGCAAGGAGAAGAAATCGGTACACTGGTGCACAATTGAATGGAAAATGGAGAATAAAAAATGAATGTTATTTAATTCTTAATTCTCAATTTTCAATTTAATAATTATATTTGCAAAGTTTCAAATCAAAGCTATTTCAAAACGAAAATAATATGAGAGACGTAAAAGACATCTTAGACGAAGCGCAAGAAAGTATGGACATGGCCATCATGTATCTGGACGAGGCACTGGCTCATATCCGCGCCGGAAAAGCCGATATCCGTTTGCTGGACGGTATCCGTGTGGATTCTTATGGAAGTATGGTTCCTATCAACAATGTGGCAGCCGTAACCACTCCGGACGCACGCAGCATTGCCATCAAGCCATGGGATAAGAGCATGTTCCGCGTCATTGAAAAGGCCATCATTGACTCCAGTCTCGGCATCATGCCCGAAAACAATGGTGAGATTATCCGTATCGGCATCCCGCCACTGACGGAAGAACGCCGTAAACAACTTGCCAAACAGTGTAAGGGAGAAGGAGAAACTGCCAAGGTAAGTGTACGTAATGCACGCCGTGATGCCATCGACGCCTTGAAGAAATCCGTAAAGGACGGACTGGCCGAAGACGCCCAGAAAGGCGGTGAAGAAAAGCTGCAGAAGATTCACGACAAGTTCATCAAGCAGATTGATGACATGCTGGCTGCAAAGGATAAAGAAATCATGACCGTTTAATTAAGTTGAAAACGGAAAATGGAAAGTTGAAAATAAACCGATATACCAAGTATAGAAGCCTTTCAACCTTCCATTTTCAACTTTCAACTTTCAACTTTCAATTATTTTGAGGGGACTCGTTATAAAAAACACCGGAAGTTGGTACTTGGTACGGACTGACGACGGAAGGGAGATTGAATGTAAAATCAAAGGGAACTTCCGGCTGAAAGGCATACGAAGCACTAATCCCGTGGCTGTAGGCGATTATGTGAACATCATACTGAACCAAGAAGGTACGGCCTTTATCAGCGAGATAGAGGACCGGAAGAATTACATCATCCGCCGCGCCTCCAACCTTTCCAAGCAATCGCACATTCTTGCTGCCAACCTCGACCAGTGCATGCTCATAGTGACGGTGAACTATCCCGAGACCTCCACTACCTTTATAGACCGTTTTCTCGCCTCTGCCGAGGCATACCGTGTTCCCGTCAAGATTATATTCAACAAAGTGGATGCCTACAATGAAGAGGAACTGCACTATCTGGACAGTCTCATCAACCTTTACACCACCATCGGCTATCCTTGTTTCAAGGTTTCTGCCAGAAAAGGGGAAGGCATCGACACTATCGAGAAAGAACTCAAAGGACGCATAACCCTCTTTTCCGGACATTCCGGAGTAGGGAAATCGACACTCATCAAGGCAATACTGCCCGATATAGAGATTAAAACCGGAGAGATATCCACCTATCATAATAAAGGTATGCACACCACTACCTTCTCAGAAATGTTCCCGGTTCCGGGCAACGGATATATCATTGACACTCCGGGCATCAAAGGTTTCGGAACATTCGATATGGAAGAAGAAGAGATAGGCCACTACTTCCCGGAAATATTCAAGGTATCTGCCGACTGCCGTTACGGCAACTGTACCCACCGCCACGAACCCGGATGCGCTGTACGCGAGGCTGTCGAGAAGCACTATATCAGCGAATCCCGTTACGCTTCTTATCTGAACATGCTGGAGGACAAGGAGGAGGGAAAATACCGGGCTGCTTACTGATTTGTCATTTTATCACCTTTCCAATCCATATTCTTACACTTTTTAACTCTTTATCTTTTAAACTATTCTCTTTTCCCGTAGTCTAATCTAAGGCTGATTTTATTACTACTAATACTACAACATGAATAAGAGAGTTAAATGGGGCATCATTATCGTGATTGGTGCCGGACTGATTGGAGGAGGAATCTACTCCCAATTACCTAAAGAGAATGAAGAATTAGCCGCTGCAGACAAGGTGATGACCGGTCAACGTAGCGGTAAGAAAATTCTAAACGTAAACGCAAAAATAATCAAACCGCAACTGCTGAAGGATGAAATACAAATCAGCGGCAGCCTGCTGCCGGATGAGGAAGTGGACCTTTCTTTCGAGACATCCGGCAAAATCATAGAGATAAATTTTGAAGAAGGCAGCTTCGTCAAGAAAGGACAATTACTTGCCAAAGTTAATGACCGGCCGCTGCAAGCACAATTGCAACGCCTCGTCTCCCAATTAAAGTTGGCAGAAGACCGCGTGTTTCGCCAGAACGCCCTGCTGGAAAGGGATGCGGTCAGTAAAGAAGCCTACGAACAAGTAAAGACCGAGCTGGCCACCCTGAATGCCGACATTGACCTGATAGAATCGAACATCGCACAAACTGAGCTGCGTGCTCCTTTCGACGGTGTCATCGGTCTGCGCCAAGTCAGTGTGGGTACTTACGCTTCCCCTACAACCATTGTAGCCAAACTCACCAAGATTTCGCCGTTGAAGGTGGAATTTGCCGTACCCGAGCGGTATGCCAATGACGTAAAGACCGGCGCCGGACTGGACTTCACTCTCGAAGGAAAGCTAAATACCTTCCACGCCACGGTTTATGCACGCGAATCAAAGATAGACCCTACTACCCATACCCTGACAATCCGTGCACTTTATCCCAATGCCAACGGAGCTGTGCTTCCGGGCCGCTATGCCAGCATCAAGCTGAACAAGGATGAAATTCAGGACGCCCTTGCCGTACCGTCCGAAGCCATTGTACCGGAAATGGGAAAAGACAAGATATTCCTCTATAAGTCGGGAAAAGCCCAGCCGGTAGAGATTACTACGGGAATCCGTACGGAAGCGGAAGTACAAGTATTGCAAGGCTTGCAGGCAGGAGATACCATCATCACCTCGGGAACCCTGCAACTCCGTACCGGACTACCGGTAACACTGGACAATATCAATTGACAACTGTCAATTATCAACCGTTAATTATCAATTGTAAAGAATGAATATATCCGAATTAAGTATACGGCGACCGGTACTCTCGACAGTACTTACCCTGATAATCCTGCTGTTTGGCTTCATCGGCTACAATTATCTGGGTGTACGCGAGTACCCGTCTGTAGACAATCCTATCATATCAGTATCCTGCTCCTATCCGGGTGCCAACGCCGATGTCATCGAGAACCAGATAACGGAGCCTCTGGAGCAGAACATCAACGGTATTCCCGGCATACGCTCCCTCTCCAGTGTCAGCCAGCAAGGCTCATCACGCATTACAGTAGAGTTTGAGCTTTCCGTTGACCTGGAAACCGCCGCCAACGACGTACGTGATAAAGTGTCGCGTGCACAACGCTATCTGCCTCGTGACTGTGACCCGCCTACCGTATCAAAAGCCGATGCGGACGCCACCCCTATCCTGATGGTTGCCCTCCAAAGCGACAAACGTTCCCTACTGGAGCTCAGTGAAATAGCCGACCTGACTGTCAAGGAGCAGCTTCAGACTATTTCAGATGTAAGTAGTGTAAGCATCTGGGGAGAAAAGCGCTATTCCATGCGGCTTTGGCTGGACCCCATCAAGATGTCCGGCTATGGAATCACTCCTCTGGATGTAAAGAATGCGGTGGACAACGAAAACGTAGAGCTCCCTTCCGGAAGTATCGAAGGAAACACTACCGAGCTCACCATCCGTACGTTGGGTCTGATGCATACAGCCGAAGAGTTCAACAATCTTATCCTGAAGGAAGACGGTAACCGTATTGTCCGCTTCAGCGACATTGGACGTGCCGAACTGGGACCAGCCGACATCAAAAGTTATATGAAGATGAACGGTGTGCCCATGGTAGGTGTCGTAGTAATTCCGCAGCCGGGTGCCAACCACATTGAAATAGCCAACGCCGTATATGACCGCATGGAGAAGATGAAGAAAGACCTTCCCGAAGATGTTCATTACAACTACGGTTTTGACAATACCAAGTTTATCCGCGCTTCTATCGACGAGGTGAAGCAGACGGTGTATGAGGCCTTTGTACTGGTTATCATCATCATTTTCCTCTTCTTGCGCGATTGGCGTGTGACGCTTGTGCCATGTATTGTAATCCCCGTTTCGCTGATTGGAGCTTTCTTCGTCATGTATCTGGCCGGTTTCTCCATCAATGTGCTCTCCATGCTTGCCGTGGTGCTTGCCGTGGGCTTGGTGGTGGACGACGCCATCGTGATGACGGAGAACATTTATGTCCGCATCGAGAAAGGGATGCCACCGAAAGAAGCCGGCATAGAAGGAGCCAAGGAGATTTTCTTTGCCGTCATCTCCACTACCATTACGCTGGTGGCGGTATTCTTCCCTATTGTATTCATGGACGGTACGACAGGACGACTGTTCCGCGAATTCAGTATCGTGGTCTCCGGTTCGGTGATTATCTCCTCCTTCGCCGCATTGACTTTTACGCCGATGCTTGCCACCAAACTTTTAATCAAAAGGGAACAGCAGAGCTGGTTCTATCGCAAGACCGAACCTTTCTTCGAAGGGATGAACCGGGTATACAGCCAGTCACTGGCCGCCTTCCTGAAACGGCGCTGGATTGCCCTGCCCTTCACCATCGTCACCATCCTGCTTATCGGAGTCCTTTGGAATACTATCCCGGCTGAAATGGCGCCATTGGAGGACCGTTCGCAAATCAGTATCAATACAATGGGTGCCGAAGGAGTGACTTACGAATATATCCGCGACTATACCGAAGACATCAATCATCTGGTGGACTCCATTATCCCGGATGCAGAAGCGGTAACAGCGCGTGTATCCAGTGGTAGCGGTAACGTACGTATCACACTGAAAGACATGAAAGACCGTGACTATACCCAGATGGAGGTTGCCGAAAAGTTGTCGAAGGCAGTGCAGAAAAAGACCATGGCACGCTCTTTCGTACAGCAGTCCTCCTCATTCGGAGGACGGCGCGGCGGTATGCCCGTGCAGTATGTATTGCAGGCAACCAATATCGAGAAATTGCAGGAGGTGCTCCCCAAGTTCATGACGAAGGTCTACGAAAATCCGGTATTCCAGATGGCAGACGTAAACCTGAAGTTCAGCAAGCCTGAAGCGCGCATCAACATCAACCGTGACAAGGCGAGTATCATGGGCGTAAGCACCAAGAACATTGCCCAAACTCTGCAATACGGCTTGAGCGGACAGCGTATGGGCTACTTCTACATGAACGGAAAGCAATACGAGATATTGGGCGAAATCAACCGCCAGCAACGCAACAAGCCCGCCGACCTGAAAGGTATCTATATCCGAAGCGACAACGGGAACATGGTACAGCTGGACAACCTGATTGAGCTTACCGGCGGCATCGCACCTCCGAAACTGTACCGTTACAACCGTTTCGTTTCTGCCACCATCTCCGCAGGACTGGCGGACGGCAAGACCATCGGACAAGGTCTGGATGAAATGGACAAGATTGCCAAGGAGACGCTGGACGAGACCTTCCGTACCGCACTGACCGGAGACTCCAAGGAGTATCGCGAAAGCTCCTCCAGTCTGATGTTCGCCTTCATCCTTGCCATCGTGCTGATTTACCTGATTCTGGCCGCCCAGTTCGAGAGCTTCAAAGACCCGCTGATTATCATGCTGACGGTGCCTCTCGCCATTGCCGGCGCGCTGGTATTCATGTATTTCGGAGACATCACGATGAATATATTCAGCCAGATTGGCATCATCATGCTGATTGGTCTGGTGGCAAAGAACGGTATCCTGATTGTGGAATTTGCCAATCAGAAGCAGGAAGCGGGTGAAGACAAGATGCGAGCCATCAAGGACGCCTCCCTGCAACGTCTGCGCCCCATCCTGATGACGAGTGCCTCCACCATCCTGGGATTGATACCGCTTGCCTACGCCACCGGCGAAGGCTGCAACCAGCGCATCGCCATGGGTACTGCCGTTGTAGGCGGCATGCTCATCTCCACACTGCTGACGATGTACATCGTGCCTGCCATATATAGTTATGTATCAACGAACCGAAGTAAACTGAAGACCGAATGAAACGCATTGTTTTAATTTTCATAGCCACTGCCTGCACAGCGCTGGGCCTTTATGCACAGCCTGCGCCTACCTACACCTTGAAGTCCTGCCTGGAGCAGGGATTGCTGAACAACTACTCCCTGCGCATTGTCCGCAATGAAGAGCAGGTCAGCAAGAACAACGCCACACTGGGCAATGCGGGCTACCTGCCCACACTGGACCTCTCCGCCGGCTACAAGGGAACCATAGACAATACCGAGACCAAAGCCCGAGCCACCGGAGAGACAACCAAGGACAACGGAGTGTTTGACCAAACTCTCGATGCAGGCATCAACCTGAACTGGACCATCTTCGACGGTTTCAACATTACCGCCAACTACCAACGGCTCAAGGAGCTGGAACGCCAAGGCGAGACCAATACGCGCATCGCCATCGAGGACCTGATAGCCAACATAGCCGCCGAATACTATAACTATGTGCAGCAGAAAATCCGCTTGAAGAACTTCCGTTATGCCGTATCGCTATCCAAAGAGCGCCTGCGCATTGTGGAAGAGCGTTACCACATCGGTAACTTCTCGCGCCTGGACTACCAGCAGGCCAAAGTGGACTTCAATGCCGACAGTGCCCAATACATGAAACAGCAGGAACTGCTGCACACCTCACGTATCCAGCTGAACGAACTCATGGCAAACAAAGATGTAGACCAGCCGTTTATCATACAAGACAGCCTCATCAACGTGACCGCCTCCCTGAACTTCGAGGAGCTGTGGAACGCCACCCTCACCATCAACGCCTCACTGCTACGTGCCGAACAGAACAATACCCTGGCCCGTCTGGACTACAAGAAAGTCTGCTCGCGCGACTACCCATACGTGAAGATGAACGGCGGATATGGCTACACCCTCAACAAGTATGACATCTCTGCCAACAGCCGCCGCAGCAACCTCGGTCTGAACTTCGGCGTCACGGTCGGCTTCAATCTGTTCGACGGCAACCGGCGCCGCGAACGCAAGAATGCCCGCATTGCCGTGCAGAACGCTCGCCTGGAACGGGAGCAACTGGAGCAGGCCCTGCGCGCCGACCTCAGCAACCTATGGCAGGCCTACCAAAACAACCTGCAAATGCTGAACCTGGAACGCCAGAACCTTGTGGCTGCCAAGGAGAACCACGAGATTGCCATGGAACGATATATGCTGGGCAACCTCTCGGGAATCGAGATGCGCGAAGCCCAAAAGAGTCTGCTGGATGCAGAAGAACGTATTCTCTCCGCGGAATATGATACCAAATTATGTGAAATCTCCCTACTGCAAATCAGTGGAAAAGTAGCGCGCTATATGGAATAAGCAATATAATCCGTACCTTTACGCCCGATTTATCAGAATTAAAGCACAATGGGATTATTCATCAGAAAGCCATTCGAGGCACTGCAAGCGGAGGCTAATGCCTCCGGAAAGAAAACATTGAAACGTGTACTTGGTCCGTGGAGCCTTGTTGCCCTGGGCGTGGGAGTCATCATCGGAGCGGGTCTATTCTCCATCACCGGAACGGTGGCGGCAGGCTATACGGGACCGGCCATCACACTGTCCTTTGCCATTGCCGCACTGGGATGCTGCTTCGCCGGACTATGTTATGCGGAATTTGCATCCATGATACCCGTAGCCGGCAGCGCATACACCTACTCGTATGCCACGATGGGCGAACTCATCGCCTGGATTATCGGGTGGGACCTGGTATTGGAATACACCGTAGCCGCAACCACGGTAAGCATCAGTTGGAGCCGCTATCTGGTCGTCTTTCTCGAGGGACTGGACATACATCTACCGCAAGTCCTCACCGCCTGTCCCTGGGATGGTGGAGTCGTAAATATCCCCGCCTTCCTTATCGTCGTGCTGATGAGCCTCTTCCTGATACGGGGTACGGAAGGCAGCTCCATCTTCAACGGCTTCATTGTATTCCTGAAGGTTTCCGTCATACTGATTTTTGTCATACTCGGCTGGAAATACATCAATACCGACAACTATACACCTTACATCCCTGCCAATACGGGCGTGCTGGGCGAATATGGCTTCTCCGGCATCCTGCGAGGGGCGGCCATCGTATTCTTCGCCTTCCTCGGGTTCGACGCTGTGAGCACAGCCGCCCAAGAGACGAAGAACCCGAAGCGGAACATGCCTATCGGCATTCTGGTCTCCTTGCTGGTATGCACCGTGCTCTATATGGTTTTTGCCCACGTCATGACGGGAGTGGCACACTACACCGCCTTCAGCGGACAGCAAGGCATTGCTCCCGTTGCCATAGCCATAGAGCACATGGGGCAGGCTGATGCTGCAGGTATCATCCAGCCGGACTATCCCTGGCTGAACCGTGCCATCGTGCTGTCCATTCTGTTCGGATATTGCTCCGTCATCATGGTGACGCTGCTGGGACAGAGCCGCGTATTCCTGAGCATGAGCCACGACGGGCTGCTGCCTCCTTTCTTCTCGCATATCAACGAAAAGTTCCGTACTCCGGCACGCAGCAACCTGCTCTTCATGGTACTTGTGGGCCTGCTGGCAGCTTTTGTACCCGCACGGCTGGCCGGAGAGATGACAAGCATCGGCACGCTGATGGCCTTCACGCTGGTCTGTGCCGCTGTACTGGTAGTACGCAGAACCATGCCTGACGTGCCCCGTTCCTTTAAAACCCCACTTGTTCCACTTATCCCCATACTGGGTATTCTTACTTGCCTTTGCATGATGTTGTTCCTTCCTGCCGATACATGGATACGCCTGGTGCTGTGGATGCTCATCGGTCTGGACATCTACGTGGGCTACGGCATGAAGCACAGTAAGCTGGAGCATGGAGGCGACACCCGCCACGGGCAGGTGACCTTGAACATGATTGGACTTATCCTTGCCGTTCTTTGTGTCATCACCGGACTGTGGCACCAACAGACTGTGGGATGGGGAGAAAGCAAAGTGCTGCTGATTATCTCGTTTGTTTTCGCATTCACGCACTGCGCTTACTATATGTGGAGAATCTGGAGGAGATAATAAGCCCTAAATCTCCTCCTTTAAAGATAAACAATCTTTCATCCAAACTACCCCAGCACCCACTTGGTCCGCTTCCCGAAACAACGGTATGCCATTGCCACCAGAAACCAGGAAGTACAGAAAGCGACGACTGCGGCACAAGGTATCTGAAGATAGATAGGAACATGGATAGCACGCATCAGGACTACGCTCGGTCCGGTAAAGAAATAGTGTATCATATAGACTCCAAAACCACAGAGCGTCAAGTTTGCCAATGCTTTCTTGATGCGCTCCGAACGGAAATTGGCCCGCTTGCAAAGCATAAACACGGGGATGGTCATCATTACTACATTCAGCGAACAGTAGGTGAAGAAGAGTTCGAGCATCTCATCCGTAAAATCCGGCAAGGAGGTCATACGACGGAAACCAAGGAATGTTACGGCATAGCCAATGGCAAACATGGGAATGCCGATGCCACAGAGTTGCCGGCCCGTCCAGTTATGGTTCCTCAGATAATGGCCCAACAATAGGTAGCCGTTAAAACCGGCAAAGTAATACAGCATACCGAACGAGTTCCACGAGCAAGTCCCCCAAAGGTACGGAGCGGCAAACTCGGTATAATAAGGCAGCAGCAGTGTCACTCCCCATGCTGCAAGAAACCATAGTTTGGCACGTTCCGAGGCCTTCTCCACCCATGCCGAGAATATCGGAAGATAGAGATAAAGCCCTATCAGCAGATAGATATACCACATGTGTACATCCAATAGAGAGAAATTAAAAGGCATTTCTGCAATATATCCCAGGCTCACTGCCAGAGACTGGCGCATCACTTCCTCACCCGAATAAGGGAAGAAATCCAGAATCACTTTCGGCTCCACTCCCAGCAGTCCCGTTATCCAGGGGAACAGATTGTAAATCACAGACCAGATGAGGAAAGGAAAGAATACGCGGGGGATACGTTTCTTGTAGAATGCCGAGGCGTCACCCCGTACCGGCAACAGCAATGCACCGGTAATCATTACAAAAAGCGGTACGCAAGGACGGAGCGCCGCACCGTAGACAGCTCCCCAGAACTTGATGTCAACAATGTCGGGCGATGTGCCCGGATAGAAGTTAAAAGGGTCTGTGCAATGGCAGCAAACTACTGTAAACATTGCAACAAGGCGTACCACATCCAGCCATACGATGTGTTGTGCCGGAGTTTGTCGTGTAAGAGTTGGTTCCATGTTTTATTAAATAGGTTGTTTGGAGGGCTAAAGATAAAGAAGTTAACCGAGAAATGAAAAGGAGAATGTAACAAAAATACGACAACAAACGAGTTTCAGTTTTATTCTCCTATAGAGAACAATCTGTTTTATCAAGGCAGAACAGAGTGTTCCAATAGGGAAGAACACTTTGTTCCAACATGAAAGAACAGTTTGTTTCTTCCTATTGAAACAATTTGTTTCAACATAAAGGAACAGTTTGTTTTGCTTGATGAAACAGAGTGTTCTATGCCGCGAAACACTTTGTTTTCCTCTACAAAACAAAAAAGCCGTAACAAGATTTTCTCCGTTACGGCTTTCCTTATATTATGCCTTTCTAAAAGGCTTCTGTTTTACTTGCTGCAATTCCAGGGCTTCAGTTGCTTGAAGAAGTCGTTGCCCTTATCGTCCACCAAGATGAATGCAGGGAAGTTCTCCACCTCAATCTTCCAGATAGCTTCCATACCGAGTTCGGGATATTCCACGCACTCAATGCTCTTGATGTTGTTCTGTGCCAAGATAGCGGCAGGACCACCGATAGAGCCCAAGTAGAAACCGCCATACTTTTGGCAGGCATCTGTCACTTGCTGGCTGCGGTTACCTTTGGCAAGCATAATCATGCTGCCGCCGTGGCTTTGGAAGAGGTCTACATACGGGTCCATACGTCCGGCAGTAGTCGGGCCCATGGAGCCGCAAGCCATGCCTTGAGGAGTCTTGGCAGGACCGGCGTAGTAGATGGGATGGTCTTTGATGTACTGCGGCAGGTCTTCGCCACGGTCCAGACGTTCTTTCAGCTTGGCGTGTGCGATGTCACGGCCTACGATAATGGTTCCATTCAGAGACAAACGGGTGGAAACCGGATACTTGGTCAGTTCCTTCAGAATATCGGCCATCGGCTGGTTCAAGTCAATCTTCACCACGTCGCCTTCACCGGCCTTACGGAGTTCTTCGGGAATCAGTTCACCCGGATTGCTGTCGAGCTTTTCAATCCAGATACCTTCTTTATTGATTTTACACTTGATGTTACGGTCGGCAGAGCAGGAAACACCCAGACCCACGGGACAGGACGCACCGTGACGCGGCAGGCGGATGATGCGGATGTCGTGAGCCAGATACTTGCCGCCGAACTGGGCACCGAGGCCAATCTTATGAGCTTCTTCCAGTACCAGCTTCTCCAGTTCCACATCGCGGAAAGCGCGGCCGAACTCATTGCCGGTAGTGGGTAGGTTATCGTAGAAGTGGGTGGAAGCCAGTTTCACAGTCAGCAAGTTCTTTTCGGCAGAGGTACCGCCGATAACGAATGCGATGTGATAGGGAGGACAAGCTGCCGTACCCAAAGTCTTGATTTTTGAGATAAGGAAGGGAACCAATGTTTCGGGGTTGAGGATAGCCTTTGTCTCCTGGTAGAGATAAGTCTTGTTGGCAGAGCCACCACCCTTGGTTACGCAGAGGAACTCGTACTCCATACCTTCCGTAGCTTCGATGTCAATCTGTGCGGGAAGGTTGCACTTCGTATTCACCTCATCGTACATGGTGAGGGGAGCATTCTGCGAATAGCGCAGGTTCTCTTCGGTATAAGTCTTGTAAACACCCAGTGAGAGAGCTTCTTCATCACAGTAGCCGGTCCATACTTGTTGTCCCTTTTCGCCGTGGATGATTGCCGTACCCGTATCCTGGCAGAAAGGAAGTACCCCCTTGGATGCTACCTCTGCATTGCGCAGGAAGGTGAGTGCCACGTATTTATCGTTATCGCTTGCTTCGGGGTCACTCAGAATCTTAGCAACCTGCTCGTTGTGCGAACGACGCAACATGAACGATACATCACGGAAAGCCGCATTGGCCATTGCCGTCAAACCTTCTTTTTCAATCTTCAGGATAGGTTTTCCTTCAAACTCGCTTACTGACACGTAATCTTTTGTAAGCAGATAATACTCAGTAGTATCTTTCCCCTTCTCGAACATGGGCTGATACTTGAACGGAGGTGTTGTTGCCATAATTACTCGTATATTTAATGTTTAAAAGTGATTCGGGTAGCAAAGGCAGCACAAAACCGCCTTTACCGAGCAAAGGTAAAAACTATTATTGAAATAATTCTTTAATTAGAGTAAAAACGCAACAAATCATAATTAATTTTCTGACACCCGCTGCATCCGCCCTATCAGTTCATCGCCCAGCGCCGTCTTCACCTCAATGTGTTTCAGCACAGCCATTACAAACGGATTGCTTTCAAAGTCGCCGCGTACCTGCTCAAAATCGAGTTCCTTTTCCAAGCGTGAGCCGTCAGCTCCAAAGCCCGTCATGGAAGCCAGTGAAAATTCTTTCTTAGCATCCTCATACACCATGCGGTCGAGGCCAACTACTGCTTCTTTCCATTTTTCGACAATATGTATGACGTCTTCTGCCGTCATACCTTCCGGCTTGATACCATAGAACTCTTCCAACTTCTCATATGCCCAGGTCCATTCGTAGGTATAGTAGTTGCTGTGCATCTTCTCAAACTCGGCATTGATAGACTTCAAGCGATTGACTTTGCCGGACTCAATACCGTCTATCAGCGCATCTATCTCACTCTTTGGGGCTATCAATCCGGAAATATCCACCCATTCGCCGCTGCCAATGGCAGTATCGGGCTTCAAACGGGCACGTATTTCTTCATTGCTCCGGAAGTCAATGCCTTCCAAGCGCTTGATGACAGAGTTTCCGAGGAACTTATGAATGGCTATTTCATAGAAGCGGATACCTTTCACCAAAGCCGAGTTACGTATCTTCGCACTATGGAAAGAATAGATATCCGAAAGCTCGCCACTGGCATGACGCAGATTCTGCAACGTTTCCCGTCCCTTGAACATTTTCTGCACCGTGTAGGGGCTGAGAAGATTATAGTTGATGTAATCCAGTTTGTTCGGGTCGGTACGCCCGTCACGTTTCGGCCACTTCTGGGCATCACGGATGGTACCCACACTACGCAGGTTGACACCGGGTACAAGGTAGGTGGTATTATTCTGCTCTATCAAGTAAGAGAACGGCAGGTTCGAAGTATCAGAATGGTTGACATGGCGCCCCATTACCAAGGAAAACGCTCCCACCCTTGCAGGCCACAAGATGTACGAATCGGAAGTCGTCTTGGCACCACGCTCCAAAGTGCCTTGATGGATAGGCCCTAACTTATACATATGGTTGCTCTGATTGGACCCCGAACCGGCATTCATAAAGGAAAACATACCGGCAATCAGCAACGTAGATTTATGGTGTGTCACCGTATAAGGTCCGGCAAAAATAGCGCACGCCTCCCCGTTCTCTCCCTGGCAGTTGCTGAAAAACAAAGAATCCGAGGCAGAGTAGTTGTGTCCCAACTTGCATGCCTGCCCCACGAAGCAGCGGCTCAGCATAGCTCCGTCATCTACATGAGACCCGGTAGAGATGATGAAATCATCACAAATCACCCCATGCCCGATGTGTACCGGCGCCACCTCGTTGCTGTTGATGCTTCCGTTATACAGACGGCATGTACCACAGATGCGGCAATAATCACCGATGCGCACATTCTTTATGGAACCGGTGTTCAATATCATTACATGATTCCCGATGCTTCCTACAGCAGAAGCATGTTTGTTGGAATAAAAATCCGTGATTTCCTTCATCCGTGCAATCAGCTCCGGACGATGGCGGTAAAGCGCCAGAATATAGGCTTGGTGTGCGGAGAGTTTATCATTAATCAGCACCTCACGGCCTCCCGTCTCATTCAGGACAGACACTTCTACCCCGTTACCGAACTTCGACACACCGTCTACCAGAATAATATCCACATTCTCAATGAAGGTGTCATGCCCTATTTCATAATTGGCAATGTAGTTCTGGATATTCTCAATGCAACAGTTATCTCCCACCGTTACATTATGCAGCGTCACATGCCGCAAACCGGAATGCTTCCTGATTCCTCCCGGCAACATAAATTCTGAATGGAACACTCCCAAACACACCTCACCCGAAAAACGGGTATGATGCACAAATTCCGTTGAGAACTCTTCTGCAACGGTTACTTTCCCCCAATCATCAGCCAGACATGACTGGCTCTTCAACCGGAGAATTTCATCTTCGGTCAGTCTTCTGTAATTCATCCTTATAACGAGTTATGAGTTATGAGTTATAAGTTATTGCCTTTGCCGGCACTACCGATTCAAACCGCTGCCAGCAAATAACTCATAACTTATAACTCATAACTAAAATTAAACTTCTTCTTCGTAGGTCTGATAAAGAAAGTCATTATAGGGGTACTTCTGCACGTGCAATTCCTTCACACGCTGATAAACTACACTCTTCAGTTCCTCCATATTGATTTTTTCGCGGGCAGAAATAAAGAGGCAGTTATCCTCCATCTTAGCCATCCACGTCTTCATCAGTTCTTCGAGTGTCAAGTTTTCCTTGGTTCTGGGGGTAAGGTCGTCAGCCGCTTTCTCTATATAAGTATAAGCGTCTATCTTATTGAATACAAGAATCATGGGCTTACCGGCGGCACCGATATCTGCCAACGTCTTGTTCACAACTTCTATCTGTTCTTCAAAATCCGGATGAGAGATGTCTACGATATGCAACAGCAAGTCCGCCTCGCGTACCTCATCCAGAGTAGACTTGAAGGAGTCTACCAAATCCGTCGGCAATTTACGGATAAAGCCCACCGTATCGGATAGCAGGAACGGCAGGTTCTCAATAATCACCTTACGCACCGTAGTATCCAACGTGGCAAACAGCTTATTCTCGGCAAAGACTTCACTTTTCGAAAGCAAAGTCATCAATGTGGATTTTCCTACATTGGTATATCCCACCAATGCCACACGAATCAAGCGTCCGCGGTTCTTCCGCTGGGTAGACTTCTGCTTGTCAATCTCAGCCAAGCGCTCCTTCAACAATGACATACGGTTCAAGATGATACGGCGGTCCATTTCCAGCTGCGTTTCACCCGGACCGCGAAGTCCCACGGAACCTTTACCTCCACCGGCACCGGAGCCACCACCCTGGCGTTCCAAGTGGGTCCACAAACGTTGCAGACGGGGGAGCATGTACTTATACTGCGCCAGCTCCACCTGCGTTTTTGCATTGGCAGTCTGGGCACGCATGGCAAAGATATCGAGAATCAGGGACGTACGGTCCAGTATCTTGATTTTGAGTTCAGCTTCTATATTGCGTATCTGCTTGGCGGAGAGTTCATCATCAAAAATCACCATGCCGATTTCGCGTTCGGCTTCTTCTTCATTCCGGATATACTCTTTAATTTCTTCCAGCTTGCCCTTGCCGACATAAGTCACGGAATGCGCTGCATCCAGCTTTTGGGTAAACCGCTTCACTACTTCCGCCCCGGCTGTCTCAGCCAAGAATGCCAGCTCGTCCAGGTATTCGTTCGTCTTTCGCTCATCCTGCGTTTTAGTGATGAGACCTACCAATACCGCTGTTTCTGCCTGCACTTCGGAAATTACAAATTCTTTCATAGTTTCTATACCTTATTATATATATGTATTGTTGGTTCGGGCAGCAAATATAAATAATTTTGGCGGAAGCGCCTTAAAAAGCGGAATAAAATAAAAACAGACACAATAGAAAAATGGCATGTAAAATGAAGTCGAACTTCATCTTACATGCCATTTCAAATTACATATTATCTAATTGCCAGGATAATCAAAACCCTTCCGGCATCTCCAGCGTTTCCGTGAATCCCTGATACAGTACTCCCCATTTACCACCGTCAAGTACTACTAAGCCCTGCATCGGGAAAGACAACACGTTTCCTTTACGCTCCATACCTGCTGCTGCAAAGTATAGCATACCATAATCCGTCTTGTCATAACCAGTAGGTTGAGGATCCCAACCTATCAGTTCTTGATTGTCATCGCTTAGCGTAAACATGATGGGATATCCTTTCGTAATGCAATCTTCCAGCTTATAGATGTTAGCCTCTTTAGCCTTCAGCACAGGTTGATCCCAACCCTCGCCAAATAATTGAGATGCATAGTAGCCTGTACCTATATTGAGCCAAGTATAGTCACGCTTTATATTGACCGTCACCTTAGGTGAACCATAAACGTAGGAATCTTCTTCAGGAATGGTAATAGTATAAGATGCAGTAGTACCCACAGCTATGTCAAACGCAATCTTTACTTCTTTGAGTGCTTCACCGGCAGCAAAATCAACCGTCGTCGGCACTGTTACGTTCTCCGCATCTGTAGTCAAGCGAATAGATGCAGCCGCATCTGTTTTCTGACGGCCGATTTTGACCACAAAAACCTGTTCATCATTCGGATAATAAGTCAAATCAGTGTTATCAGTATAAATATAAGCTTGTACACCCTCGGTAGGAACCGGAGAAGGCTCCCACTCCACACCGTCTGAACAAGCCGTCATAGCCAAACCGCATACGGCCAAGCCCAAAAACAATTTATTGAATATCTTATTCATATACAAATTCTATTAAAAGTTAGTTCATTGGTTAATTGTTACCCGGTGCAAACTCCCCTATCGGAGTAGGACGTTTAGCAATAGCACCGGACGGGTCCGGATTGTTCATTCCCTGAAGGGCAGTATTTGAATCGACCTCGGTCTTAGGAATCATCAATGTCCAGTTGGGCTTCACACCTTTACAGTTTATCTTGAAGATATCTTCTATAAAGTTGGTACCCTCATAATTCTGAATGACATCCGGTTTCAGACGTTTAGCCGTGGGGAATGCGATTCCCTCACCCCAGAACTCGATACGCATCTGTTTCAACACCTCAAGTTGGAAATTACGCAAATCACCCGTACTGAAATTGTAATTGCTCTGGCGGTACTGCTTCATAAAGTTATTCAACAACTGTACGCCTGCTGCCACATTCTGGCTGGCACCTACTGCTTCAGCCTCTATGAGATACATCTCTTCCACACGCATCACGGGAATATCTGCAGCCGCACCCACAGAATAAGTGTTATAGTCACCACCCACGGGGCGGAACTTCAATGACATATAATCCGGTTGTTCATCCAGCCATGCATTGCCTCTCACTGACTGGTAAGCGTAAGTACTTCTGTCCGGGTCAAGGTAAGAATATTTGCGGAAATCGGTAGCAGGAATCGCGTCATAAAGTGAACGTGCCATCTGGAGCTTAGACAAAGAAGCATATCCCCAATCCGCTTCATTGGAAATGTGACCAATGAAATTAGCAAGATTACCCATATTGGAAGCCGTGGGGTGAAGGTACCACATCCATGCAGAAGTAGCCGTATTGAAACCGGTAGTGGGATTATGCCACTGTGATTCGCTCATAGGTGTTGCTCCCGACTTATCAATAGCCTTGCGGGCATACTCGGCAGCTTTAGCAAACTGACCATCCCACATATATACTTTGGCCTTCAGACCATATACGACCGCCAAGTCAGGGAAGTTCTTACTGACAGGTGTATAAGACTCCAGACCGATCTCTGCCTTGTCAAGGTCGGCAAGAATGAAATTCACCAATTCTTCGTGGGTTGCACGCGGATTGCTCTTCGCAATGTCGTTAGTTGTTGCCTCAGTCACGATGGGCACCGTCAGCCCCAGTACCTTGCTACAATCGGTATAGATGTTTTCTACCGGTTCGAAAAGTACCATCAGCGTATAATAGTCCAATGCACGGAAAGCATGGGCTATACTTCCAAGCCCACGCATTTCATCGGTAATTGTGGGATCAGTCACATCAACGGCCGCAATCACGTCATTGGCCGATTTAACGAACTTATATAGGGTGAAGTAAGGCAAATATGAATAATAGCCGGTGTCGTTCATACCATTATTGGCATTGAAGCGCCACCACCAGTCATATCCGTAATCCGTAGCCACGACATCACCCAGCAGTTCTGTCTGGGCCAACATCAATGAGGGATAAGCAAGGTCGGTCTCATGTGTTTGCTTACCGTACACTAGATAGCCTTGTACCATTTGCGATGGCAAGCCATTAAGCGAAGCCTCAATCGCTGTTGCCGATGCACCAATCTGATCGGAGGTCGCTGTAGAATCTTCGGGAAAAACCTCTTCTATACAGCCGGTCAATACCGTGGCCGATACGACCATAACCGAAAATAGTTTGAATATATTCTTCTTCATAATCATTGTAATCTATATATTAGGTTTAGAACTCAAATGACACACCACCGGAGATGGTACGCATCGGTGAATAGAAAGTAGCATTGGTTGTCTCGTCGTATGACTGACGTGGGTCGAACCCTTTACGTTTAGACCAATAGAAAACATTTTCTGCCGACATATACACGCGCAATGAGTTGATGGCCAACTTTCTTGTCCACTTGGAAGGTAACGTGTAGCCCACATTAATATTCTGGATATTCAAGAAGCTTGCATTTGTCAAGAAGCGCGTAGACATTGCCCCTGAATATTGGTCGTTCATCTGGAAACGAGGGATATTAGTATTTGTGTTCTCAGGAGTCCATGAGTTCAGCAAATCCTTATGGTAGTTGTAACCAGCCGTACCATAAGGTGACGACATAAAGTAAGCATACGTACCATCATATTGCTTACCACCAATCTGGTAAGTGAAGTTTATGCCGAAGTCCACGCCATATACTTTCAGTTTGGTACCGAAACCACCATACACCTTAGGTATTGAGCTTTCCTCTGTGATGTAATAGTCAGCCTGAGCATGATTCGTAGTCGTTTCACGTCCGGTGATATTGCCGGCCTCGTCCTTGACATTCTTATAGAACAAAGACTCACCCTTTTCATTCACTCCGGCATACTCCTTCAAGCGCCATGTAAACATAGACAAATCCTCACCAATGAAGAAGCTTCCGTTAGAATAGCCCTTATATCCTTTTCCATCAGCTGTATACTCAGTAGTAATCAACTTATCAGGATCAAGCATCGTAATACGGTTCTTCAAGGTTGAAATGTTCACATTCACATCCCACGTAAAGTTACGTGTATCGAAGATATTCACATTGAAGTCCATTTCCACACCACTATTGACCATGTTACCAACGTTGTCCATATAGGAAGCATAACCCAATGATGGAGCCACGGTAAATGAGAACAACATATCCGAAGTCTTACGTCTGTAGTACTCGATGCTACCGGTTACACGGTTCCACAACTGGAACTCTGCACCGATATTGAAGTTAGTGTTGGTTTCCCAAGTGATGTCTTTAGTGCCCTTAGATTTAAATGAAGTACCAAGGCTGTTGTTAGAGTTGATAATGTTAAATCTATCCGTATAGAGGAAGTCACCGATATTGTCATTACCTTGTGAACCAATAGAAGCCTTCAGCTTCAGTTCCTGCACCCATGAAGCATCAAACCAGCTTTCTTTGTTGATAAGCCACGCACCGCCTACCGACCAGAATGTACCCCAGCGATGGTCCGGATGGAAACGGCTGGAAGCATCACGACGCAAAGAAGCCGAGCCGAAGATGCGTTCGTCATAATTGTATTGCAAACGGCCGAAGAAACCTTCATTGTTACGACGCTCTTTATAGGAAGAAGCACCTTGTCCGTCGATAATGGCACCATCCAATTCCTTATTGCCTTGAGAGAACATCTGCGACTTGCTGGCCCCAAGTTCATAGTAGCGATAATCATAATATTCGTGACCTAAAAGAATATCGAAGTTATTGTCGCCAAACGAACGGGCATAAGAAACAAGTTGTTGCAGGTTGTAATCGTAAGTACGTGTATGATACTTACTCACTGTACCGCCAGTGGAGTCGAACTGCCCGTAGTAAGGATTGTAAACGTAACTATGACGTGTCTCATCCAAGTTGAAAGCACCATTGAATGTCACCTTCAAGCCTTCTATAGGAGTTATATCTACAAAGGCGTTGCCGTTAATGGCATTTCCTTCAGAGTTTCTGGTATTTAGTTTATTGTCTAGAATAGGGTTGGCATCAGCAATGAAAGGACGCTGCATACCTGCATTAATACCACTACCGTAGTCCATCATTCCAATACCATTATTATCCACCATGATGCTGCCGTCAGCATTGCGCACGTAGGCGGGATAGATGGGAGCCATTTGGGTAACAAACGCCCATATATTACCGGTAGACGAACTGGTACCATTGTTACTCAACGAGTTGGAATCAAAACGTGCATATCCCATATTACCACCAATCTTCAACCACTTCTTTGCCTGATAGTCGGCTTTCAAACGGCCTGTCAAACGTTTCAGGTCAGAGCCTTCAGTGATACCCTCATTTCCAAGATAACCTAAAGAAACATAGAAAGAAGACTTTTCATTGGCTGCGCTCACCGAGAAGTTGTATTCCTGACGCAGACCGGTACGCATTCCCACATCTTCCCAATCATCCGGAGTCAGCAGATAGTCACGTCCTTTATAATTCACAACTCTACCCAATGTGGCGTTGGGATTAAGTTTACCGTTCTGACCAATGAGGAATTGCCCATCGGGAACTGTATATACATTGTATCCCAATCCACCGTTGGAGCCAAACAGATTCTTGTTTGCCTCAAGCCATGCAGCTTGGTCATTCATTCCCGTTGACTTATAATAATTGTTCATGGCACGATAATGCATCTCGTAGTACATGCCAGGATTGTCAATCACTTCATATTTCTGCAACGCTCGAGTGTTAGCACCCCACTTAGCATCAAAAGTCACCTTAGCCTCTCCCGACATATTGGCCCTTTTGGTAGTGATGATAATTACACCATTAGCACCACGAGCACCGTAAAGAGCATTGGAAGCCGCATCCTTCAATACTGTCATTGACTCAACGTCGTTAGGATTGATATTATTAATATCACCGCTATAAGGAGCGCCGTCCACAATAATCAAAGGGTCATTCTTTGCATTGATTGAGCTAAAACCACGAATCTTGATGGATGACTTTGAACCCGGAGCACCGTCATTGGAAGTCAGTGTCACACCCGGCACAGCACCTGCCAAGGCATCAGTAACATTCGTCACTTGCGACTGCTCCAGCTTTTCGGTACCAACCACCTTAGCCGAACCCGTAAATGCAGACTTCTTTGCTGTACCGAAAGCAACCACCATTACCTCATCAAGCATCTCAGTATCAGACTTCATCACCACTTTTAAGCTGGGTTTTATTGCCACTTCTTGGGTCTGCATACCAATATAAGAAATTACCAGAGTTTTCGCGGAACTTGGTACGTTTGGTAATGTAAAATCACCATCTACACCGGTAATAGCACCAATTTGTGTACCTTTTACCAATACAGAGGCTCCAATAACTGGCTGCCCGTCTTCTTCAGAAATTACAACACCTGTAACCTTCTGGGTTTGGGCAGTTACTAGGCCTATTCCGACAAAAAGACAGGCCAATAACAGCATTAATTTTCTTTTCATAAATTCTCTCTTAAAGTTTAACTTTACATTAATTGTTTCTTTACTCTAACAAAGTGCAAATATATTAATAAAACTGAAACGAACAACTATTTTATTGAAAAAACCTTGTAAATCTATCAATTTGTTAATTAAACATGTCACTTTATGCTTAATAACAGATTTTTCACACTTAAAAAACCTAAACTGGCTTATGTTTACTATCACTATGATTCTCTCTTTTAGGATGATTTTTCCAAGAAATACACATATTTTAAAACAAAATGGTTAATAAATAAGCCGCTAAAACAGAGAACGGACCTGATTTTGAAACAAATTGAGAGTTCCCGGAGGCTAAATACCGATTAATAGCTAAACACAAAAAGACACTTTTTAGAGATATTAATTCTTATTCTAATCCCATCGAGCACAGAATATCGTCTTATTTGTTATTGGTATTAATTAAAATCAAGTAAAATGAGTAAGATTATTTACAATCTAGTGTACAACAGAAAAAGAAGCCTGAATAAAAAAGGAATGGCATTGGTACAAGTAGAAGCCTATTTGGACAGAAAGAAAAAGTATTTTTCAACCAAAGTTTATTTAAAGCCAGAACAGTGGGACAATAAAAAGCTTATTGTGAAGAATCATCCTAATGCAGATGCGCTGAATAGATTGATATATGAGTTCATGGCTATGATAGAAAAAAAAGAGTTGGAATTGTGGCAGCAAGGAAGGCGTATTTCATTAGAGTTACTAAAGGATGTTTTGAGCACAAGCGAAAACAAAACCGCTTTTATTCCTTTTTTTAGGCAAGAGATAGCAAACTCTACTCTAAAAGAAAGCACAAAACGAAATCATCTCTCCACTCTTTCATTATTACAACAGTTCAAAAAGGATGTAACCTTTTCTGATTTAACATTCGAATTCATATCCTCCTTTGAATATTTCTTGCAATCAAGAGGTTATCACACAAATACGATAGCCAAACATATGAAGCATCTGAAGCGACATATAAATGTCGCCATCAACAAGGATTATATGGAGATACAAAAATACGCTTTTCGAAAGTACAAGATTAAAACTATAGAAAACAAGCATACGCACTTATCTCCTGAAGAGTTGGAGAAGTTGGAGAAATTAAGCTTGGCTGGCAGATATACTAAATTGCAAAAGACTTTAGATGCATTCTTGTTTTGTTGCTATGCAGGAATGAGATATTCTGATTTTATCAGTTTATCACCCGATAACATCGTGGAGATTCGTCAAGAAACCTGGCTAATTTATAAATCCATAAAAACGAGTACAGAAGTCAGATTACCTCTTTATCTCTTATTCGAAGGAAAAGGGCTTGTTATTCTGGACAAATATCGGGATGACTTACAAAGCTTCTTTCATTTAAGGGATAACTCTAATGTGAACAAGGATTTAATTGTGATTTCCCGCCTAGCTGGTTTATCAAAAAAAATTTCATTTCACACTGCTCGCCATACTAATGCAACACTATTGATTTATAATGGAGTAAACATCACAACGGTGCAAAAATTATTGGGGCATAAAAGTGTTAAAACCACACAAGTGTATACAAATGTAATGGATATGACTATAGTGCATGATTTAGAAAAGAACCATGCACTCATGCCTTTGCCTAAAAAAACACGAACTTAGCATAGCCAATACTACACTTTCATATCGTTAGTCATATACTTCTCCTTTAAAGTCTGTTCATTCACTATTCAGTTTCAGTTTGCTCGCTGCAAACTTACTGCATACGTTTTGCAGTACCACTGCATATTGTTTGCAGTATCACTGCATATTGCTTGCAGCCGCGCTGCATATTAGTTTGCAGTACCACTGCAACAGCTTTGCAGTATCGCTGCAATAGGTTTGCAAAATTTTGCAGTAAGAAACTACTGAGAATCAATCAGGTATAGTGTAGTGCTAATAGAAGATTGACATTGGTGTGTTATCAATATTTAAGGCTGGTTGGAGGTGTGGAAGCAAATTTTGCTTCCACACTTTTGAGTTGCTTCCACAGCACTTGTAATACCGATGAATAAAGGAATACAAGGAGTGGGTGGAAGTGTGGAAGCAGAAATGATGAAAACTCTTATGAAGAAACAACAGTTGTCTTGATTATTTGGCTAATCACAAAGTTTTGAGTTTACTGTTTTTTGAAGCTATTGAAATATTCTTTTACATAGACTTTAGTACTTTCGCTAATAAAATGACAATGTAGAGTAAATGCTTCATCGAAAGCAGTTAGGATGATAGATGTTGACAAAAGATATTCTTCATATAAGAGAAATAATCATTTAAAATCTTTAAGCAACGTATTAACTTTATGATATACATATGATAACCAAGTCATTAATTCAACAAATAGTATCACAGCAGTAAGGTTTTATGCATTGTACCCCTATACACATACCTTGTGAGAAAGGAAATTTCGCTATAGTGATTTCTATTACATGGTATAATTGCTTGATTATTAATAAAATAAAAGAGTTGTAGTTCCGCGAAAACTCTGGTGATTTCGTACATTGGTATGCAGACGCAGGAAGTGGCGATTAAGCCGAGTGTAAAGGTGACAATGAGAAGCAATGCAGAAGCTTTGGATGAGGTTGTGGTAGTGGCATACGGTACTGCTAAAAAAGAATCGTTGACCGGTTCTATCTCGGTGGTTGACAATAAGAAAATAGAGAAGCGCATCACAACCAGCGTAACCGGTGCACTTGAAGGTGCCGCACCGGGTGTACAAGTGAACAATACATATGGTGAACCCGGTTCTGCCCCCAGCATCCGTATCCGTGGTTTTGGTACATTGGTTTCAGGTGCTTCAGATCCTCTGTATGTAGTGGACGGAGTCCCTTTCGATGGAAACATGGCCGAACTAAACTCTAATGATATTGAAAGCATGTCCATCTTGAAAGATGCTGCTTCGGCTGCATTATACGGTAACCGTGCTGCCAACGGTGTTGTCATCATTACAACCAAGAGCGGACGAAACACTCATAAACCGAGTATTACGCTGCAAATGAATCAAGGTATGTATAACAGAGGTATTCCCGAGTACGACCGTCTGGATGCAGACCGCTGGATGGAAGCTACCTGGATGGCCAAGAAGAATGCCATGATGAGCAATGCCGGCATGTCGGCAAGCGATGCTGCCGCATATGCCACGGGACACGTGGTTAGTGAATCTATCGGTCGTAATATCTACAATGCCGCTGGTGATAAGTTGTTTGACAATAACGGAAAACTGATTGCCACTCGCCTGGCTGGCTATGACGACTTGGACTGGCAGAATGCCATCGAACGCACGGGACACCGTCAGGAATACAATCTTTCCGCCGCCACTTCGGGAGAGAAATACAACGTGTATTCTTCCATAGGCTACTTGAATGAGAAAGGATATGTAAAAGCCACAGGTTACGAACGTTTCTCCGGGCGTATCAACACTACTTATACACCTAACAAGTGGTTCAAGGGTGGCGTGAACTTGACTGGCTCGTGGACCAAGCGTGACTATAACAGTAATGCCAGTGGCAACTATTACGCCAATCCGTTCTACATTACTCGTTATATGGCTCCGGTCTATCCGTTGTTTATGCACAATGCCGACGGTACATACCAACTGGATGCTGATGGTAACAAAATTTATGACACCACTTCATCTTATCTGAGTAACCGCAACATCGCTTACGAAATGTTGTATAATAAGCAGGAAAGTGTGCGCAACGTATTGGGCGGACAAGCTTTTGCCACCATCTCGTTGCCGTATGGACTTTCATTAACTGTAAAAGGTGACCTGAACAACAGCACTTCGAACAATAAGAAATATGACAATCCCGAAATTGGAGACGGTGCTACGAATGGCGGTCGTTTGACAAGTTATGCCTACCAATACAAGACTGTAACCTTGCAGGAAATTCTGAGCTGGAACTATCAATTTAATCAGGTACACAACGTGGAAGCTATGGTGGCTCACGAGAACTATAGTTGGGAGCGCAAGTACACTTCCGGAATGAACACCGGTATGGCTGTAGACGGAAACCTTACTATGGGCAATTTCCTTAACAACTCTTATTTTTCCGGAAGTGATGATGAGGACAAGACGGAGTCTTATCTGGCACGCGTAAAGTATAATTATGACAACCGTTATTTCGTAGAAGGTTCGTTCCGTCGTGACGGTTCCTCACGCTTCCACAAGGACAATCGCTGGGGTAACTTCTATTCTGTTGGTGCCAGCTGGAACATGAAACAAGAAGCTTTCTTGCAAGATGTAGATTGGGTGGATGCCTTGAAGTTGCGCGCGTCCTATGGTGAAGTCGGTAACAATATGGGCGTAAGCCTTTATGGTCACATGGCTCTTTATACCATTGACAAGAACGGTGGTGAAGCCGCTTTGGTAAAACAATCACTTTCAGCACCGGACATCAAGTGGGAAACTACACAGACGGTGGATGTTGCCGTAGAGGGGCGTCTGTTCAACCGTCTGAACTTCCAAATAGGCTATTTCGACAAACGTTCCAAAGACCTGCTGTTTGAGGTACGCCTACCGCTTTCTGCCGGTTCTTATCCTTGGGTTGCCGATACTGCCCCGATGAACCTGACGCAATACAAGAATATCGGTACCGTATCCAACCGTGGCTGGGAAATCTCTTTGAATGCCGATGTCATCAACAACAATGACTGGAAATGGAACATCGGCGCAGACGCTACTTTCCTGAAGAATAAAATCGTGAAACTGCCCGATGGAAAGGACATCTTGCATGGTATGCAAAACTACTCCGAAGGACACTCCATCTACGAATGGTACACTTACCACTTCGAAGGTGTGGACCAGATGACCGGTACTTCTCTCTATACACTGGATCCGGACAAGAAAGCCGCCGCCCAAGAAGCCGGTGCATTGACTACCATCAACGGTACGGACTATGCTACCGCGACTTCATACGCCAAACGTGACTGGGCCGGCAGCGCACTTCCTACGGTTTACGGTTCTATCAGCTCAGCTCTTTCTTGGAAAAACTGGGATTTGAACATGCTGTTTACTTATTCTTTAGGCGGTAAAACATACGATGGTAGCTATGCCAGCTTGATGGGTGTGTCTGAATCCGGTGCTGCCGGCAGCGCTTACCACAAGGACATCCTGAATTCTTGGAAAGAAGTTCCTGCGGGAATGACAGAAACTTCTGCCAATCGCATTGATCCGAATGGAACTCCGCGCGCCGACTTTTACAAATCGTCCGACCTGAATGCCACCAGTGACCGTTGGCTGACAAGCTCTTCTTACTTCGTATTCAAGAACCTGAATCTCTCCTACAGCTTGCCCAAGCGTTGGCTAAAAAGTGTAGGTATAGAAGGCCTTTCGCTGACTGCCGGTGTAGAGAACCTTTTTACATTGACTTCACGCAAAGGATTGAATCCGCAGTATTCCTTCAACGGAGGTTCGGACGATACGTATGTGACAGCCCGTGTTTATAACTTCGGACTGACTGTGAAATTCTAAAGGTATAACCATATAATTTGTATTAGAAATGAAAAAGATTATCAATAAATTGTTCGCAGGAAGCCTATTGGCAGGTATGATGCTGGTGTCTTCTTGCGCCGGTGACTATCTGGATACAGCACCTACTGACTCAACCGGAGCAACCGATGCCGTAGGTACCACGGCCAATGCCATGAAGGCATTGAACGGTATCGCCAAAATCATGACAACACAACACTCCTATTTTGGAGGTGGATTTGCTGGTGAGAACAACATAATGATTCAGTACGAAAGCTACCCGAGTGAAAATTACAATTACAATTATTACGCATCCGGATGGTCTCCTATCTTCAATCAAGAGTTCCACACACGTACTAACTCCATTTACGATGCTTACGCATGGTATTACTATTATACCATAGCAGGTAATGCCAACACCATTCTTGCCAATATAGACAATGCCGAAGGTACGGAAGCGGAAAGGAATTTTGTCAAGGCATCTGCACTGACTTTTCGTGCATACGCTTTCGAAAAACTGGTACACTATTATTGCTGGCGCTGGCAAGATTCCAACAATGGCGCTTCGCAGGGGATAGTACTTCGTTTGGACGAATCTACCGGTGGACAAGGTTATGCCACATTAGCTGAAACGTATGCACAGATTTATAAAGATTTGGACGAAGCCATCATGCTGTTTGAGCAAAGCGGTATGGACCGTAATGCCTCACAAGTATGGATGCCGAACATCAATGTGGCACATGCCATCTACGCCCGTGCCGCTCTTACCAAGCAAGATTATACCAAAGCATTGACTGAAGCTAAGCTGGCTCGCCAGAACTACCCACTCATGAGCAATGCAGAATATCATGCAGGGTTCTGTAATCCAACCAGTGAATGGATTTTCGGAAGCTTTGGTAGTGCACAAGAGAATAACTGGTATTGGAGTTATGGTACTCAGTATGCATGCAACGGATATTATGCCAATGCGGCAGGGGCGGCAAACGGTGCAGGCTCTATCGGTCGTGAACTGATTAATCGCATTCCCAACAACGATGCTCGTAAGGCACTGTTCCTAACCGAAGACAAATTCCCCGGCTATAACTTCAATGACGGTTCAGCCATGGATTTAGGCTACGGCATTCTTGGAATGGGAGATGATGAGAAAAAAGCAGATGCTCTTTGGGAAGAAGCAGCTGCCTATTGCCAGAAAATGGCGGTCAGTGGCCTGGAAGCTCCTTATCAGGCTGGTTATATGTATCTGGGGGGACAACTGAAGTTTTATGTATTCGACACTCCGGGCGTCAGCTACCTGCCTTTCATCCGTTCATCGGAAATGGTATTGGTAGAGGCAGAGGCTAATTATTTCTTGAATGACGAGACTGCTGCTCGTGCCGCACTGGTAGAACTGAATGCCACTTCCGGACGTAATCCTGAATACACTTGCGACAAGAGTGGCGAAGCTCTTTGGAATGAAATTATGGACTATCGCGAATTGGAACTCTGGGGTGAAGGTTTTGCATGGAGCGACTACAAGAGATGGAACCGCGACATAGTCCGTCACAGTTTTGCCGAAGGTGGTAATGCTCACATTTCCGTTGCAAAAACCATTCCTGCCTCCGGTGTCAACAAATGGACATGGGATGTACCTTTGAATGAAACTGATTACAACGATGAGTTGAATCTTGGAGGAAAATAATTCTACCGGAATTATTCTATAAATAAAGTGTTTTTTGAGAGAGGGGATGCTATAAAGCATTCCCTCTGTTATTAGAGGAGAACAATAAAAGCGTTTCCACACTATTCTCAGGATATTTGCCTGCCATTTGGTATTCATCAATGATCACTAGAGGGGAGGGCTATCTATATAGCGCAAGTGGGAAAGGCAAGTACTTTGCTCCACCTCAATTCGTAAAACGTACTTTGGTAAACAGATATTTCATCAAGAAGAAAATAAGGATAGATGATATGTGAGAAATGTGGAGTTCTCAAAAGAGTCCTGTACTTCTCATACCTGCGGAACAATCAACTTTTAAAAAACAATAACTATCAATTATCCATAATCTTATAAAAATGTCGTATGTTTGCAATTAGATAAATGCATGAATATGGATTCTAAAAAACAGCTCTACATCATTAGTGGTTGTAATGGTGCTGGTAAGACTACGGCATCTTACACTGTGCTACCGGATGTTCTGGAATGCAAGGAGTTTGTTAATGCAGATGAAATAGCTCGTGGATTATCTCCTTTCAATCCCGAAAGTATGGCTATTGAAGCCGGACGGTTGATGTTACAAAGGATTAATGAATTGCTGAGAAATCAACAAAACTTTTCTATAGAAACCACACTTGCCACAAGAACTTACACCCGCCTTGTCCATCGTGCGCAAGAGCAAGGATATAAAGTCAATTTAATATATTTCTGGTTGAGTTCGCCCGACTTGGCTATTCAGCGTGTAGCCCAACGTGTACGTAATGGTGGGCACGACATTCCCAAAGAGGTTGTGATTCGGCGTTATCAAGCAGGTATCAATAACTTTTTCAATATTTATATGCCCTGTGTGGACTATTGGCTATTGGCAGATAATAGCGAGACACCCCGTATTATTGTTGCTGAAGGCGGACGGGGGATGGAGATGCATATACATCATATTGAACGATTTAATAAAATACAAAGTTATGTCAGAGAATGAAAGAAAAGAACTGAGCGAAAAGTTACATTTCGGTTTGGCATTAGCCGAACGCCGTATGCTTGAAGAAAAAGCATTGCGCAATGAATGCATTATACAAGGCTTGCCCAATGGAGAAATTAAAAGTGTACCTGCACGTATCATGCTGCGTAAACTTTATGGAGAAGAACTGAAACAATAGGAGTATCCTTTCTTCAATAAGCAGCAAACCTGGATTGCCCGCACGATATGAGAGCTAGAGTGGGTCACAAAAGCATATTCTGCATTTCCTGATTATGATAAAAATATCTCCACCCAAGCGACGTAATTTCATGTAGACTATATTTTCTCATAATAGGTATTCCTCATCAGAAAAATATAATCCCAAACAAGAAACCAAAAACATTGTTTACTACATAAATCTTTGGGGAATTAAAGAACTAAACCTTGACTGAACAATCGTTTTTCCATCCGAAAAGGGCAGGTTTACATTTTTGACATACTTCCAATAGTAGTTTTTCGCAGTTACAGAGTTCTTTACTTCAATTACTTTTGTATTTGGAATAAACAAACGGATATCTCCATTTAAAATAAGGACAATTGCATAGTGTTCTATGCATAAAATGGATAAATGGGTAAGATGGTATCTATGTAACCTTTATAATTTCAATAATATTTTATATAATGCTTTACGTTTTCATGGATGTAACAAACAATACAAGTAAATAATTGACAAAAAACAACTAAACGATAGATGTTGACATAAGCATTCATTCTTAAAAAAAAAGAAATCCTAACGTTATGATTATAACATATTAGTACAGAATCAGACTATTATAAATCAGCACATTACTATTACAAATAGTATCATATAAGTAGATTGTCATGTATAGTGAACATGTATAGAGTATCTCCCAAAGGGGAACACTTCCTTTTGAAACTTTCTTGAATTATTGTACCTCCTTTATTACCAACAAGATACACATATTGTAGTTCCGCGAAAACTCTGGTGATTTCGTACATCGGTATGAAGACTCAAGAAGTGGTAATCAAACCGAGCGTAAAAGTGGTTATGATGCCTGATACAGAGATACTTGATGAAGTAACAGTAGTGGCTTATGGCACTAAACGTAAACAAGATTTGGTGGGTTCTATCAGCAGTGTAAAGAATGAGATTATCAGTAATTCACAAGCTACATCCGTGTCCAATGCATTAGAAGGAGCTGTGGCTGGTTTGCAAGTTGTAAGTTCTTCCGGCCAGCCGGGACAAGATGCCAATATCGTATTACGCGGTATCGGTTCTATTTCGGCCAGCAACAATGCACTGATTGTAGTAGATGGTGTGCCCTTCAACGGCAAGTTGTCGGACATCAACCCTACAGACATTGCTTCAGTGAACGTGTCGAAAGATGCTGTATCCAACTCTTTGTATGGTTCCCGTGCAGCAGGTGGTGTGGTCATGATTACTACCAAGACCGGACGCAAAGACAAGGTGGCCATCAACTTTAACGGCTCCTGGGGTGTGGCACAGCGTGCGTACAAGGACTATGATATGGCTACTGATCCGGGAGAGTTCTACCGTTTGTCTTGGTATGGTCTTCGTAACACCTATTGGGCGGCTGGAAAATCCATTGAAGACTCTAATTTAGCAGCCAGTCAGGATTTGCTGGGCGAACTGGGTAATTACAATGCTTATATCATCCCGCAAGGAGAGTATCTGGTAACACCAGATGGAAAACTTAACCCCAATGCACGTCTGCGTTATAATGATTCGTTTGCCGATGCCTTGTTCGACAATGCCTTCCGTCAAGAGTATAATGTATCTGCATCGGGTGGTAATGACCGCACAGATTACTATGTATCTATGGGCTTTCTGGACAATGACTCTTATGTGCTAGGTTCTTCTTATGAGCGCTTTACGGCTCGTGCCAACGTTAACTCTCTGTTGAAATCCTGGTTGAAGGTAGGTACCAATGTAGGCTATTCCAAAGCAACTCAGAATGGTGTACAAGAGAATGCCGGAGCTGCCTCCAATCCTTTTGAGGTGGCACGTTCTTGGGCTCCCATCTTCCCGGTTCATGCCTATGATGCAGAAGGTAATATGAAATATTATGAGGACGGAAGTCCTATGTATGATGCCGGAAACGGTGAGACAGACGGTACATCTAAACGTCCTACGGCTACTAACCAGAATGTGATAGCCAATATGAAAGAGGATATTCGTGAAACTGTGTACAATAATCTGACTTCACGCTCGTATCTGGAAATCTCGTTCTTGAAGAATTTCAAGTTTACAGCAAACTACAGTTATGATTTCACGAACAGTAGCCAGACAGTATTCTACACTCCGCTCATCGGTGACGGACAGTCTTTCGGTGGTCGTGGTACAAAAGGAAGCTACAACACTACGACTACCAACTTCAACCAGATTCTGGCCTACAGCAATGTTTTTGGCGATAACCACCACTTGTCGGCCAAGATAGGTCACGAGTACTATAAGTATGAATATCAGTATTTAGCAGGACAGAAGACCAATTTCTTTAATCCGAACAATCCGGAACTGGACAACGGTGGACAAATGCAATACATTAACAGCTACACGGCAAACCATAACATCGAGGGGTATTTCGGTATGGCAGACTACGACTATAGCAACAAATATTATCTTTCTGCAGCCTTCCGTCGCGACGGTACTTCCCGCTTCTTGGACCGCTGGGGTAATTTCTGGTCGGTAGGTGCCGCTTGGCGTATTTCCAACGAAGCATTCATGGAGGGTACAAACTCTTGGTTGAACGACTTGAAACTGCGTGCGTCTTATGGTACCCAAGGTAATGAAAGCATCCTTTCGGAGTATGACTATGCCTATGTGTACACGCCTTATCAAGACCAATACACAGTTACTTGGAATGGTTCAGAGTTGGGTTATTCACCGGAATTCTACGGTAATCCGGACTTGACTTGGGAAAAGCAGAAGACTTTTGACGTGGGAGTAGATTTCCGTCTATTCGACAGAGTATACGGTTCATTCGAATATTTTTATCGTCGTACAGACGATATGCTCTTCAAGCGCCCTGTAGCTTACTCTACAGCCGGACGTCCGTATAATTGGGAAAACCTGGGTGCGATGAAAAACACTGGTATAGAGTTTGAAGTGAATGTGGATATTTTCAATCAGCCCGACCTAAAGTGGACGGTATCGCTCGTGGGATCTCACTACAAGAACCGCATCGTGACACTGCCCGAAGAAAACCGTGAAAATGGTATCACTTCCGGTCCGTTCAACCTGCGCGAAGGTAAGAGCCGCTTTGAATACTATACTTATATGTATGCCGGCATGGACGAAAAAGGAAATGCCATGTGGTACATGGATGAGACAAACGAGAAAGGGGAAGTGACAGGCCGTACTACCACCACCACTTATGCAGACGCAACCCGCTACTTCATTGGAAAATCTGCACTGCCCGATTTCAACGGTGGTTTGAGCACTACTTTCTCTTACAAGGGAATTGACCTTTCTATAGCAACGGCTTTCCAAATTGGTGGCTATGCTTATGACTATTCTTATCTGTCCGGCATGAGCTCCTCATTCTACGTAGGTCATAATAAGGATATGTGGAAAACATTCAACCCTGAGACCGGTCAAGGTTCACTTCCTATTTGGAATGCTGACAATGCTTCCAACTCTTTCACTCAGCAATCAGACCTCAATCTGATAAAGGCCAGCTACTTCAGCATCCGTAACATCACTTTGGGCTACACATTGCCGAAGAACCTGACGCAGAAATTGGGTGTTGAGAAACTGCGTATCTATGCTACGGCAGATAATCTCGGCTTGTGGTCCAAACGTCAGGGATTTGACCCTCGTGTGGCAATGGCTGGTTCTGATGATGAATATGGAGGCTATTCTCCGATGCGTGTGATTTCCGGAGGTATCAACCTTACATTCTAAACTAAAAAATAAAATTGTATATGAAGATAATGAAATATATGATGCAGGTGCTTCTTGCTGGGGGCCTGCTTACATCTTGCATTGAAGATGCTGATGTTACCGCTTATTTGACTGAAGACCAACTGGGCAATGTGGCTCAGGAAGATCCTGATAAGGCTTTTTCAGCTGCTGTGGCAGGTATGTATACTGATATGCAACAGTATGTTGACGTCAATATGAGTCACAACTATTTCGGTCAAAAGAGTTTTGATTACTTAACATCGCTGATGGGCAACGATATGATTATGACCGGACGTTTCGCCATGAGTATGTATCATTATTTGCTGGATTACTGGCAACAGAACTATACTCCGACCAACAACCGTTGGAAAGAGTACTATCGCGTCATAGCCAATGCCAACAATATCCTCAAGCTGATTGACCCCAGCAGTGAAGATCCCGCCAATTTGAAATATCGTGCCATTGCCCTTGGTTTCCGTGGCTATGCCTACTTACAACTGACTTACTTATATCAGCATTCCTACTATACCGGTGCGGATGGAACGAAATGGGGCCGTGGAGAGAAATATGACTTCTCCCAGTCTCCGTGTGTACCGCTTATTACAGAGGATACGGAAGGTGACCAGCCACGTGCTACTGTAGCCCAAATCTATGAACAAATCAAGAGTGACCTTACTACTGCTTTCGATTTGTTCAAGAATTTGGATATGACGCGTACTTCCTCACCCACTGATATGGATGGCTGCGTGGTAGCTATGCATTTGGCTCGTGCAAATATGGTTATCCATGAATGGGATGAGGCGATAAAGTATGCGCAAGTGGTGATTGATAATTTCCCCATATTGCAGAGTGAAGACCAGATACTCCAGGGATTCAGTAATATCAGCTTACCGGATGTAGTATTCGGATGTGATATTACAGCAGACAATAGTACGACTTATATGTCTTTCTTCTCGCAGATGGATACTTATGGTGATGGGTATGCCGGCATCGGTGTATGGCGCGCTGCCTTTAAGCCATTAGTAGACCGTATCGCGGATACTGATATCCGTCTGCAATGGTTCTGCTGCGACCGTTCTACAGGTGTAACAGATGCTTCCGGTAATCGTATAACATTGATTCGTGACACTCAGTCTCCAGTTGCCGTGGAATACCAAGCTGTAAAATTTATCGGTACAGGTCGTGATAACATCAAGGCCGGTGTGTTCAGCGGATGGGAACTGGGAGATTATATTTACCTGCGTTCAGAAGAAGCTTACATGATAAAAATGGAAGCTTTGGCTCACAAGGGTTCTGCAGAAGCAGTGACTGAACTGAATAGCTTTATGAAGACTCGCCAGCCCGATTATAATTACACTTTCACGAATAAGGCTGACCTGATAGAGGAAATCATTTATCAGAAACGTGTAGAGTTCTGGGGTGAAGGTTTGGAATATATTGATAATCGTCGTTTGAATATTCCTGTAGATCGTACAGATGAAACTTGGGGCGCAGAAAATAATAATCACTTCTCTGCCGGTAAGTTCCGTTATAACCAAGAAGACAGGCCGTTCCTTTACCAATTACCTCTCTCTGAAATAGAGAATAATTCTCAGCTTTCTCCGAGCGACCAGAATTAATACCTCAAAGGACATGTTATAAAAAATCGGTAAAAGTAGTTTGCCTTTACCGATTTTTCTATATGAATCAACAAAAGAATGATACGGAAGTACTCTCTCTTTCATTTAAGTGCTCCTTCATTTTTCTGTCAAAAGAATTATCTGCGCAGACTAACTAGTTGCATTACCCAAACAATAATAATGTGACAACTATGATGATGATTCATCCGGTTGAATAGACCGGAATTTCATAATAAAGTGTTTTTAAGAAGCCACTCATTGTGAAATGAGCGGCTTCTCTTTCTTTAATCCTGCAAAAGACTTTAAGGGAAGTATTATTTAAGGTTACATATCTTCCAAAGAAAGTCCTTTATAGGAAACAGAGCAGTTTTTCCATTCTTTATTGATAGTGAGAAAATATTCTCCTTTCTTCTTCAACATCCCCCAATCTATCCGTTCCGGATTACGTTTAATCTCTACGAATTCTATGGTTCGCTCAAATTCATTAACAGCAATTAAATCTATCTCATTCTCTCCCTTTCTATCCCAAAATCCTCCGATGTCTGTATATCTTCCGGCCTCTATGTACATCTCTTTGAAATAACGCTCCAACATCAATCCTGAAAATGTAGGGAAATCCCGTTCTATAATATTACGCAGATAGGCTAAGTTTCCGGCCTCTATCAAATTCTGATACTTGTAAATAAATCGAAACCAAAAAGATAGAAAATTGTCTTCAATAATGTATCTGACTTGTTTGGAGGATGGACGAGCAAAAATAGGTTTACGCTGACTGATTACAGAGAAATCTTTCTCCATACGTGAGAGATAACCGCCTATTTCTACTCCGTTCAATGCTGTTTCTATATCTCCACGAGATGTCAGTCCGCGAGAAATACATTCTAATATAGAAAAATAAACGGTATATTCTTTACCAAACTCTTCTATCAAAAGATTCTTTCCTTCAGTCAAAAACAAAGAGTTCTCTTCCGTCATGAAATGAATCATTTTTGTACGGGTAAAAGCCTTATTTTTCATGAACAAATCAATATACCAAGCTACCCCCCCTGTAAAGGTATATAGCGCCAAAAGGTCATCGGGAGTGTAACCTGGGTGAAAATCTGCCAATATTTGCTTTATGACAGAGACCCTGAATGGTTGTAAACGTATAATTTTTCCCGCACGGCTGAAAAGTGGCTCTTTATTATTCTCAAAAATTTTATGCATCAATGAGTAAATAGAGCCGCTTATAAGTAAATTCATTCGGCTACTGTCTTTATGCAAATCCCATACTTTCTGAATCTCTCCAAACACAGAAGGATTTATTCTATCCAATTCTTGAAATTCATCAATAATAAGATTGAAGGGCCGTTCTTTTGAAAGTAACATTAAATGTTGGAATAGCTTTCCTATGGAAGAATATTCTCCTATAGGAAAATTCAACTTCATTTCTGCCTCTTCTATAAAGTCACGGCATAGAAGATTCTCTGCCTTGCGTAAGATGAAAAAATACAATGTCGGCTTTCCATCCGTTGACTTCAATAAGAGTGAGGTCTTACCGATACGCCTTCTTCCTACCAAAACCGTCATTTGCGATTCTTCTTGAGACTGTTCTGCTATATTCTTTAAAATAGCCAATTCTTTTTCTCTATTATAGAATTTCATAATACACCTTTTATTTTATATCAACTCTTTCGTTATCGTAATGTACATTACCGTAATGCACATTACGATAACGCAAATATAATGATAATGGTATTATAATACAAATAAGAGACAATATTTGTATAGCATGAATTTCCCTTTGAACTTTTACACAAGAAACTATGGTTCCTTTAGAAACGATCTCATAAGTTCATTAGTTTTATACAAGGAATACAGAATATTTCTATGTGAAATAGGAATAAACTAATGTTTATCTCTATTCGAAATGAGAATGGTATTTTATAATTTTAAATAGTATTTACATGAAATACAACATTCTTATGGATGTGATAGACAATATAAGTAAATATTCAACGAAAAATGTTCAAATGATAGATATTGACATAATCATTCATTCTTTTAAAAAAAAGAAATCCTAATTTTATAGCCACAATATATTAATGCAGGGACAAACAGCTATTAATCAAAACATTACAGCTATTAATGGTATCACATAAGTAGAGCATTATTTATTGTGGACGTATATAGAATAACTGTGGAAAGAGTATTCCCTGTTTTAGCGTTTTGGAGCTTATTATATATTACTTATTATCAACAAAATACAGTTATTGTAGTTCCGCGAAAACTTTGGTGATTTCGTATATTGGTATGCAGACTCAAGAAGTCGTCATTAGACCTCATGTAAAAGTCACAATGAAGTCTGACAGCAAGCTGCTTGATGAAGTTATGGTAGTTGCTTATGGCGGGGCTACTAAGCGTTCATTTACTGGATCTGCAACCGAAATTAAAGGCGATAAAATATCATTAAAAAATCCGACAGAGCTTTCTAAAGCTCTAAATGGTGAGGTTGCTGGTGTTCAAGTTATGTCTACTTCTGGCCAACCCGGTACTAATGCAAGTATCCGAATTCGTGGTTTAGGTTCTGCTTATTCAAGCCGTGCACCATTATATGTAGTGGACGGTATTCCATTTGAGGCAGACTTAAGTGGTATTGACCCTAGTGATATTGCTTCTATGACGGTTTTAAAGGATGCAACGGCTACAGCACTCTACGGCTCACGTGCAGCAAATGGTGTGGTTCTGATTACCACTAAAAAGGGAGAGGTAGGTAAAACTCGCGTTGAAGCCGAAGTTAAATATGGAGCCAACATGCGTTTGATACCACAATACGATGTGATAAATAATCCGGAACGGTTTACAGAACTTACGTGGGAGAGCCTGAAGAATTATGCAGCCAACGCTGGAGGAATGGATGCCTCACAATCTGCTGCATGGGCATCAACAAACCTATTCCAGTCAAGATATGGTATCGCTCCTATCTATAATATGTGGAATACTGACGGTGCTCAATTGATAGATCCGACTACTGGGCATTTCAATAGTGGAATTACACGCAAATATACTCCTGAAAAGTGGGAAGATTATATATTCCGTACTGGGCAGAAATTGGATGCGAGTGTGAAGATTTCCGGTGGTAATGAAAAGATGACTCATTATACTGCTTTCAGTTATTTGAAAGATGAAGGTTATTATATCTCTTCTGATTATCAGCGTTTTAATGTTCGTAATAACATGAGCAATCAGATTACTCCATGGCTGAAAGCCACGACGTCTCTATCATATGCATATATGGAAACAAATAAACCGGGACAATCAGATAGTAACATGAATAACGGTTTTCAGTTTATTAATGGTATGCCCTCATTGTTTCCGGTCTTTGAACACGACGCAGATGGAAATATTGTTAAAGATACAAACATAGGTGGAAACAAATATGACTATGGTATGAATGCAGGTTACCAGCGTCCTTTTGGCTCCGGAATTAATCCTGCCGGTGCGTTGCTGCTAGATAAAGATGAAATTGTTTCTCACCAGTTCAACGGAAATGGTTCTTTTGAAGCCAGATTTCTGAAATACTTCAAATTGACTGCAAATGTCGGTCTTCAATACTTGGGTTCAACGGAGAATGAACTTACAAACCCCTATTATGGTGATAGTGCCGGCAAGGGACAGATCGTGAAATATCAAACAAATTTCCTTAATTTCACGGCTAACCAGATTCTTTCCTGGAGTCAAAGTTTTGATAAACATAACTTCGATGCTTTTGTTGCTCATGAATCAACATCCAGTAAGACATCCGTATTCTATGGAGGAAAGTCAAAAATCGTAAGACCGGACAATACAGAATGGAGTAATGGAGTTATTATGGATTATCTGGAATCATATACTTATGGATATTCCATTGAAAGTTATTTTGGCCAACTTCGTTATGATTATGATAACAAATATTTCCTCCATGGAACGATTCGTACTGATGGTAGCTCCCGTTTTGCTAAAGGGAATAAATGGGGAGTATTCGGTTCTTTAGGTGCTGCCTGGGCTATCAGCAATGAAGATTTCATGAAAGATATTAGCTGGTTGAAGAATCTGAAATATAAATTGAGCTGGGGTGTATTGGGTAATCAGGACTTCATTACAAATCCGGTCGTTGCCGGTTATTATCCTTATGAAGATCTTTATACAATTGATAATTTGAATGATGAATTCACCTTCAGTTTCAAATTTAAAGGTAATCCGGACTTGACTTGGGAAAGAAGCACTACAATCAACACTGGTCTTGAATTCAATATAGCAGATGTATTGGAAGGTGAAGTGGAATATTTCCATAAAAAAACAACAGACATGTTATTTATGAAGCAAGTTGCTCCCTCTTTGGGATACGCTTCATATCCAGTAAATGATGGTGCGCTAGTGAATAAGGGGGTGGAATTCTCGCTGACAGCTCATTTACTGGATAAGCAAGACTATAAATTCGATTTTCGTGTAAATGGAGGTTATTATAAAAATAGAATGACCAAAATGCCTATTGATGAGACTACAGGCAATGAGAAACCCATCGAAATTAGCACTTACTACGGTTGGGCAAAAGGACATTCATTGTATGACTTTTATCTTCGTGAATATGCAGGAGTTGATCCACAGACCGGTTATGCATTATACAACCAATACTACAATGTAAAGGCTAATGGAGAGAGAGAATTAATTACGGATATGGAAACATATAAATCAAAAAATGCCATCAATAAACTTGAAGTAGAGCAGACTAGTGATTGGAGTGCAGCTACCAAGAAATTTGTCGGAAAATCCGGTATTCCAGCACTGCAAGGTGGCTTCGGCTTCGATTTGTATGCGAAAGGTATAACTTTTAATGCAACTTTCTCGTATGGTATTGGTGGTTATGGCTATGATTATAACTATGCGGCAATGATGCATAGTGGTACATCCGGTTCATATAACTGGCATAAGGATATTGAGAATCGTTGGCAGAAACCAGGAGATGTCACCAATATTCCAAGCTTATCCAATGATTTCGGCGGTGGTGCTGACGATACTAATTATGCCAATGCAAGCTCTACACGCTTTTTGACAAGCCGTTCATTCCTGAATCTTGCAAATATAAGAATTGGTTATACATTACCTAAGAACATTGTTTCGAAGCTACATCTTTCCGGTTTAAGCTTCTATATTTCCGGTGACAACTTGTTGTATTGGTCAGCACGCAAGGGTTACGTTTCCATGGCATCTTCTGGTAATAGTGACAATGTCAATGACGATAATAAAAATGATTCCGGTGAATCTGGAAGAAGCCAATATGCTCCATTAAGTACAATTATGGGAGGTATTAAAATTCAATTCTAACAATAAAAATAAGAATTATGAAATTCAACATGAAAAAATATTTTCCGGTAACGGCTTTAGGATTATCACTCTTGCTGAGTGGTTGTGCCGATTCTTTCTTAGAAAAGAGTCCTTCAGACTACATTACATCTGGAGATTTGCAGGAAGTGGCAAAATGGAACTCCAACATCTTAATGGGACAAGCCTTAGGTACATATTCCACCACCTTTGCTATGAATTCCGGCGGGACGGGAGGTCATGATGACTTCGGACAGAAAGCCGTTGACATTGCTACGGACTTGATGAGTGGAGATATGGTTATCATGCAGCAAGGTTACGGCTGGTTTGAAAGCGCAGGCTCGTTGACTTGTACTACTACGACTGCCACATCCTACTCCTACCAGTTCTGGCGGTATTACTATAAACTGATCAAGGCAACTAATGAAATCCTTGACGCAGCAGGAGGGGACGATGTTACTCCCGAAGGTGATGAAAATAAAGTATATTACGGACAAGCCAAGGCTCTGAGAGCTCATTCATACTTCAATTTGGTGAATTTGTATGCAAGACCTTATACTGAGGATAAGGCAGCCTTGGCCATTCCTATTTATCGTACACAATTGACTTCAGAAGCGGCAAAGAAATCATCAGTAGAAGAAGTTTATGAGTTGATTGTAAAAGACTTGACGGATGCAATACCTTTATTGGATGGTTTCCAACGTCCTTCTGGTGCAAAAGATCAAATTGACCAGTCTGTAGCAAAAGGTATGTTGGCATACGTTTACCTGACAATGGGAGATTATAAGAATGCAGCTAAAATATCCCAAGAGGTTATTGATTCAAAACAATATACTCTGATGAACAGTTCTGAAATTATCAATTCAGGATTTGCTTCCGTTGGAATTTCTGGATGGATGTGGGGAATTGACCTAACCACAAGTAATTCTCCTGCACTTCCGACTTTTTGGGGACATATGGATTTGTTTACTTATAGTTATGCCTTTGCTGGTGGAGAAAAATTGGTCGATACTGCACTGTATGAGTCAATACCTGCTTCGGATACCCGAAAAAAATGGTTTACCGAGTATGATTCGAAAACTGGTGAACAATACGAATTGACAAACTGGTGGAAGTTCTATAATGCAAAACGTAGTATGGGCAATCGTGAGTGGTATGACGATGAGGTTTACATGCGGGTTGCTGAGATGTATTTGATCAACGCAGAAGCCAATGTACGGGATAATAATTTGCAGGCAGCCAAGACATCTTTAAAAACATTGTTGGACGAACGTGACGTTGTTGCAGCGGAAAAGATTGCTGCGATGAATCAAGATGAATTGTTAGAAGCGGTATATTATAACTGGCGCCTTGAAATGTGGGGTGAAGGGCGTGGTCTGATGACTATGAAACGTTTCAAGAAGTCAATAACCCGTTGTGCAGAAGATGCAATGCTTCCGGAAAGGACTTATAGTTATGATGATAAACGATTGACATTCAATATACCGGAACGTGAAATTACTAATAATCCCAATTTGGCGGATTAAAAATCGCAATGGCATATATGTCAACAAATGAAACTTTGGGTGATTGTCCAAAGTGTTTTTATAAATAAAGTGTTTTAAGCCGCCCATTGTGAAATGAGCGGCTTTTTAATATCTGCCTTATTGTCATTCAGTTCGTTTCAGTAGTCATATTTCAAAGAACTTGTCTAAAAATTGAAAAGCCTATTGATTTACTCTTCTCATGTTGGAAATTAAATTATAGATTTACAATCTTTCTTTATCCTCTGCCAACAAAAAGTTTCGCAGTGAAATCTGTTTAATTCCCTTGTAATTTCCCCCGCTCTGCATTTCATCCATTGTAACTACATATTTGGGGTAATTGTCTGCTATTTCCAAAAGATTGCCGAATTCTCGCTGAACGGTTGCATCATCGGGAAGCATATACGCTACTTGGATATAGACTTTATGGTCGTCTTTGGAAGCAATGAAATCAATTTCCTTATTTCCACTCTTTCCGACATATACTTCATATCCATATCTCAACAAATCAATGCATACAACATTTTCCATTAACTTGTTGATGTCTTTTCGGAAATCAAAATGCTGTATGGAATTATGTAATCCCAAATCTTCAAAATAATATTTCTCACCAATTTCAAAGATCTTCATTCCTTGGATTTCTGCTCGTTGAATTTTGTAAATGAAGAAACTATTACACAGTGCCTTTAGATAGTTCAGAATTGTCTGCGTGGGAATGTTGACGTGTTGCGACTTTAAATATTTACTAATATTCTGGGCAGAAAAAAGAGAGCCGGTATTATCTATCAGATAAGCTACGAGATTCTCCAAAAAAGATACATTCCGGATTGATTCACGGGCAACCACATCTTTTAGTAGGATAGTAGAATAAACATTTCTCAAATACTCGAATATGACATTCTTGTCCATTGTTAGATTATGAATGTATGGCATACCTCCGAATGTAAGATAGAGTTTTAAACTTTCGGTGGAATCTTGACATTGATTGAAAGTTAAGAATTCCCCGTAGCTAAGTGAATGAATGGGAAATTCTATATATCTTCCTGCCAATTGAGTAGCAAGTTCACTGGACAGCATTTTAGCATTGCTTCCGGTGCAATAGATATCGCATTTATTTTCGTTCAATAAACTCCGCAGACACAATTGGAATTCTTCAATCTCTTGGATTTCATCTACAAAAAGATAGTTATGATTATGCCCAGTAACCTTCTTTAAAACATATTGATAAAGATCCATGTAGTTCCTAATTTCCGTGAAGGCAAGTTGCTCTTTATCTACAAAAATGATATTGGCTTCCGGTATGTTTTTCTTTATGATATCTGATATCTGCAAAAGAATGTAGCTTTTACCTATCCTACGTTGGCCAGTTATTACTTTTATTATACTTTTATCAATAAACGGTTCAATTCTCCTTATGTATAAAGGGCGGGAGATATAATTTTTCATATTCAAACACGATTTAGTTTATGCGCAAAGATATAAAATCCTTCAATTATAATTGAATCTTTCCATATGTATTATATATTCATCGATTATAAATAACATATGTAAACCAAATATTTCTCAACAAAAAATATTTTGGAACTTTCATGGATAAAATCTATCTTTCAAGATATATTCCTCTATATAATCTATCGTTATTCTTGAATAAAAAACATTTATTGGGTTAATTAGTACACCACCAATTAAAAGAGTAGAATGAAATGTTACAATAACGCGCTCATTATCAGCTTTTAATTATTCAAAACGGTATGAAATGGGTACTTCGAGATACTTACCTCCCTTTGCCATATACCTTTATAGATAATATACAATAGAATAAACTCTGTTCTACAAAAAAACGTAAACAGTTGTTTTTCAATAATATATACTTATTCTAGTTCCGCGAAAACTTTGGTGATTTCGTTTGTTGGTATGCAAACCCAAGAAGTAACGATTAAACCTCATGTAAAGGTAATTTTGAAATCCGATTCTGAGCTGCTTGAAGAGGTTGTGGTTACCGGTTACGGTACATTTAAAAAAGCATCATTTACTGGAGCTGCTTCTACTGTAAACACTTCCACCTTGGAAGATGTACCTGTTCTTTCTGTTGCCGACAAACTTTCTGGTAATGTCGCTGGTGTTACTTTTGGCTCAAGTTCAAGTAATCCGGGTTCTGTAAGCAGTATCCGTGTACGTGGTATGGGTTCCATCAATGCCGGAAACAATCCGCTTTATGTTATTGACGGAACACCGGTCACAAGTGGAGACTTATCCGAGTTCACTTATAGTGATGCAGGAACTGATATTTTGTCTTCACTCAATACCAATGACATCGAGTCTATCACAGTTATCAAAGATGCGGCGGCTGCCTCTCTTTACGGCTCGCGTGCTGCTAACGGTGTTGTGGTCATTACGACGAAAAGCGGAAAACAAGGCAAAACAAATGTAAGTTTCCGTTCCGACTGGGGTTTCTCAAACATGGCAATAGATTATCGTCCTATGCTCGACGGTGACTCGCGCCGCGAACTCTTATGGACCGGTCTCAAGAATTACGGGTTATACACCGGAAACATGTCTGATGCAGATGCCGCAACTTTTGCAGACCAGAACATCGAGGACTTTGCTTCAAAACCCTCAACCGGATGGACGGATTGGAAAGACCTGCTTTTCCGTAACGGTTCTCATCAGAACTACCAGTTGAGCGTATCTGGCGGTAACGATCGTACCAAGTTCTACACCTCAGCTGCTTATACCAATCAGGAAGGTATCATTTATAAACAAGGTCTGGAACGTTTCACTGGTAATGCAAACCTCACTCATAAGTTTGGAGACTTTGAAGTTCAGGTTACAAGCCAATTCTCAAAAGTAAGACAAAACAAAACTAATGAAGCTACCTCCTATGATGGACCTGTGGCCAATTACGCATTCTTCCAAAGCCCCTCATCAACCCCTTATAATGAAGACGGCACATTAAACAATGGTTGCGGCGTATTTGGAGTCAATCCTTTGTATGAAAGAGAACACAGCTCTGACGTTTATACCCTGATGAAGGCATTCAATACAATCAAGTTGACCTATAATATTTGGGACAAGTTGAATTTAAGTGAAAAGATTGCTTATGATTACGCACAAGGAACCAATGACGTTCTTTGGGACAGACACTCAAACAATGGTGCCCCCGGTGGTGTCATGCAGCGTATCGTCAATCGTAATGACCAGCTGAATACACAAACCCAGCTCTCTTACATCAACTCTTTCGGTCTGCACAATATTGATGCCCTGCTTGGTTTTGAAACACAAGATACGGAATATGCTTTCAACTACATGGCAGGCCAAGACTATCCGGGTGATTTGTACGAATTGACAAATGCCGGTTCAACAAGTGCCGAAACCAACAGACAGAGCTATCGCATGACTTCGTTCCTCGGACGTGCCAATTATAACTACGCAGACAGATATTATCTCGGTCTCAGCTATCGTACCGACGGAAGTTCACGTCTGGCAAGAGAAAACCGTTGGGGAAGTTTCTGGTCGGTTTCCGGAGCATGGAGATTCATAGACGAAAGTTTCCTGAATCCTGTCAAGAGTGTATTGACAGATGGAAAGCTCCGTGTGTCATACGGTGTAAACGGAACGCAACCATCAGACTATTACGCTTATATGAATCTTTATAAATACGGAATCATATACAATGGACAGTCAGGAATGTCAATCGTCGGAATTGCAAACCCGGACCTGAAATGGGAAAAGAACAAAACATGGAATATCGGTCTCGACCTTTCATTCATCGACCGTATCTCTGTAACATTCGACTACTATCAGCGTAAAACCAGCGACCTTATATATGACCTCCCCGTATCACAAGTCGGCGGATATTATGATGGCAATTATGGGTATACCACCCCGCAAAACATCGGTTCACTGAAGAACTCCGGTTTTGAGTTGACCATTACATCAACCAATTTCAGAAACAAGGATTTCACGTGGACCACTTCTCTGAACATGGCACACAACAGCAACAAACTGACTAAATTGGATGGCCAGCAGAATGAAATCGTATCAGGACCGCTGATTCACCGTGTAGGCGAACCTTACTATTCATACTATGTTTATGAATACGCCGGAGTTGACGCCGAGACCGGTAAAGAAATGTTCTATCTGAATGACGGAACAGAGAATGCCCGCAAGACAACTACAAATATCTCTGAAGCCAACAAAACTATTGTAGGCAAGCATCAGGCTAGTATAGAAGGCGGTCTTACCAACAACCTCAAATGGAAGTTTATCGACTTGGGCTTCACTTTCACTTATTCATTGGGTGGTGATGCTTTTGACTACTCCACTTGGCAGCACTCCAATGGCGGTTCATATCTATACGGTGGTGCCGTACCGACATACTATGACATCTCAAAGATGTGGACAGGCCCGGGCGACACGAATGCCACATTGCCTAAATTTGAATATGGAAGCGCAGCTTCACTGTCTTCACGCTGGCTGATGCCTACTGATTATCTACGTCTGAAGAACCTCACATTAGGTGTAAGCATTCCGCAAAACTATATCAGCAAGCTTGGGCTCAGCAAAGCCAGAATCTACTTCTCTGGTTCCAACCTGCTTACATGGAAGTCTAAAGACTTATTTGTAGATCCGGAAATGCGTGTAGACGGACTATGCACATTTGAGACTCCGGCATTGAGAACATATACATTCGGAATAGAATTGAATTTCTAACTAATAAAGATACGAAAATGAAAATATTAAAGACATTATACACAGCAACGCTTTGCGCAGCTATGGCAGTCAGCACTTCATCATGCCTCAACAGTTGGCTGGATCAGTCACCCGCAGACGGAATAGATGCTGAAACCGCAATCAAGAACAGCGATGATTTGGCCAATGTGCGGACGGGACTTTATGCTGCCGTTAAAGGTAATAGTAGCCTGATTAATTATTATGGACGCCTCATGTTCGTATACGGTGACATGAGAGGGGAAGATATCCAATATGAATATAACGGTGGAAGTGGAAGAGCAAACTTCTACTACTATATGGAATATACAACTGCCGACAATTTCACCACCTCAACAGCCGTATGGCAGATGCCTTATGTAGTCATAGCACGCGCCAACCGTCTGATTCAGGCAGCAGAAAGTGGCAACCTGACCGACGCGGCAGAGGCAAAAGCCACTATTGACCAATATGATGCAGAAGCAAAAGTTCTGCGCGCCATGGCACTGTTTGACCTTACACGTATCTACGGTAAACCTTATACGGTAGATCAAGGCAGCTCACTCGGTGTGCCCATCGCTACCTCCCCGCTGGAATCGACAGAAAAGCCAAGCCGCAGCACGGTAGCCCAATGTTATGAGGCAATTGAAAAGGATTTGACAGATGCAATCAACTCAAATGCACTGCCCAAAACTAATGAAGTGGGTTATGTCAACCTTTGGGCTGCCAAAGCCTTGCAGGTACGTGTATATATGACAAAAGGCGAATGGAGCAAGGCTTTATCCGTAGCTGAAGACATCATATCAAACTCGTCTTACAAACTTTGGGAACCGTCAGAATATGTTGCTGCATGGAGCAAAAGTGATGCCAATCATTCAAAAGAAATCATGTTCGAGATTTCCATCAACAACAATACTGACTGGACAGACCGTGAAGGTATTGCCTATTTATATGCCGACAAGGCTGGCGCTTCTCCCGGATATGGAGATGTAATTGTCACAAAAGACTTCTCTGACATGCTTACATCCGACCCGGCAGACATCCGTAACGACATATTATTGGCAGCGGCAGCAGGAGGATTTGACAAACGTAAAGTTTACATCAACAAAATGCCTGCTGTAAACGGAGATGTACGTTACTCCAATGTCCCATTGCTGCGCTTGTCAGAAGTTTACTTGTCAGCAGCAGAAGCAGCTTTCCAAGCCGGAGACAAGAACAAGGCTGCCAACTTGCTGAACGATATCATCTCCAACCGCACAACGAATGAAAGCAAACAAGTAACCAGCGGAAACATCACATTAGACCGCATCTACATCGAACGCCGCAAGGAACTTGTAGGTGAAGGACAGCGCTACTTCGATGTTATGCGCCGAGGTGAAACCGTTACACGCTACACGGACGTTAATGACAGAGGATGGCACGACGTATTGAGCGAAGAAGCGCGTACATTCAACCGCGACTCCAAGAAAGCGCTCCCGTTGATTCCCGTCGGTGAAATCAATGCCAATCCGAACATAGAACAAAATCCAGGCTATTAATCAATAGTAGCCTAAAGAAACTTGGGAATTTTCCCAATGTGTTTTTATAAATAAAGTGTTTAGAGGAGGTGTGCCAGTGATGGTATGCCTCCTTCTTTCAATATATCCACCAATATAGGTTTCACTCCGCTGACAAAACACTCAACGGCAATAACCATCAGGATAAGTCCCATCAGGCGCATCATCACATTGTTTCCCGTCTCACCCAAGATTTTGACCAGTCGTGTGGAAGCACGCAATATGAAAAAGGTAATCAGATAAATAAAGGCAATCATTCCTATAAGAACTCCTTTCATCTGAATGGTATGGGCATCCTGCATCAGCACAATGGCATTGGCTATGGCACCTGGACCACAAAGCATCGGAATTCCAAGAGGAGTAATGGAAATATCATCGGCATAAGTCTTGATTTCCTCGTCTTTCAGCTTCATTGGGGTATAACGGGCTTGCAGCATATCGAAGCCAATCTTAAAGATAATAACTCCACCGGCAATACGGAAGCCATTGGTAGAGATACCGAAGAATTTAAAGAGGAACTGTCCCGCAAACGTAAAAACCATAATCGTAATAAAGGCAACCAGAGTGGCGCGCGATACTACCGACTGCCGTTCACGGTCCGTCATTCCATGCGTCATGGTCAAAAACACCGGCATGGTGCCAAGAGGGTTTGTCAACGTAAAGAAGGAGGTAAAACAAAGTAAAGCGAAAGGTAAGATTGTGTCCATAGCTGTATAATATACGTTTCTGTAGACAAAAGTACAACTAAAAATTTCAATGTCACAGAATCTGCATCAATTCTTTCAGATTACTGATATGATAAGTCGGTTGGAAAGGCAGTTCTTCCTTCCCCGTTACATTATAAAACACTTGGTGCATACCCACTCCTTTGGCTCCTGCCACATCATTCTCCCAACTATCGCCTATCATCAAAGAATCACACACCTCGGATTGTGTGGCAGAAAGGGCAAAATGAAAAATTTCGGGCCAGGGCTTCAAGATACCGATGTCATCAGAGAGAACAATCTTCTTAAAAAAGTGGTCAATGCCTGCCGAACGCATCTTATGACATTGCAGCTCCTGGAAGCCGTTGGAAAGGATATAGAGGTTATATTTCCCCGCCAAATATTCCAGTACCTCATACGCATGCGGCATCAGCCGACTTTTTGTGGGAATGACCGAAAAGAAATCATCAGAAAAAGCCTCGGCCAAAGCAGCATCCCCCGCCCCTACTGCCTCCAGAGGATATAGAAAACGCTGGCGGTTCAACTCTTCCTTACTGACCTGCCCTCTGCCGTATTCTTCCCACAGCTCTACATTACGATGCTGATAAAGCGTATAGAAATGCTGGAAAGAACGAAAGAAACGGTCATAGTCATACTTGTGATACATTTCTTCGAATGTATCACGTGCATTAAGGGAAAATGCCCAAAGCGTATCGTCCAGGTCAAAAAACAGGTTCTTATATTGGGATGCCATAATTTAAAGAAAAGGGATATATAAAAATAGACGCAGATTATCAATTCCAATAACCTGCGTCCGTTCTGTATCAATCTATAACAGTGTTATTTTACCTGGATTACCAAATACTTGGACACACTCCAGAAGTCTTTCGGATTTGTAATCTTCAAAGTCAACTGTCCTTTATCATCCTTCTCCAACGCATAAGAGCCAGCAGGATGAGTAGTCAAGATATCAGCATCTTTAGAGTATAGTTTAATCTCTTTTGTCGTACGGATATCCACTTGTGTAAAGTAGTCCTTGTTGATATCAGAATCTTTCAGCACCTGGCCTTTTTTGAAAAGCCCGGTATTTGTCAATATCTTCTGGTCTTTCAGCTCCTTCTTCGTACCAAATACAAACCAAGCCGTATTGAGTGCCTTATCTTGTTCGGCAACGGTTTGAGCCTTCGCCTCATTTTCGGCAGTCAATTCTTCTTTCTCAGTAGACAAACCGGTTACGGCAGCATCCAGTTCCTGGATACGGATATTCTTGGAAGCCAGCTCAGCCTGCAATTCCTCGATACGCTGGGTCTTTGCCACCAACTCCTGAGTCAGGGACTCCACAGCCCTCTTCAACTGGGCAGAGTTATTTTTACTGTTCTTCAGCATGGACTGTAATTTGGCAATCTGTTCCTTGTTCTCTTCCATCTGCTTACGGATAAATTCAATATCCGACGCAATCTGCTGCTTGGCATTCAAAGAGCCTTCTGCCACAGCACCACGCTGCAAATCCACACGGCTCTCTGCTGCATTAATCTGGCGGAATCCCTCTGAAATATCATTGAAAGTGCCCATCATCTCGTCCAATTCAGCATTACGCTGAGTCAGTTCCATCAATAAAGAATCATTTTCAGCTTTCAGCTGGTTCTTACTGCCACCAGAGAAGCTGTCACACGAAGCCATTACAGCCGCGCATACAATTAAAACTGCTAACTTTTTCATACGCTTTCGTTTTACGTTTGGTTAATGAAGTTATTTAATCGTCTATTCCTGTTACTACAATCACAATTTCACCGCGCGGTTCGTTCGCCGTGAAATGTTCAATCAATTCTGTAAGCGTTCCACGCACCGTTTCTTCGTGCATCTTTGAGATTTCCCGCGAAACAGAAGCCTGACGTTCGGCACCGAAATGTTCGGCAAACTGCGTCAAAGCTTTTACCAATCTGTGGGGAGACTCATAGAACACCATGGTACGACACTCCTCGGCCAATGCCTTCAGGCGGGTCATCCTTCCTTTCTTCTGTGGAAGGAAACCTTCAAAACAGAACTTCTCATTCGGCAGTCCGGAAGCCACCAATGCCGGTACAAAAGCTGTCGCTCCCGGCAAGCATTGCACTTCGATGCCGTTACGCACACACTCTCTGACTACCAGAAAGCCCGGGTCGGATATACCTGGCGTACCTGCATCCGAAATCAAAGCTACAGTTTCTCCCCCCTTTATTCTATTAACAACACTTTCAACCGTTTTATGTTCATTAAATTTATGGTGAGATTGCATCGCATTCTTTATTTCGAAGTGTTTCAGCAATATGCCGGAGGTACGTGTATCCTCAGCAAGAATCAAATCCACTTCTTTCAGAATCCGGATAGCACGGAATGTCATATCTTCCAAATTTCCTACCGGGGTAGGCACTACATAAAGTTTTCCCATACTTATCGGTCGTTTAGCTGAAATATTTTTTGAGGAGTTCCATAAAATCGACGGCGGCTTCATTTTCTTCATCCGGGTGCACTTCCGAAGCAAAAATATCCATAGCCTTGTCCAAAGAAGGAGCCTCACCCAAACGTCGTACCACTTCATTCATCCGTGCAGCATCGCCTGCGAACAGTTCGCGGACAAAACGGAATGAATCGTTCAGACTGATGGCATGTTTCAAATCCTTGGCAGGCTTGATGCGTTCTGCCAAAATAGGAACTGTTTCCGGTTCCTCACATACCATCTTCACTGTATCAGGAATAACCGATTCGACCGGAGAAACCGGTTCGGTCAAAGGAGTAGTAACAGCAGGGGGTTCCTCCAGGGGCGACACAACAGCCGTTGGCGCCTCCTCAAGCAGTTCTTGCAACGCCTCCAAGCGTGCCTTCATCTGCTGGATATTCCGTTTTGCCACAATCTTCAATGTCGGATTGGCATCACTTGAAATGGCCTGCATCAAACATTTCAATTCCTGAATATCTAATTCTATGTCGTTTAATAGGGTTTGCATATCCTTTACACAGTCCGTGTTAACGCTACAAATGTAGAAATAAATAATGAAAAAATATCGGAAAGCAAACAAAAGTGTTACTTTTGCGCTTAAATATAACACTTGAAAACATGGTATTATTTTCAGAAGATCATATACAGGAAACCAAACGCAGGGGAAGAATTGAGGTCATTTGCGGTTCCATGTTCTCCGGCAAAACCGAAGAGCTGATAAGGAGACTGAAACGGGCAAAATTTGCCAAACAACGCGTAGAGATATTCAAGCCTGCCATAGACACCCGTTATTCCGAAGCCGATGTCGTATCGCATGACAGTCATTCCATAGCCTCCACTCCCATCGACTCGTCTGCCAGCATTCTGCTCTTCACTTCAGAGATAGATGTAGTGGGCATTGACGAAGCCCAGTTCTTTGACAGTGGCCTGATTGATGTATGCAACCAGCTTGCCAACAATGGTATACGCGTCATTGTTGCCGGACTGGACATGGACTTCCGGGGTATTCCATTCGGTCCTATGCCGGGACTGTGTGCCATTGCAGACGAAGTTTCCAAAGTACATGCCATCTGTGTGAAATGCGGCCAACTCGCCTCGTTCTCCCACCGTACCGTCAAGAACGACAAACAAGTACTGCTGGGGGAAACCGAAGAGTATGAACCGCTATGCCGAGAGTGCTATCAGCAAGCCATCCAAGCCGACCAAAAGGAAAGCGGTCATTAACAAATACAAAAAACAGAGCATTATGGAACGCAAAAAGATTACATTCGACAGTTTTATCCGCGGTGTCATACTCGGTGTCATCATTATCGGCATCCTTATGCTCTTCAAGCGTTTGAGCGGCGTATTGCTGCCATTCTTCATCGCATGGCTCATAGCCTATCTGATTTACCCCCTGGTCACCTTCTTCCAGTACAGATTAAGGCTCAAGAACCGGGTCATATCCATTTTCTGCGCCTTGTTCAGTATTCTGATTGTAGGAGGAACCGCCTTCTATCTGCTTGTGCCTCCCATGATGGACGAATTCGTCAGGGTAAAAGATTTGGTAATAGACTACTTTTCCAACGGAACCCACGACGGCAATGTGCCCAAAACACTCTCTGAATTCCTCCGTGAGAACATAGACACCCAGTTCGTCACCCAATTGTTCAAGGAAGAGAATATGCTGAACGCCATCAAGGAAACCGTTCCCCGGCTCTGGTCCTTGTTGTCAGAATCCGTCAATCTGCTGTTCAGCTTCTTCACTTTCTTCCTCATTCTTCTCTATATAGTTTTCATATTGCTGGATTACGAAAGCATTGCCGAAGGATGGACCCACCTGGTACCGCAAAAATACCGGCCTTTCGTAGTCAGTGTGATGAACGATGTAAAAGACGGCATGAACAGATACTTCCGCGGACAAGCATTCGTGGCATTGTGTGTAGGTATTCTGTTCAGTATAGGTTTTCTGATTATTGATTTCCCACTGGCCATTGGGCTCGGCTTGTTCATCGGTGCTTTAAACCTAGTGCCCTATTTACAGATTATCGGCTTTATACCTACCATCGTGCTGGCCATACTGAAAGCAGCGGATACGGGAGGAAACTTCTGGATTATCATTGCATCGGCCCTTGCGGTATTCATCATAGTACAAGCCATTCAAGACGGATTCATCGTACCGCGTGTCATGGGGAAAATTACGGGCCTGAACCCTGCCATCATCCTACTGTCTTTATCGATTTGGGGGTCATTGATGGGGATGCTGGGTATGATTATAGCACTTCCGCTTACCACCCTTATGCTCTCCTACTATCAACGTTTCATCATAAACAGAGAAAAAATTCACAAGTTTGAACAGACTGATAATCAACAAGAAGAGTAAAAGCAGAAGTCGTTCTCAAAACTTTTTCCCTTAATCCATTTGTTTTTTAAACAAAAGTAGCTATCTTTGCACCCGCTTAACAGCAATAAGGTCTGATTCGCTAGCTCAGCAGGTAGAGCACAACACTTTTAATGTTGGGGTCTTGGGTTCGAGCCCCAAGCGGATCACTGAAAACAAAAGAAAAATCAAGCAAATCCCTGATAATCAGACATTATCAGGGACTTCTTTTTTTCTAGCAGGTAGCAGAAAATAGCCGTTTCAAGCATATTATCGGTGGATAAATCGTGGGACTAAAATTTAGTTCAAAAAAGTCCCACGAATTTGGATCTTTCTCACTGATTCATAGCTTTTTGCATAGACTTACTTTGGAAGAGAATACATAGTTTTGTAACTCTAAAAACGATGTAAAAATGGCTCGTAAATCATTTTCTGTTTTGTTCTTCATCAAGAAAGGCAAATTATTAAAGAACGGAGAAGCACCCGTGTGCATGAGAATCACTGTAAACGGCTGTATGGTAGATATTTCTATCAAAAGAAGCTGTCCCGTAAACCTATGGAATCAGGCTAAAGAGAATTCAAAAGGCAAAGACCGTATGTCGGTGGAACTGAATCACTACTTAGAAATCACACGCTCCCACGTACACCAAATTTATAGAGAACTGGAAACTTCCGGCAAGGTTATCACTGTTGATCTTGTGAGAAAGTTGTTTTATGGTGTGGACGAAGATAACAAAACACTATTGCAGGTATTCAGAGAGCATAACGAACAAAGCCGTAAGCTAATCGGTAAGGACTTCGTAAGTAAGACCGTTCAACGGTATGAAACCACTACCCGATATTTGGAAGAATTCATTAAGAAAGAATATCAGTTATCGGATATTGCCCTAAATAACTTGGAAGTCAACTTCATTTCTAAGTTCGATGCTTTTTTGAAGATTGAAAAAGGTTGTGCGCAGAATTCAGCTATCACCCGATTGAAGAATTTGAAGAAGATTATCCGTATTGCTTTGGAAAACGACTGGATAAAGAAAGATCCGTTTGCTTACTACCGCTTCAAACTGGAAGAAACCGATCCTGAATTTCTGACAATGGACGAGATTAAAATCATTCTCGCTAAAGAGTTCACAATTAAACGAGTAGAACAGGTACGGGATGTTTTTGTCTTTTGCATTTTTACAGGTTTGGCGTTCAGCGATGTGAAAGATTTATCACCTGAACACTTGGTAAAAGACAACAAAGGGGAACTTTGGATAAGGAAGAACCGCCAAAAGACAAAAATTATGTGTAATATTCCTGTGTTACCTGTGGCAGCTTCTATACTTGAAAAGTATAAAAATGTGGCAGAATGTACCGGGAAACTTTTGCCTGTATTAAGCAATCAGCGCATGAACAGTTATTTGAAAGAGATTGCCGATGTATGCGGGTTGCAGAAAAATCTGTGTACACATTCAGCCCGTCACAGCTATGCCACAAGCATTTGCCTTGCAAATGGCGTGAGTATGGAGAATGTTGCCAAGATGTTAGGTCATGCAGATACCAGTGTAACAAAACACTATGCACGGGTACTGGATCAGAATATCCTAAAGGATATGCAGAAAGTGAATAGCTGTTTGTCGGAATTGGCTATATAATAAAGACAATAGTTAATATAGAAAAAGGATTGGGAAGAATGAATTTCATTTTCTCAATCCTTTTTTAAGGTAAGTTTTCCAGAACTCAATATGAAGCATTGACAAAGGTAAGTTCCGTATTTAGCCTGTTCAAGTCCAAGCCTTCGGTTTAGATAAAAATCTTCCTCTCATTACATTCGAGCGTATTTTTATCTAAAGACTTGCACAGACTAAATACTTCACTGGAAAAGTCAATGATTCAAATTAAATTCCGAAAAACAATGTTTTCGAGGGTGGCAGGTTATTCTTTCCAACTGTCAAAGTAGTGTTTTTGAAGCAACTTATCAATATCACTTTGTCGATAGATAATTTTGCCTTTTATCTGAATAAAAGGGATTAGCCCTGTATCTCTCCATTCTTGCAAGGTTCGCAAACTGACATTCAGCTTCTTAGAAACCTCATGGTTGGAAAGAAAACGTTCCCCGTTCAGGTGGGGTTTGTAATGCTTGACAATGGATTCAATACCGTTTAGCATTGAATCAAGAGAAGAAATAAATTCCTTGACTTGCGGTGTATCTCTATTTATTAGTTCCATAATTGAAAGATTGTTTTATTAAAATATTGATTTCAAGATTGCTAGATAGCTAATTACGCAGATAGTCACCCAGTGATGAAATGCTAAGTACATCTTTTGCCAGATCATAATCTATATAAAGCCGTTTGGATGCAGTGGCAATAAAATACTGGCTACCATCTTGCTGTATCTCATAAGTAGTGGGTGAAGCCTGTTTGGTAGTTTCCGATACATATATAATAGAAAGGAGATACTCTTTGTCGCTCCGATAGATGATAACCGTAGGATTCAGATTAATGCTTTCCCATGTGCCAACAATGGAAAACAGGTTAAAAGACGGATAATCTTTTCTAATTCTTTTCATAAGACGTGATTTGTTTAGGTGATTGATTCTGTATTTCACAGTCTGAAATAATCTTTTCAATATCAGCAGATTTGTAATAAATCTTGCTGCCGATTTGAGAATAAGCCAGCCGCCCGCTACTTCTATAATATTGCAGCGTTCGTTTACTAAAGCCTAACAACAGGCACACTTCCTGACTATCCAGCCAGTTTTCTACTTTCTGGTTGTGAGTGCTGCACAAACTTTCTATTCGTTTGGCAAACTCGGTGAACCGTTCGCAGACATACGAAAAGGTTCTCTTTTCAATGGTTACTACTTCCATACTTTTAATTTAAAATGTTTCATAAAACGTATTGATTCTATTTTCATCGGCAAATGAAAGAAGAATTAAGAACCGTTTTCAAAACTGTCTGGAAGTGGTAGAATGTGACTATATATGGCTTCTTCCAAAAATTTAAAAGCCAGATATATAATTGAAATATGCTTTGTTATTAGGAAATACTAGATTAATATCAAAAGTAGATTTTAAGTCTCCACACCTGCGCTATGCTTCGGGTTATATTCTAGTTTAAAACTTGCACAAACTGGATAATACACTGATAGAGTTAATGTTATTAATCCGTCTCAGAAAAAATATTTTATTGAATCGAGCTGTTTAATAAGCCCAACCTTTGAGCAATATTAACAGCTTCAATAGAATTGTTTGCTTTTAATTTTAATAGTATGTTTTGCCTATGAGTGTTTATTGTATTGATACTAACATTTAAAGAGTTTGCAATTTCTTTGCTTAATAAGCCTTGTTTCATTAATTGCAAGACGCTCAACTCCCTATTGGTCAATGGTTCTTCTAAGGTATCTGACAAATCAATAAATATCTGTTCTCCTGTTTCAAAATTATATAGGTGGCTTTTGGTTATTTCTGATTCATGACTTGCATCAACATCAATAACCGAAAGCATAAGCCAAATATTACCAGATTTATCCAATTCTATTGCTTGCTCCTGTTCAATAATACGGATATATTCACCACGTACATTTTTTACTCTCATCTCATGTACCATCTTGTGCTTCATTTTTTCTTCTGCGGAAAGACTACTTAATAAAGAGTAGATTTTCTTTCTAACAAGCAAGCCGTAATATATATCACCCGGATGAATAATTTCTAAGACTGGTTCATGTCCATTGATAAATAACCTTTCAGAGTCAATTCCGTATGATTGAGGGATATTATTTGATACAAAAACGAATTTTTTAGTACAGCAATCAAAGACCAGCACAATACTATGAGTTAATTCCGACAATTTGAGCCAATCTGCTTTTTTCCGTTCTATAACAGAGTAATCCAACTCGTTGATAAAAGCACTTGATGTTGGCAGAATATTTTCGACTGCTTTTTCTATTTTATCTATTGATTCATTTTTCATACCTCACATTTTCAGTCCATTAAGTCTTTCCTCATTATAAATGACTATTGTAACAGTTAAGGCTTGCCTGTAACTTTGCACAAAGTTAATAAATTAATAATGAATAACATGTGTAGGGTTACATATAGTTATTCATGCCAATAATAAACAATTAAAAACTATCAATTATGATTCAGAAAGTTAAGTTAATAACACGTGAAGGTAAAAAAGTTATGGGCTACCGAGTTACTGTTACTTCGGATTTTCATTCTAACATAGAGAATATATGGGATAAAATTCAAGATATTGATACTTTGAGAGAAATTTGTAAACCTAAAGCTAGTTTTATTGCTTGTGATGATTCTCCTATACAGTGGAAAGAAGGCAAAACTTTTGTTTTCAAAATGTACTTGCATGGCTTTTTGCCAGTAGGTAGGCATACAATTAATGTTGTCAAGATGGATAAAACGTCACGAGAAATAGATACAAAAGAATATGATAATACTGTAGTCATTTGGAATCACTATATTAAGATGGAAGAAATAAGCCAACAAGTAACCCGATATACTGACACTGTGGATTTATATGCAGGTTGTTTAACGTCTATTACTGCATGGTGGACTTTAAAATTCTATAAGCATAGACAACGTAAATGGCAAAAGATAGCTAAGAGTTTATAAATTCATATAGAGCGATAAAAACAGAAAGCCATGTCAGATTGGGATTTAACTGAAAAACGTATATATAAATTGCTAAGACATCCATACCAATTAGATAAGTCTGTTGTTGAAGATATGGCTTCTGCTTATTTGGAATTTGTGGAGGAACTCTTTGATTACCTGAATAGAATAGGTGACAATAAAATACGTATTAGACAGCTTAATATGAGCTATATTGACTTTGGAACACTTAAAGCGTTGGAAGAATCATGTCCTACAGAAAACAGTAAGTTGAAATTAGTTTTTCTAGATAAGTTGTTATCGTTGATAAATATGGAACAGGAATTAATTTATCGACAGATGGAATACCCCAAATTCTTTATTAATATTGAATCTGAATGGAAATCACCATTTTATCTAAATAATGAAGTAATAAAACTCGTAGATATGATGGAGCTAGTTTGTGGCATTTTCTATATATCGGATGGTGTTATTCGCATAGATCATAAGGAAATCTTTCTTAGTGATGTAGCTCGTATCTTTGAAAAGATGTTTAATATAAATTTTGGTGATATTTATAAGAAAGAAAGTGCAGTAATCAAACGAAAGCCAATGAAAACAACTGAATTTCTCGATAGGTTGAAAGCCGCCATTATCCAGAAGAGTAAAGAAGAAGGTTACTATCATTCATAAAGTAATTTGATCTGAAAATCAATTATATACATGCAATTTATGGGGGAGTACCACTGGTATTCCTCTAACTTATTTGCAATCATTTGCCGAACTTTGCTTCATCAATCGATTGAAAACAAGAATGTTGAACTTAAAAATTAAGCAAAATGTATATAGATAACGAAAACTTCGAGAGGTGGATGGAAAAACTATCCAAGAAACTCACCGAAATCGGACAAGACTTGAAATCACTCATCAATACTGATACGGTACTAGATGATAATGAGAAGATTCTCGATAATCAAGATTTAGCTTTTCTCCTGAAAGTATCTTTCCGAACTCTTCAACGCTACAGAGTAAATAAACAACTTCCCTATTTCACTATCGGAAGGAAAACCTATTATCGGGCTGTAGATATTCGAGCTTTTGTTCGTGAACGTGCCGATTCTCAAACCTACAAGCAGTTTGAAAAAGCCAATCAGTTGGATAATCAACCTTGATAGCAAAAAGTAGCAGAGGAAAGAAGCCTGTGTTCAGGCTATTCCTTTGTGCCATCACCCCGATTTAGCACAAACTGCCTCACCTATCGGTTCAGCCCGTTTCGCTAAATTGAGCAAGAGGGAACTGGACAAGTCCTGTTCTTCCCTCTCGCCCTGCGGGGCAAAGCCTTCGGCTTTAGCGTGTTACAAGAACACGCTGTAATGACACCTGTAATAAGCATTTTCTTTGCAATGCTTATTATCAGGTATTTATCTATTCATATTTCCATAAAAAAGTAATTACCATGCCAAACAGCAGTCGAAAAACGATATTCACTACCATTTCCATAGACAAGGAAACGGCAGCTTTGGTAGAGAAGATATGCAAACGCTATTCACTGAAAAAGAGTGAAGTTGTAAAACTGGCGTTCGGGTATATAGATAAGGCGCATATCAACCCATCCGAAACACCTGAATCCGTAAAATCAGAACTGGCGAAAATAAATAAGAGACAGGATGATATTATCCGGTTCATCCGTCACTACGAGGAAGAACAACTGAATCCCATGATACGGGTTACAAATTCTATTGCTTTGCGTTTCGATGCTATTGGCAAAACTTTGGAAACTCTAATTCTCTCCCAATTGGAAGCCAGTCAGGAGAGACAAACAGCCGTGCTTAAAAAGCTAAGTGAGCAGTTCGGCAATCATGCTGATGTAATAAACAACCAATCCAAAAAGATTAACGCACTCTACCAGATACATCAACGAGATTATAAAAGGTTACTTCAACTGATACAACTCCATTCAGAACTATCTGCTTGCGGTGTGATGGATAGTAAGAAGAAAGAGAACCTAAAGTCTGAAATCAGCAATCTGATAAACACATAGAGCCATGCATATAGATTTTGCCCCGCCATCGGGTGGAACATATAACAATGCAGGAAGTAGCCGACAATTAGTCTCTTACATGGAGCATGAGGATTTGGAGCGGATGGAGAAAGGAATCTATACCGATGGCTTTTTCAACCTGATGGATGATAATATCTATAAATCAAAGGTTATTAAGGATATAGACGGCAATATCGGGCAACTCCTAAAAACGGATGCTAAGTTTTACGCTATCCATATCAGCCCATCGGAAAGTGAACTTCGGGCAATGGGGAACACCGAGCAAGAGAAAGCCGAAGCGATGAAGCGGTATATCAGGGAAGTATTCATTCCTGAATATGCCAATAATTTCAACAAAGGGCTATCCGAAGCAGATATAAAGTTTTACGGCAAGATTCATTTCGACCGTAGTCGTTCCGACAACAAGCTGAATATCCACTGTCATTTGATTGTGAGCCGGAAAGACCAAGCTAACAAAAAGAAGCTATCACCGCTCACCAATCATAAGAATACCAAGAAAGGAACAGTAACAGGAGGTTTTGACCGTGTGAACCTATTCCAACAGGCGGAACAGGGCTTTGATAAACTGTTTGATTATAAACGTCAACTAGTAGAATCATTCGACTATTGCAACACTATGAAGAACGGCACTATATTTGAAAGGCTCAATTTGCAAGGACAAGAACTTCAATCCAATGATAAAAAAACAGCAATCGATCAAGATAGCAATCAAGAAAACTTATTTTCTATCAAGCTTGAAAGCAAGGAAATAGACCATACATCTTGCAATACAGGCAATAATATTGATAAAGAAAAAGATAATCGAATTCCCACCCACCGATCTAATAATCAAGAAAGGTAGTGTAAAATAAACACATAGCGAAAAAGTAAATTAGAGCAAAGCGTAGCGAATTAG
>NZ_QTNB01000013.1:0-126755 GCF_003603395.1 Bacteroides sp. AM44-19 | reverse complement strand
TGTAGCTAACACTTGAAAAGGGACCCGGGTAGCATTTGAAACGTGTACCACCCGATAGGTTTTGCAAAGTTAATTAAATTTGTTTATTTATCATATCTTGTGTTTCTTTCATTCTGTACGATTTTCCCGTCATGTTCAGTAGAATCGCCTTGTGCGTTAGCCTGTCTACCATTGCTGTAACTAGTACTTTGTCTGCAATAATCTCGTCCCATCTGTTGAATGCGAGATTTGTTGTAATGACGGTTGTTTTCTTGTCAGTTCTGAGTGACAGATGGTTGAACAACATCTCCGCTCCCGCCTTGTCACAAGAAACGTATCCGAACTCGTCGCAGATGACCATGTCGTATCGTTCGAACTTGTTCTCGAGTGCCCTTAGTGTCATTGCGTTCCGGCATTCCCTTATCTGCGTAAGCAGTCTGGGCACGGAAGTGAACAGTACGGAGTATCCCGCGTTACAGGCCGCAATCCCCAAGGCTGTAGCCAGATGGGTCTTTCCGGTACCGGGATTCCCGTATAGTATAAGGTTGCGCCCTTCCTTGATGAAATCAAGTGTCTCAAGGTTTGGCAAGGCCTTCCGCGCTTCTGGCGGAAGCGCGTCCGTGTCTATTTCGTTGAGGTATCGCAACTGTGGGAACGCGGCATTTTTGATGCGATGCCGACGCTGGTTCTCCGAGCGGTTTTCTTTTTCCTGACGCAGGAGTTCGGCCGTGAACATCCACAGGTTCCATCGTTCATCAAGTCCTTGCTGTATAAGCAGGTCGATGTCGCGTCGTACCAGAGGGAGTTTGAGGTCGAAGGCATACGCACGTATCCGTTCGCGTATGGAGTCTTGATTTTCGTTTTGTTCCATTGCTATGCAATTTTTATGTTGTTAGACGGTAACTTTGTTTACAGGTTGTTGTGTGGCGCCACATCCGATCATCGCCGAAAGTGTGTCCAATGTCTGTGAGGCCGATTCTTCAATGGCGGTCTGTTGTGGATCGGACGGGGTCAGGGTGGCCGCGTCTTGACGGACGTTTGCGGTTCCATTGCCGTCACTGGCCAGCATCTCGGCGCTCAATTGTTCGGAAGACAGGCGTTTGAGTCCCCGGGAGGACAGACGGTCTGCCGCAGCCAGTATGTCGGCATAAGTGCGCTGGTTGTCACGGGTAAACACGAGCAGTTCGACAAACGATCTGGGAGAATCCGTAAAATGTTTGCGAAACAGTGCCGCCACGTCCGGGTGTACCTGTCGCATGGCCGTGGATCGTCCCAACGCCGCAGGCTTGCGAAGGAACGTGCCCAGATAGTGCATCAGGTCGATACACCAGTCACCGAGACGCCGGGAGCGTACATGCGTGGCTACCTTGTCGCGACCGTCAAGCACGACAATACGCTCGGAATACATCTTTATGGGTACCTCCCGACCGACAAGCCGGTCAGGCACAGAGTAATGCACACCATCGACGGTAATGGTGGAATACTTCCCGACACGGGCATGCCGCTGCTCAAAGCAGCCCATGTCACCGTGGTCAAGCGGCCGCAAAGCCGCAATATCGGCCTGTACGCGCTCCTTCTTCTCTTGCGCAGACATGTTGGAAGCCTCCCCGTTGAGCCTGTCACAGACCTTGTCAAGATGACACTGCGCCTGCTCCAGCGAACCGAAACGGACATCATAGGCGAAAGCCCGCCGGCGGATATGTTCCACCGAACGCTCCACCTTACCTTTCTCCCATCCCGAACGCGGATTACAGAAATGAGGGGTGAAACAATAGTGGAGTTCCATGCGGCGCAGGGCATCGGTATGTTCGCGCTCCTGTCCAAGGAACTTCTTGACGGCCACCCGCATGTTATCGTAGGCCATTACTTGCGGCGTGCCCCCCAAAGCACGGAAGCAGTTGCGGTGTGCTTCCATCAGGGCCAACGTGTCCTCGCGGGAGAACAGGTATGCCCGCCGCAGGTTGCTATGGTTCATCGTGAACACGGCCATGTGCAGCTTCGTCTTGACACCGGCAATCCAAAGTGTCAGCACGCCCCAGTCAAACTCGCACCGGAACCCCGGTTCATACTCCTGGCGGATGAACGCCGCCGGGGACTTGGCTGGAGCGGACACCGCCACTTCCAATGCACGGACATACTGGCATACCGTCGAATAGGCAATCTCTATGCCTTGATCGCGCAACCGGCGCCACATGTCAATCTTGCGCATCTGCTGCTTGCGCAATCCGGCCGCGGCATTAGACCGGTTGCGGGCCATGAAGCCGTCTATCGCCTCCATCACCTGCTGGTTCATCACTCTGCGGACACGTTTGCTGCTGTCATAGCGCACCGGCTGCTGCAGGTACGTGTCCATTGCTTCCGCATCGGGGTTGTCACCGACCGCTTGTTCGAAAGCCCGGAGATACTTGCGTACAGTCTTGCGGCTCATGCCGTTACGACGGGCGATCTCACGGATGCTCAATCCGTCACGCCTATAGGCGAGAATTATGGAATCTCTTTCTTCCATGTGGTACATATTATGAACGCCATTGGTTTTTATGAATATACCAATTTTGTTCGGTTAAACATACCCATGGGTGGGGCACTTTTTAAATGTTGTTCCGGGTCCCTTTTCAAGTGTTAGCTACAGGATAGGCTTGCCCACCTCTATCTCGTTCTCGTCATAGTAGTGTACGGCTTGTCCGTATATCTCCCCGTCCGTGAAGCCGTTGCAACCGCTTTTCTGCACATAGTTCAGAATGTAGGTCACGCAATCGTCTATGTTCTTGGCAGGGTTGCGGTAGTTCTTGGCAAATAGCGCATCTTCCGCTGCACGTTGCTCCAAATACATCTGTATCGTTCTCTTGAAATGGTCTGTCGTTTTCATATCGCTGTTGTTTTAGATTGTCTGTTTCAGTATCTCTCTCCAATAAGTCGGCTCCACCTCGCTCAAAAGGAAGTCTGTAAAGTCCTTCCGTGCGTCTTTGTTCAGTTCGTGGTAGAGTTCACGGAACACGGATATGTTGCCGTTGATGTACGTTTCCACCATGTACTCGAAGATGTTGTCCACCCCGTAGTATCTGCACTGCTGCGCTGCTGTCTTGCTGTTTCTCTTTGCCATGTCGGTAAGGATTAAAGGGTGAATAACCAAAGGATGAAGCCGAAGAAGACGATTGTGGAAAGAATAGCCACGATTATGCCTATCGCCACTCGGAACACTCCGTTTACTATCTCTCTGACAATACCCCAAAGGATGTCTAACACCCCAAAGACGGTGCGCACGATGAGGGAGCATATCGCAAACCCTATGTATTGCGCCATTTGTCTGAAGTCCATTGTTGCTGTCATAATGTTTCTTTTTGAAGTTCCACAATTCGGTCTATCCTGCCGTATAGGTATCTGCGAAGCCCTGTCTTGTCCGTTGCCTTGTATTCCGTCCATTGTCCGTATTGGCTTACGAGGTAGGTGCGGAGAACATCGGAGAAGTCAAACCTCCAGCCTTGCAGGGGGACTGCGTTCTTGAAGTAGGTGTTGCTGTTCACCTTTTCTGTGAGCCAATCCTTTTCCTCTCGGTTCATCTGTCCTCCGTTGTTCAGTTTCTCACGGAGATTGTAAACCTTACTGCCTTTCAGTGCTTCCAATGTCGGCACTTCCCAAGCCACGAATTTTGTTGCCATTGCTGTTCTCATATCCGTTTTGTTTTTGATTTTTTATTTTTAATGCGGATTCAAGAGCTGAGGGAGTTGAGTTTCAAACTATCTTATCTGCCTCTCGTTTATCCGACATTTTTTTTATGCGTCTTTCTGTCGCATCGGTCGTTTTCGTTTCGGGTGCTTAAAAAGGTAGGGATTAGGGAATGCAAGTTTTTTCGGGAAAAATACTACCCGAAGGGCTGGAGATTTTTCCCGAAAACAGGAGGCTTGACCTTGCTTTCCCGTCAAATCCCGGAGTTACCTTTGCGCCCAGAACGGAAATGACTGCCTGATGCGACTCACTGAAAGGCGCGAAAATGGAGGTAAACGGAAGTAGAGGCAGATTAGACAGAAAACTTCAAAAGAGAAATCCGTGAAAAAAGGAAGTCCCCAACAAAAAAAGGACATAGCCGGTAGCGTGAAACCGGGCAAACCACCTGCAAGGAAGTATGGTTTTATCTGTCTGGCCGGACGTGTCGGGGCGGGCAGATAAAATCATTCTTCCCGGTTTGCCTGCTGTGGGTGACGGCTTGTTACATTTATGGACAAGCGGTCATACACGGCTTTCCGCTTCCGGCTCAAAGGAACAGCGAAAAAGAAAAATCATCTGAAAAACCGTAAAAGCACCTCTTTGGCATAAGCACAAAAGAAATGGGCTTTGCCTCATCAGTCTAAACTGTTGCTTAGGCGTGAGGCAAAGCCCTTTTCTCAGCTTATGCGATAGTCGGCACACGTTCGTTCAAAATTCTTTTGGGCGATGGTGTACTGACGAATAAAGCCGCTTTTACGGAAAAAAACGATGAATGAATTTTTGTGTATCTCAGACACTGGCATAATGTCACAACATGCTGACATAACGTCATGATATTCTTAGTCGTAAAGAAATAGCACTATAAAATTGATTGGAACTGATTTTGGCATGAATATTGTATAATTAATTCTGTGTTAATTTAAGAAAAAATGAATAAGTACGAAAAAGAAGCAAGAGTTTATCCAGCCATCGTGGGTATGATAATCCCCATTATCTTGACTACATTGTATGTCACATCGTTTATTCCAGATACCTTGGACGTATGGAAATCAATAATTGCCAAAATTGGATTGTTTATTCCGGTAGCTCTAATTTATGGTGCATTAGCCTATTGGGTTCGTCAACTGTTTATTGATGCCTCAAAACAATTGTTTCAATTCCGTCTATTTAAGGAAGATGAAACAGAAATGCCTACAACAAAACTTCTTCTTTGGAGTAGCGCTGAGCGAAAATCTGAAGCGGATATAAAACAGATTGCGGCAAAGGTGGAGGCTGATTTTGGCATTCGGCTGTTGTCAAAAGATGAAGAAATTGCTAATCCATCCGAGGCTAAACGTGCTATTGTTGATGCAGTTGGAAAGATAAGGGAGGTAACTCGCAAAAACGAAAATCTTCAACAATATAATCGAAAGTATGGTTTCTGTCGTAACTATCTTGGAGCATGTGTGTATGCTATAGGTGCAATCATTTTTGCTCTTGTTGTAAATTTCATTCTAGAGATGCCATATACAAAAGTATTGATGGTGGCTTTAGTTGCTCAGGTATTGTTTGGTATTATCAATTATGTATCTTACAAGTCCAAAGCCTACGATTACGCAAGAGCAATGTACAATGCATATATAACAGGAGCAGAGTATGAAAGAGAATAAAATGAAATATGAATATGAAGCCCTAAAAGTGGGAGATGCTGATGCAATACTTATCAGGCACTATATAGGTAATGAACAGTTCATCATATTGATTGATGCTGGCAATGCAGGTGATACTTCTATTATAAAAAAGCATCTTAATGATTATTATGGAAGTTATTACATAGACTTAGCTATATGTACGCATCCAGATAGTGACCATAAAGATGGCTTTTTCGATTTACTTCAAGATGATGAAATTACTATAAAAACATTCTGGCTAACCGATCCTGCCCAATATCTTGATGTCAATGACATACAACGTTACAAAAACAAAGAGAATGCAACAAAAGCAGTCCGTAAGATTTGGCAAAAATCTACAAACCCCAATCTCAACCTTATTGATTTGGCATTGGATAAATGCACAGAGGTAATAAGCGTAACCGATGGTGTCCAACACCCAATCCTTCCAATAAGCATTGTTGGTCCTTCGGATAAATATTATGGCGAGGTAGTAAAGGCAATGGTCGCAGACTATGGTATTAAGACATATGAAGATAGTTCAAAAGAAGCATACGATGATACGTTCAAGATTGACGAGAAGGATATAAAGAGTGTAATCGACAATGATGAAGATTCATCCCCTTACAATGCTTCTAGCCTAATTATCTTGTACGAACCAGAGGATGGCAAAAGACTACTTTTTGCAGGAGATGCAAATACTACCTCTCTTCAGATGATGCTGAACAAATACAAATGGTTGAGAAATGTGGATTTTCTTAAAGTTCCACACCATGGAAGCCGTAGAAATTTGAATACATCAATTATAGAGGCTCTTTCTCCCCAAAAGTGCTATATATCTGCTGCTGGCAATAAGAAACATCCAAGTGGACGTTTAGTGTATTGGCTTGCAAAATATGGAAACGTTTACTCTACCCATACTTGTAATTCCTATATACATTGTCAGTCGGCAGCTATGCCAAATAGAAATGGTACTGTAAAATTATATCCATTAAAGAAAAAAGAATAGAAAAAAATGGATACTTCCATCTGGCTGAACAAGTTCTGTTAGATGGAAAATATTCATTTTTCAAGTTTGCCAGCTGTGTGTGGTCGCTTGTTTCATTCATGGGATAGGTAGCCACACAGCTTCCTTTTTTCGCTTTCGGATTAAACTACTCGCTTTTACGGAAAAACTATGAATGAGGGAATAAAAAACAGGGAAATCATATCCAAATCTCGGATAAAATAGCTACTTTTGCATACGAAGAGTTCTTTGAAGGTTACGCAACGCGCAGAGGAATAATGCAGTAGATAAATTAAGACATAAGACTTACAAGAATAAGAAATATGTAAAGCGTGTAGATGAAGCTGTTAATTGTTTGTTGGATGTAACTAGATTCGATGATATACTGTTCGATTATAACTGCATCTATGGTTTTTATCGTAACCTGATTGCGACAATATTTATGGATGGTATTGTCTTGTTTGCTCTTGCTGCTATCAACAACTGGGGCTTGTCACTACCACTTGGACGTTTCTTCTTGTGGGGAGGAATTACCTGTGTTATAGTCTCGTTTATTACCACATGGTTTGCATATACAAATGGTAGAAGATATGCAAAGAGATTATATAACGTCTTCTTGAATTTAGATGATGATAAGAATAACTACTAAAAAATAAGCTATGGAACATATTATTAAATATTATCCCGTGGGCAATGCAGATTGCACGCTGATTAAGTTAGATAACGGCAAGACCATTATAGTGGATTGCCAAATACTTGAAGACCTGACTGATGGTCATGGTAAACAAGTAATGTTTGATGTAAAGGCTGACTTGCTGCAAGAGTTGCATAAAGATGTCGCAGGTCGTCCGTATGTTGACCTATTCATCAGCACTCACCCTCACGATGATCATTGCAAAGGATTTGTAGAAAACTTCTATCATGGAGATGTGGCTGATTATGACAAGGATAAAAACAAAGACGAGATTATTATAGAAGAGCTGTGGATTACTCCTCGTGGCTTAAACAATAATTTGTCTGCACCTGCTGAAGATATACGCAAAGAAGCGAAACGTCGTAGAAAGCTATACGATGATGATGCGAACTTCAATGGTTCTAAAGGTAACTATTTGAGGATTATCGGATACGATAAAGACAAAGAGTTCGACAGCAGATATTGTTACGTTCCTGGCAAACTCGTTACAACTGTTCATGGTGCAAGTCTGTCTTGGTTAGACATTTTCATCCATGCTCCGTTTAAAGAAGATGTTGAGACAAGTAAGAAGTATGACGACAAGAATGCAACATCAGTCGTTGTGCAGTTTGGTTTTAAAATAGATGGATATACTGGTTACAAGAGCCGTGTGCTTATGGGAGGTGATGCTGAATACGAAATTTGGCAACACATTCTTGACAATAACACAGATGAAGAAAAGTTGAAGTGGAATATATTCCTTGCTCCTCACCATTGCTCTTGGTCGTTTTTCAATGAATCAGACAATAAGAAAGAAATAAAACCGTCTGCAGAGGCTATATTGAAAAAGCAGATTGGTAATTCTGCACATATTATAGCTTCTTCAAATGAAATAAAGAACAATGATAACAATCCTCCTTGCTACGAAGCTAAACAGCAGTATATAAAGAAACTGAATTCTGGTTCTTCGCATTTCCTTAATACCGCTACACATAGCAAAGTAGGGAATATACCACAGCCCATTGTCTTTAAGATTAACGAAAACGGAAAGACACTTAGAGAGATTTCTACAGTGGCGGGAGCATCATCTATTTCTAATCCTGCACCACGAGCTGGCAGATGAAAGATTATAACCATAAAATAACAAATGGCTCTCCAATTAGAGGTGAATACCTAAAACTTTCGAGAGCCAAGGCAATCTATAAGGCCGCCATGGTACATCCTTACACAAAGGATGTACTGTGTTATGTCAATGGCAAGGGGGATGCCATTGTCAAAATGCGCATGACGCATCTTGAAATTCCAGACGAACCTATTTATGAAATATGGGACGAAGAGGAAATAGCAATTATTTGCCATTCAAAAGATATCAATATACCAGAAGTATATGCACTAAGAAAAGATTTTCCAACGGAGCTACCTCATTCAAATGCAAAGCCGTTTACACGGCCTGTATCATTATGTGTGTCGGATGTCGCATTTGCAGATATTCGACCACAGTTTAATGCACACGATTTCTTGAATTCCATAAGACGATGGTTTAGCTTGAATAGCATAAACAAATTGCATGAGTCAAACCGTCCACTGGAGGTCTTCTTCGGGTTTCAAGAAGTCTGTTGTATTTTGAATGAACGCTTAGGTGGTAATCCATATATTAAGTACTCCCCAAAGACGAAGTATTCTTCTACCTTGGAATTTGTTGAGAAAAGTAAAGCTACCCACTATTTAATTGGTATTCCTACAGAAAAAATCCATGCAAACAATTTTGTACGAATACCTCAAACGATGGGAGATTTGAAAGACGTCCAGTCAACTGACGAATTCTCTTTGACAGACAGTCTTTTGGCTGTTTTGACAAAAAGTGTAGCAGGGAAGGCTACACTTCCGTTAGTTATATCGATTTATATCACTCAGACAAGCAAAGATGACAAAAAGACTTCACAGGAATTGTTCCTCATCAAAACAAACTGTCTTCCTAAGGATATAGTACATAAAAAGAAGGTTCTTACTAAGGATGCGTTTGAAAAATGGTTTTATGAATTGTCTGTAGAAGTTGTACTATTAGAATTTATGACTTCACGTAGTGGAAACGCCATCAATAATGGAATCAAAGAATGGTTCAAGAAAGTGGGAGTTATCGGAACTGGCACACTTGGCTCTGCTGTAATCGATCATTTTGTGAGACAAGGATGCTCTGAAGAAATCTGTCTAGTTGATTGTGATATATTGTTGCCACATAATCTTAGCCGTCATACACTTACCACAGACAAAGTGATGACCTCAAAGGTTCGTGCCATCAATGATAGCTATCATGGCATCTTGTTTCAGAAAATAAATGCCATAGAAGGAAACTTTCTGACGTTAAGCCGAAATGATAGAGAGCGTCTATTTAAGGACACTGAGTTGATAATGGATTTTAGCACTTCCATAGCAGTTGAAAGGAAACTTGCAGACGAAGAACATACATTCCGTAGATGTACCTCATTCTTGAACCCCAAGGGTGATGATGTCGTGTTGCTAATAGAAGATAAGGACAGAAATTCTCGTCTTGACTTGTTGGAGATGGATTATTATCGTAATCTGATAGTGGATGAAAGGTTTGCTCTTCATTTGGAACAATCAGGAACCGTGCGTACGAATACTTTCAGTTGCAGATCAGAATCGATGATACTTAATTATGAAAATGTACGTGTATTGTCGGCCATCATTTCTAAACAAATCAGGAAATATTATACGTTGGGGCAAGCTTGTTTGAGTATTTGGCACTTTGATGCCGAAAAAGGAACAGTGTCAAGTTTGCCGATGACAATCACAAATTGGCACCACGAAGTATTGGGAGATATTCAAGTTTATATCTCCGATGCTGTAGAAAAAGAAATTCAAACAATGACATTCACATCACCAAATAAGGAAACTGGCGGTTGTTTGTTTGGTAGCTATGACCGCAATCATAATAGCATTTATGTATATTATATGGTTCCAGCTCCAGAGGACAGTATTCATAGCCCTGTATCTTTTGTTCGTGGATTTAAAGGATTGACTGCGGAATATGAGAGAATAACGAAATTGACATATCATCAAGTGCGATATTTGGGTGAGTGGCATTCGCATCCCAATATGCCTAACACTCCAAGTGAAACAGACAAAAAGCAGTTTAAAGAATTGTGGGAAGAACAGCAATCTCAGGATCTACCTTTTGTTCAGATGATATATGGTAATAATGGATTGTTTGTTGCTGCGGTAATGTAAGTTTCGAGTCAAAGGTTATATAAAAAAGGATAGTCTAATTCATCTGAGGACTGTCCTTTTTCATTTATTTAGGGATATTCAGTAAATATCCAAACAATTGTTCTACAGAATGATATAAAATTTGTAACTTTACAAAGAACCCCCGACAGACCTTCACAGGCTTGGTTCGGGGGTAATTCTTTAAAAAAACGTTGTGAAGTTACAAAAAATATCCCAAATAGAACCTACTCTGCCGTTGACAGAGTTTGATTTTCTAAAAAAATGTCCTTTCCTGAAATAGGTTGACTCGGTTTGCAAACCGAGTCAACCTATTTCAGGAAAGGACAAATACTTCAAAAAAACAATGAGTTATATATCGAAATTTGGTCATATTGTTATTTTTCACTATTTTTGCATTGTTCCAATTTAGCCTATCAAAGCTAAGCAGAACAGCGAACTCTTCACGTTGGATTAGACGTTGGACTTTGAAAACTTGATTAAATAAGATATTGGTACAAAAGGGATTACGACTTGAGTTCGAGTCCCGTACGCACCGCGAAAGCAAATAGCAAATTAAAGCAAAGCTCTGAAATTCAAGTATTTCAGAGCTTTTTCTTTTTCTCGCTCCGGCAAAAATGGGGACCCGAAATATCCGGTGCATAAGCAATTTTCGAGTTTCAGCTTTCTCAGACTTACATCACAAGAATAAGAAACTGAGCAGCAATGAATGGGCAGACCGTCCTCCGGATAGGGACAAAACTGGAAGAAGGTATAGGCAGAATCCACGTATGTCCCATGCTTTTTATTATGAAGGTTCATGTAAACCCTCGTCCCACGCACGTGGGCTCGACGGTTCACGCAGGCAAACCGGCGAACACACATGCGTGGGACGAAGTTTTGTAATAAGGTTTCGGGAATTATGCGCCAAGCTTCTCTGCATTACACACAGGACATGAAGGGAAAAAATGCCCATATACGGGGAGCCAAAGCCATACTTCCGGCACTATAGACAACGGAGTTCGCCCCTTAATCACCATATTTGCACAAAGAAAACGGAAAATAAGCCCAAAATAGACATTAACAAATATTATTTATTATAAACAAAAAAAACAGAAAAAAAACACGTGGTTAAATTCTTGCTGTCAGATAGTTAAAGCCGAATATGAGAAGAAAAAGTAGTGCTGGCAAAAATGATGATTTTTAAAATCGGGGTCTGACTTACGAACTACAACTGCATGTGTAAAATAGGATATTCTTTACCTTCTCCGTCCAAATCGGACCTTTTGTATACGCTAAAGCCTATATATTTATAAAAACCGACAGCTTGAATATTCTGCTCGTTCACATCGACTTTCGTTACCTGCAAATGATTTATGGCATAAGTAACCAGTTTTTCCCCAATTCCTGTGCCTCAATAATTATTGGTAATAAACAACATTTCAAGATTTCCTTCTGCAATTCTCATAAATCCGATTAAGATTCCCTCCTGTTCAAACCCGAATAGAGCGACATACTGAAAATATACCGAAAGCTGTTCCTTATAGTAATAGAAAATCTTCCTCTGTAAGAAAATCATGTGTACTCAATACTGCAGTTTCCCAAATTTCTATCAAACGTGGATAATCCGTAACTTTAATTTTTCTAATCATAATTGTAATTGCTATTTAAAACCGCAAAGTTCGGAACTTATACATTCAATACACTGAACCCAAGTTAAAAAATACATTTACGGATTTTGCTTAGTACTTGTGGCATGATACCCAAATAAGAAGCTATATCTTTGAGTGGTATATAGTTTAATGTAATGCCATATCCTTCAATCATCTGTAGATAATACTATTCAGGAGAATATTTAATCAAGTCGATATTTCTTTTCAAGAGTTTACTCAGTAGTATAGCATTCAAATCTTCAAATACAGTTTTTACCTTAGGAATAGCAGTATACAGTTCATCTACTCGCTTCTTGTCTATTCGGTAAATAACGCTATCTACAATTGTCTGCACATTAAATGCAGATCTTGTTTGTAAGGTAAAAGACATGTTCGACATTGAAAACGTACCTTCTTTACAAAACCAAAAAATTTACTCTTCCCCTTTATGATTCAAAAGCCAACAACGCAACATCCCATCAAAAACGAAATAACTATATCTTTCTATTTCTCCTTCCTTAATCAAAAATGTATCTTTACTAATCAATATCCGCTCAAAATATTGGTCAAATGACTTAGATTCCTCCAAATTAAAAATATTGATGCTAAAATTAAATCCTTTAAGTAATTTTTCTAAAAAGCATAATATTTACAGACTATAGTTTTCATCAGTTTTGATAGCCGATTTTTATTCCAGAATACCGAAACGAACCAAGGCGTTCCGGACACCATTCTCATCCACCGCCTCCGTTATATAATCGGCAACGCTTTTCACAGCCTCGGAAGCTCCTCCCATAGCTATTCCCATCCCGGCTGCACGAATCATGGAAATATCATTCCCGCCATCACCAAAAGCGATGGTTCTTGAAACATCAAATCCATAATAGGAAGCAAACTCATTGATACCCATAGCCTTGTTTACTCCCGCCACATTGACATCCGCGAAGAAAGGGTTCCATCTGGAAACAGAAAGTCCGGGAAGTTGTGCCATTACTTCTTTTTCCATTTCTTCATCACAATATATGCATAACTGACAACATTCGCCTCCCATAAACTCTTTTTCGATGTCTGCCACCGGCGGTGTAGGGTGATTGACCAGCCTGGCCAATTCGATGACGGTCGGGTTGAGTTCGTTGACAAAAATACCTTTATTCGTTTCGATAGCCAGAGCAAACCCATAATGTTGAGCCAATACCAGTACCCTCTGAAAATCCTTTTCGGGAATCTGTTTACGAGATATAGGAGTGCCATCTCTCAGTACACAATCGGACCCATTCAAAGCTATCACTGCATCGTATGGAATCTCTTCAAGTTCGTGAAGATCGGTAAACGCCCTCCCAGTTGCTATTATGATTTTTATACCGGATTCATGAACTTGCTGCAACGCTTCGATAGCCGACTGCGGAACGCGGTGAGTGTCGAAACTCACCAATGTTCCGTCTACATCTAAAAATATAGCTTTGGTCTCCATTATAAAATATTTTGGTCTAATAAATTCATTCTATCTGCATCATCTCAATTTTGTGAATATCTATATTCATTCGGTGCAACTCCCGTTGCTTTCTTAAACACCAGACTGAAATATTGCACACTCGGATAGCCCAGCCGACGCGCTACGGCAGCAGGTGTATTACCGCCTTCCGATAACATTTTCTTGGCCGTGTACAAGCATTTGAACTGGAAGTATTCAGCCAATGTCTTACCCGTCTCAAACCTTAGCAAATCATCAAAGTAAGCCGTCGAAAGATTCAGTTTTTCGGCACAGCATCCGGAAGTGGGCAGCTTCCCCTCCTGCAACTTTCCGGAAGTGATATACTCGTCCAATATCCCTTCCATTTTCCCCAGAATCATCTTGTTCTTATTCTCACGGGTGATGAATTGCCGCTCATAGTAACGTGAGCAATAATCCAGCAGCAATTCGATGTGACGGGACAGGATGGTATTGCTATGCGTATCAATGGAATGATGAAGTTCATCATCAATATTCTCAAGGCAACACGTCACTTTGGCCGTTTCGCGCTGTGACAGATGCAACGCCTCCTCCTTGCGGTAGAAAAAGAAAGTATAGTTGTCGATATGATTCTTTAACGTAGTACAAAGCAATAAATCGGGATGAAATGCCAGCAGCCAACCTTTGTCCGGAAGCGTATTGTTCTTGTTCATCCGGAATATCTCGCCGGGAGTAAGAAATACCATCGTAGCATTGGAATAATCATAATATTTCCGTCCGCAGCAGTCACAATCCCCTTCACAGTCCTCAATCAGTAGGATGGCATAGAATTCAAACTTCACAGCATCCTGATACACACTAGGATTTTCCAGATTAATAATGCTTACCTGAGGATGCAACGTTTTACATCCCAGGCACCGGTTACATTCACATACGGTCTTTATGTCCAATGTATTGTCTTTCATCACCTATAAAGTCATTCTCATTATTGTAACTTCAGATATATAAAATCTTAAGGATATGTTTTCCACACCTTCACAATATACCAATTACAAAATTAGAGGAAAATCCAGACATCTTCACTACCCTTATTACGGATTATATAACCTTAGTTACTGTTTTTATATCTGGCTACGTGACTTCATCTCCAGATACTTGTTTATCACGTCCACAGAAAGATTTTCCGGTGTAGTCAGCACAGAACTGATGCCGTGCTGCTTCAAGGTGGAGACTATCAGCCGTTTCTCGAATACAAATTTCTCGGCAATGACATGGCGGTAATACCCTTCCGTATCCCTCGCAGGAGTGGCGACGTACTCTTTCAGAGCGGCATCTTCGAAGAAGATGACCAGCAACCGGTGCTGGCGGTTCAACTGCTGCAAATAAGCCAACTGGCGATTCAAGCTGCCGATGCCGGAAAAATTGGTATACAGCACCAAAAGACTGCGTTTGTTGACGCGCTTGTTCAAATGTACGCACAATGAGGAAAAGTCGGTCTCCCCAAAAGTAGTCTGCTGGCTGTAAAGGTTCTCCAATAACGCCTGCATTTGTCCGGGCTGTCGGGAGGCGGGGATAAATGTATCAAAGTGCTCATTAAACGTTACCAGTCCGGCTTTATCCTCCTTCCGCATGACAACGTACGAAAGAACCAGGGAGGCATTAATAGCATAGTCCAGCAAGGTCATCCCGCGAAATGCCTGCTGCATAATCCGCCCCTTGTCTATCACGTTATAGATTTGCTGGGAACGCTCGTCTTGATAGACATTTACCATAAGTTCGTGCCTCCGGGCGCTTGCTTTCCAGTTTATCGTGCGGTAATCGTCGCCTTTCACATACTCCTTTATCTGTTCGAACTCCGTATGATGCCCCACCCTGCGGATACGTTTGATGCCCAATTCCGTCAAGTTGTCGCTGATAGCAAGCAACTCATACCGATGGAGCATCAGATAGGACGGATATACCTTGACATCCAGCGGAGCATCGCAAGTATATCTGCGGGAAAGCAATCCCATTCTGCCTGCCACAAACACCCGAATCCGTCCGAAAGAGTAAATCCCCCGCCGCGTGGGACGCAGATGATACGTAATCGTCCTGCCCTCATTCGCCTGGAGCCTCATCCGGAAATCAATATTCCGCAACTGGAATGCAAAAGGAATCTCATCCACCACTTCCACAGCCACCGGATGCGGATAACTGCTCTCCACACGTATGTTCACGGTGTTCTCATCTCCGTTGGAGAAGCGGGTAGCACACTGGCGGAATGCCCGGATGCCGCGAATGCGATAGAGCATCACCCCATCCACCAGCGCCGACACCGCCAAAACAAAAAGCGCCCACTGCCCGATTGCAAAGAATGGAGCAAAGACGTACCCGATACCCATCAGCAGGACTATCAGAACAAGAGCAATATAGAATCGGCGGCCTAATCTCATTTCGGCACTTCCACCTTATCAATCAGACGTTGCGTCACCTTTACCGGCGAATAGCCTTCCATCTCGGCTTCCGCTGTCAATATCAAGCGATGCTGAAGCACATACGGAGCAACGAACTTAATATCCTCCGGTGTCACAAAGTCACGTCCCTGCAACAGTGCATATGCCTTGGAGGCCTGCATCATTGCCACGGACGCACGCGGAGAAGCTCCTAAATATACAGCCTTGCTGGTACGCGTCTGCTGTACAATCAACGCGATGTACTGAAGCAGCGTGCGGTCTACAAACACGTGTTCCATCAGCCTGCGCAACGAAAGCAGTTCTTCTTTTGTGAGCACGGGCGCCAGGCTCTCCAACTTCACCAACGAAGCATTGGCGTGGTGGCGCTCCAGGATGTCCACCTCCTCCTCCAATGAGGGATATCCCATGGTTATTTTCATCAGGAAGCGGTCCAGTTGCGCTTCAGGCAACTTATAAGTCCCCTCCTGCTCCACCGGATTCTGGGTTGCCAGAATCGTATAGAGTTCTCCCATCTGATGCGTGGTACCGTCAATGCTGACCTGCCGTTCTTCCATAACCTCGAACAAGGCTGCCTGCGTCTTGGCGGGAGCGCGGTTTATCTCGTCCACCAGCACGAGGTCGGCAAACACCGGTCCTTGATGAAAGTCAAAGTCATTGGTTTTCATGTTGAAGACCGTAGTACCCAACACGTCACTCGGCATCAAGTCCGGAGTAAACTGAATGCGGCTGAAGTCCGCCTTAATCAAGCGTGCCACCAGACGGGCAAGCAGTGTCTTTGCCACCCCCGGCACTCCCTCCAGCAACACATGACCGTTTGCCAGGACAACCGTCAGCACCAGGTCCACCGTCTGCTCCTGCCCCACTATGACCGTAGCAATCCGGTCCTTCAACGCTTGTATCTTCTCGGAAAAGAGAGTCAAGTCCACCCGTTTTTCTGTGTTCTCTTCCATAAATATCTTCTTTATATATGATTGATTATTTCATTCATTCTATCAATAAGCCGTTTCATCTCTTCCTCAGAGATACTGCGCCCTCCGTACACCACCGGCCTCACCTCGCGGATGAACGCGGCTATTTCCCCCGCTTCCATACCCGTCTTCCGGGCAATCCTGCCGAAAGAGCGCTCATCCTCTGCCACTTCCTCCACATCCACTTGTATTTCCCTCCTCAGTTCCTCCGCAAAATAGAGATATTTCTTGCGGACTAAGTCAGCATGGTCCTTCTTCTGATAATAAAGAGTACCTATCAACTCTGCAAACTCCAAAGACTTATTTTCCGGTTCGCGGATAACCGGAATGGCGCGCTGCTTCCTGCGGGCTGTAAATATCATAAAGAGCAGGATGGAAACCATACTCAAGTACAATGCCCAGCGAAGCGGCGGCTGCGAAAGGAAATAGCGAAAAGGAGACATCTGTACCTGGGCTGTTTCTTTCATATAGCCTTCGGTACGGACAATGGGAAATCCACCCATCTGGGACAATATACGAAAAAGATAAGCCGCATTCTTCCCATCCAGCACACCATAGTTCGTAAAAAGCAGGGGAGTGGAAGCCAGTATAACTTCCCCCTTTCCCCAAGAAACCGACATGGCAACCGGATGAGCAGCTTCTCCGGTAACAGTTTTTTCCGCCAACACTTTACTAGAAATGGAATCTGCAAAGAAATAAGACTGACAAAGTTGGGGATAGAAACAGAAAGTCTGCTGCGGATAAACCGCCGAATCCCCCACCCAGCACAAACTGTCTTTCGAAAGCAATGCAGTGGCATATTTTTTCAAAGCCGACGGACTGAAATAGGAATAGCTGCACTCAAATCCCAGCGTATCTTTCAAAATACGGCTGAAAGAGCTCCCCGCCAGCATAATCCGGTCTCCCCGTCCCGCCATCTTCAACATCGCCTCCACATCTACATCCGTCAAATGCAGGTTATCGGTAACAACCAGTATTCCGCGGCGGAGCGTCGTATCTTCCTGCTCCAGTTCATAAAAAGTCTTTCTCGACAACGAATATCCCTTCGGCAACGATGAAGACAGCAGGCTATCGAACACGGCACAGCCGAACGGTTGCTTGTCATAATGGCTGAACGTAGGGTTCCAGACAAACTTCTTTGGCAGACGGCACTCTATCGCAAACATCAACACCAGAAAAACAATGATACCGGCTATAAACCAATGGTTCCCCTTCATGCCGCCCCTCCTTTCTCCACTTCTTTCTGCAAATCCCGCATCGCATGGAACAAAGTTTCGGTCGCTTCAAAATTTCCGTAACGTACTCGTAGAAAATGGTTGGTCATTTGGCGGAAAGCTGGCAGACGGACTTCATAGATATATTGTGTTGGCGTTTTATATAACTGCCAGTCTATACGTTTTCCATCGCTGAGCTGTTTCAGCGTCTGCAGATAGAGCAAACGCACCGCCTCCCGATAATCCGTCCGGGCAAGCGCATCGGCAATTCTTTCCGCAAAATCCACTCCATAGATGGTGTCCTCCCCCACTGTATAGGGCAGGGTACTCTTGCGCGAACGCATGAACAGTTCCGGACGCTTCTTGTACACAAACCAAATGACCAATACCAGGATAAGAACGGCAATGCATATCAATACGACCTCCGAATATTCTGCCACCAACGTATTCCCGAATATCTTGTCCAGCAGCTTGCCGAACCATCTGCTGAACCACTCAAGTACATTAATTTCGGGAGCTATCAACTCACGACTGTAAGCAAACGCCGGGTCAGACTGCCAAGCGGCAACCTGTGCAGTATCACAAACCAGTGTATCAGCCGGAGCCATATTCATAGTCCGTTATCAGAGTTTATCAAAATTGTCAATATCACTCTCCACCATCACATAATCTATCTTTTCCGAAGCATGACCGTATTGATAAGCCAGTCCCAGCAATGAGAAAATCATGGACATATAAACGCCGAATGCCTGGACCACCGCCAGCAGATAAAGCACAAAGCTATAGGCTGCCGATACAGTGGCACCGCCACCTGCATCAGTCATTGCAAAGATATATTTCACAATAGTCCCGATATACCATGGAATCATCGTCACTCCCTGCAAGATGGCGGCGATGAATCCCATAACAATGGAAATCAGTACGATACCTCCCCAGGTAGCGAAACCCAGTCGGTAGGCCTTCTTCAAGGCATCTATGATATAGATATCTTCGAACAGATAGACTGGAGCCCAAATAGCAAGTGGCACAGACACCACCACAACGAGCAGAACGAACAAGAACGCAATCGCCATGAACGGAATGACGGTGGCTATAAAACCAACAATAAGCCCTACAAACAGCACCAAAAGCACACCGATAATCATTATCAGAAATACCCTTCTGACATTACGGAACAACAAGGGCTTCAGCATCCCTAACGTCACTCCCTCCAAGCGTTCTTCCCGTTCATTGTAAGTACGGACCAATGCGTAGACCAAAGAGGTCAGCATGACAGTTCCTAGCAGATAGAGAACGGCATACAGACTGTAATAAGTCACCAGTGCCATGATGGACGCTCCGACAACAGAAGAGTCGAACGAGCCTCCGGTCATATCACCCAGAGCCATTGTACCGCTCATCAGCCCGTTCAAGCTCAGTCCCTGAAGCAGACAAAGCGGCAACATCAGATATGTGGTGAATTTCATCAACGGCTTCCAATTCTCTTTGATAAAATCAAAGGTAGCAGTTAGTTTCTCTCCAAAAGAACGTTGTACATACAGTGCGATTTTAGGTTTCTGTGCTTCCATGCTTCTTTCTGTTAGGTAAATAAATATAATAAAAAAAGATAAACGACAAAGAGAGTAGAATAAAGCCGAACCTCAAAGCATCCGGAAGTTCGGTATGGCGGGTAACGAATCCTTCTATAAATCCTGCCATGATGAATACGGGTACCGTACCCACCACTATTTTCAGTCCTTTTTTGGCTCCCCGTTTGAAAGATTCCAGCCTTGAATAGGTTCCGGGAAAGAGCCATCCGTTGCCCAGGGCAAGACCGGCGGCACCGGCTACAATAATCGCCCAGATTTCGAGTGTCCCGTGCAGCCAAATGGCAAGGAAGGACTCCCAAAGCAAGTCGTGCTGATAAAAGAAGGTTTGGAAAGCCCCTATCATGATACCATTGTTAAGGAGCATGTATCCGGTGCCAAAACTGGTCAGCAACCCCATGGCAAAGCAGTTGAAGGAGACCATGATATTGTTCAGCGTGATACTCAGAAACATGGGGAACTCGGAGGAACCGTTATATACAGCCATAGGTTCACCATTAGCGATATTGTTCAAAGTCATATCCACATAGGAGTTTCCTAAAATCAAACGCACAAAATCGGGGTCTCCGGCAGCGGATACCACTCCTATCAATGCGCTGACCACAAATATAATGAAGGAAGCCACCAGCTCACGGCGTGCATCGTGCATGGCCGAAGGCACTTCACGGGTCCAGTAGGTGATAATTCTTGACCATTTCTCGCGCTTGTTTCTATAAATGCGGTTGTGCAATGCCGAGGCAAGATTGTTCAGATAGATAGTGATGCGGGAAGCGGGGAAATGCGTTTGGGCAAAAGCCAGATCTGCCGTAAGCTCCGTATATGCGTCGGCAAGTTCATCGGGAGACAGACTTTCCGCCTGCTCCACCATTGTTTCTGCTCGTTTCCATTTTTCGATGTTCTGCCGGATAAACGTCACTTCTTTCATACCCCATGACTATTTCAGAGAAGTTTTGTCTGAAATAGGTAACAAAAATAAGAGAATAATGATATATTTGCAATGAAATACTAAAAATGTTTTATCAGGAATGGCAGAATCTACAATTATCACCGGACAATTTGTCCGCATCAGTCAAACGCCTGCCAGTATCGGTGAGCGGCTCATTGCACTGGCCATAGATTATATTCTGCTCGGATTCTATGTATTTTCTACTTTGGCCTTGTTTTCACGGATTCATCTACCCTCTGATTTCACGATGCTTTTCTTTTTTACCATTGTCTACCTGCCAGTCTTGCTTTATGCATTTCTCTGCGAAATGTTCAACCAGGGACAAAGTTTCGGCAAGCGGCTGATGAACATTCGTGTCGTAAAGGCAGACGGCTCCACGCCCGGCATAGGCTCGTACCTGCTCCGATGGCTTCTCTTCCCTATCGACGGACCGGTGACCGGTGGTCTGGGACTTCTGGTCGTCCTTTTGACCAAAAACAGCCAGCGAATGGGAGACCTTGCCGCCGGCACCATGGTAATCAAGGAAAAGAATTACCGCAAGATACACGTCAGCCTCGATGAGTTCGACTACCTGACCAAAGACTACCGACCTACCTATCCACAAGCTTCCGACTTGTCATTGGAGCAAATCAACGTCATTACCCGGACCCTGCAATCGGGTAAAAAAGACCGTACACGCCGCATTGCCTCCCTTGCGAAAAAAGTGCAGGAACTTCTCTCCATCACTCCTCATGACAGTAACCCGGAAAACTTTCTTCAGACCATTCTCCGGGATTACCAGTATTATGCCTTGGAAGAAATTTAATACGAACTTCCAACAAAACCAAAGAAGTGTTAAGTCTTACGCTTATTTAAGATTCAAGCTGCATCTTTTTGGCTTTTCATTTGTTAATCAACCAGAAGGTCTTAACTAAATAACAAAGAACAATTATGAAACGAATCATTACATTAATCACACTGGTGTTGGTAAGTGCATCGACCCTGATGTATGCACAGAGTAGCAGCGAAACACGCCAAGCAGAGCGTAAAGCCCAACGCGAAGCCCAGAAAGCACGCGAAAAAGCAGAAAATGAAAGGAACTATGCCATTGCCGTCCAGGCATTGAAAGAGGGCAAGTTTGTATTGGAAGCAGACCAGCTGGTGTTCAAGAGAGGACGGAGCGCATTTGTTTCATCGACAACAAACTTCGTTCTGATGGACGGTGAACACGCATCCGTACAAATAGCTGCCAACAATGCCCTTGCAGGCCCCAACGGAATAGGCGGCATCACAGTGGACGGCAGCAGAAAGGAAATGAAAATCACGACCGACAAAAAGGGAAACGTGAATTGCAGCTTCAGCGTACAAGGCATCGGAATATCCGCACAAGTGTATATCACACTGACCAACGGCGGCAATAATGCATCGGCAAGAATCAGCCCGAACTTCAATTCGAATACCCTGACGCTGAACGGAGTCCTGGTTCCATTGTCCCAGTCAAACGTTTACAAAGGGCGGGCTTTATAAAACACCCCTTTTGTCCGTACAAAGTATAAAGAAAAGAAGATATTCATATCGTGTTCGCAGGATACGAATATCGTGTAGACACGATATTAACAGAATGCGATACAAGGAATTAATAAACTGTTATACAGAATATTAATTCCTTGCATCGTACATAAAGGGAGCTAACAGAATGTGGACATTTATTCTTTTATCTGTTGACACGTTGGGCAATAATATACCGAACCACCCATATAAGCCTCTTTTATGATGGTACTGCCACAACGGAGACAAGGATTCTTCCATGTTTTGGCAGAAAGAATGGTTTTGTAACCTCCGGCGTTGCCATAAAGATCTGTTTGCGTATCGCGTCCGCCCTCGAACGTCATATCCACCAATGTTTCTTTTAGAGCATTAAAAAGAACGTCTTTCTGATTATCCGACAGAAGTAGCACTTTCTGTTTGGGATTTATCCGTGCATTGAACAGAATATCCTGCGTTACGCCGTTACCTACACCGGGAATACGCTGATTGGTTGCTAATAGAGCTTTAGCAGAGAGGGTCTTCTTTGCTTCGGCAACGAGTTTCTCAAATTCCGCTTCGGTGTATTTATCGCTCAACGGCGAAATGCTTTCCCGACTCAATTTATAGTACTTATTGTCGATATAGCTATCAGGATAAACATTGATAAAACCATACATTACAACCGTGAAGACAAGGAATGAATCATCATTAAACGTCAGCAACAACTGGTAATTGGCAGGAATCTTATCTCCCGCATTGTAATAACGGACACTGACTCCGTCGCCTATATTCATGATCACATTATCCGAAAGATTGAAATTGACAAACATGCCATATCCTTCGGATGAAAGGATGGTTTTACCTACGAGCAGTTTACCATACTCCGACGGATTGCCGTTATAGAACGTAAACTTATGCGGTTTGGTGGCATTGAATACCTGCGTGATTGTTTTACCGCTCAAGGCGTTGTTCACTTGTTTGCTCAGGGTGATAACTTCGGGTAATTCCAACATATTATCTTACTTTTATTTTCGATAGGGATATATATTTCCGTTAATAACTCGTCAATAGCTAATCAATATCGTTCATTATTTTAACCGGACCACTTCCCCTATAATAGGCATCAACACGTTCAAAGAGTCTTTCTCTTTCAGATTCATGGCATTCTTCAACGGTTCGTCCCAGCGGTGTCTAGCCAAAGCATATTTGGAATGATGGACAGTCAGAATCTTTTCCGCATTCAAGTCCCTGGCCACTTGTCCCAAATATTGGGGCATGGTATGGATATATTTCCAATCTTCGTTATACTGCCCATTCTCCAATATGGCAAGGTCAATGCCAGGATATTGCTTGCCTATTTCGGCAAAATGCGTATCATATCCACTATCACCGCCCATATAAATCTTCTGCGAAGGGGTTTCGATAAGGAAAGAGGCCCATAGTGCCTGATTCGCTTTCAACGAGCGGCCCGAAAAATGCCGGGCGGGCAAGCAATGAAGCAGAAATCCCTTATCCAGTACAGTATCTTCAAACCAATCTAGCTCAACCAGGGATGATTTGTCAAATCCCCAATACTCGAAATGTTCACCTACCCCCAAAGGACAGACCACCTTATCTACCCGATTTTTCAGCTGCATCACCGTTTCATAATCCAGATGATCCCAATGGTCATGTGATATCACCAGATAGTCAATCTCCGGCATATCGGCAGGCTTGTAGGCATCCGCCCCCTTGAACGGCTTGTTTACAAACGAAACCGGAGAAGCCCCACAAAATACGGGGTCTACCAGTATACGCTTTCCGTCTATCTGGATAAAATAGGATGAATGTCCGAACCATACCAATACATTCTCGTCCTTGCTTATCTTGCTGAGGTCCGTCTTTATAACCGGAATCTCCGTTTCAGGACGCAAATCGGTTTCTTTCTTAAATAAGAATCCCCAGAAAGCTCCCAAACGTCCCTTTTGGGAAGTCATCATCATCGTACTGTGCAGATTCCGGAATTCTCCGTCTTTGTAATGAGGCGACTTCTTAATCCTCTCCAACCGTTCTCCTTGAGGAGCCCTCCCGAAACTCGGCTGATTGACAAAAACGAATCCCACTATGACCGCAACAGCCACAATACCCACTATAATGCCAACTATCATACGTACTCTTTTCGTTTTTAATGAATTCATATTCAATGAGGCTACATTTACAGCTGCAAATATAGTCGAATTGTTATTAAATCACTATCTTCGCGCCCAATTTACGGAATCAATACAATAAAGCAATAAAAAGCCAACAAAGAAATGAACACACACAGTCTATGTTGCATCGGTTATATTACCCAAGATAAAGTCGTAACCCCTAAAAATACCATATATATGCCGGGAGGCACCTCCTTCTACTTCGCACATGCCATCAAGCACTTGAATGCTAACGATTTTTTATTGGTAACAGCTTTGGCTGATACTGACATGGGCATTGTGGAAGACATTCGGAAAGAAGGTATTTCCGTCAAAGCCTTGCACAGCACACATTCCGTCTGTTTCGAGAATATTTATGGAGAAAACCAGAACGAACGTACACAACGTGTCACGGCAAAAGCAGACCCTTTCACCGTGGAAGGTTTGAAAGATACCGATGCACGGATTATCCACTTGGGCAGTCTGCTTGCCGACGACTTCTCTTTGGAGGTCATCAAGTTCTTGTCCGGAAAGGGACTCCTCTCGGTAGATGTGCAGGGATTTCTCCGCAAAGTGGATAATGAAAAAGTGCTGGCAGTAGACTGGCCGGAAAAGAAAGAAGCATTGAAGTATATCCATATTCTGAAAGCCAACGAAGCTGAAATGGAAGTACTGACCGGATGCAGTGAACCGCACGAAGCCGCATTGCTGATTGCAGACTGGGGCGTCAAGGAAGTGCTGCTGACCCTGGGAGATAAAGGTTCGCTGATATATGCCCAAGGAGAATTTCACGAAATCCCCGCCTATCCTGCCCTTCAGATTACAGATGCAACAGGATGTGGAGACACCTATATGGTGGGGTATCTGTATATGCGCAACAAAGGTGCATCCCACCGGGAAGCGGGATGCTTTGCTGCCGCCATGTGCACCATAAAACTACAATCACACGGGCCATTCTGCGGAACGGAAGAAGCGATAAATAACGTGATAAAAGGATAAAGTGATAGGGTGATATAACACCCTACCATCTTTATTTATAATCCGAATTTTTTCAAATCATCTTCCACACTACCGATACCTGCGATATGAAACATATCAACCAGTACCTTCACAACATTCGGAGAAAGGAAAGCGGGCAATGTGGGGCCTAAGTGAATATCCTTCACCCCGAGACTCAGTAATGCCAACAATACAATAACCGCCTTCTGTTCGTACCATGCTATGTTGTAGACAATGGGAAGTTCGTTGATGTCATTCAGCCGGAATACTTCTTTCAGCTTCATGGCTATCACGGCCAGTGAATAACTGTCATTGCACTGTCCGGCATCCAATACACGGGGAATGCCGTTGATGTCTCCCAAACCAAGTTTATTATAACGGTATTTGGCACAACCTGCGGTCAGGATAACGGTATCTTGCGGCAAGGCTTTGGCAAACTCCGTATAGTAATCGCGGCTCTTCATACGTCCGTCACAGCCTGCCATTACGATAAAGCGGCGTATGGCTCCGGTCTTCACGGCATCTACCACCTTGTCTGCCAGTTGCAGTACCTGGTTATGGGCAAAACCACCGATAATCTCTCCATGCTCTATCTCCACCGGCGGCTGGCATTGTTTGGCAATCTCTATGATTTCAGAGAAGTCTTTCCTGCCTTCCGCATCCTTATCGATATACTTGCAACCCGGATAACCGGTAGAGTTGGTGATGAACATACGCTCTTTATACACTGCATTAGCCAAAGGAGGAACGATGCAGTTGGTGGTAAACAGAATCGGTCCGTTGAAGGAAGTGAATTCTTCACGCTGTTTCCACCAGGCATTGCCATAGTTGCCTACAAAATGAGAATATTTCTTGAAAGCAGGATAATAGTGGGCAGGCAGCATTTCACCATGTGTATAGACGTCTATCCCCGTACCTTCTGTCTGTCTCAATAATTCTTCCATATCCTTCAAGTCATGGCCGCTAATCAAAATTCCCGGACGATTCTTCACACCGATATTCACCTTTGTAATTTCGGGATTACCGTAAGTACCGGTATTGGCAGCATCCAGTAGAGCCATTGTCTTTACTCCGAACTCACCAGCTTCGAGAACCAGCTTCACCCATTCCTCTGCCGATAGAGACTCAACCGCAATGGTAGCCAGTGCACGCTGCATGAAAACATGAACTGTATCATCATTGAATCCCAAGCGCATAGCATGCTCCAGATAAGCTGCCATACCTTTCAAACCATAGACAAGCAATTCTTTCAACGAACGGAGGTCTTCATTCTGTTCACGCAGAACACCTACTGTCTTCGCTTTCTCGGCATAGTCGTCACGCGTTCCCTGCCAAGTCAGTTCATCTACTTGGGGTAGGAACACTTTGTTGTGCTTGGTCTCTTGAATCAATCCATTACGCAAAGCAAGTCCCCTATCCACCCGTTTCAAGATGCTTTCATCATCGAAATTCGCATTCGTGATAGTACAAAACAAAGCATCCGTCACAAAAATATTCACTTCTTCAGAGACTGGAGAATCTGCCTTGCGTAATGTATCGGCAACAACAGAGATACCCCTGACTACAAACAGTAACAAGTCCATAGCTTGAGCCGTATGACTTTCTTTTCCACATACACCTTTCAATATACAGCCGGTTCCTTTGGCTGTCTCCTGACATTGATAACAAAACATGTTTGGTTCCATATTCCTATTCATTTAAAAGTTTGCATAATCTTTTGATAAGATAAGCAGCACCTCAGCAATAAAAATAAGCAGGCTTATGTTCTATTGCATTCGATTTGCATTATCTTTGTGCAAAGATGAGAGTTCTACAACGCACAAACTGTCACGAATGTTACATCGAATCACAAAAAAGTAAAAAAAGAATGGAAATCCATACATTATTGGAAATGCCTCCTTTCCAAGACATAACAGAAGAAGAATTATTATCCCTCATCCTGGCACCCGAACATGCACACAGGCAATACAAACCTGCTGACTTCATTGCCATGCAGGGAGAAGCATATCGTTCTCTATTCATATTGTGCAACGGCAGTGTGCGTACCCAAATGGTCAGTGCGGAGGGGAAGCAACTCACCATCGAAACGCTGAAAGCCCCGCAACTGCTTGCCCCGGCTTTTGTCTTTGCCTCCGAAAACCGCTTCCCGGTAAATATCGAAGCTAAAGAGAAATGTGAGATACTCGTTATAAACAAGAACATTTTCCTGGAATTCCTGCATCAACACCCCGCTGTGATGCGCAACTTTCTGCAACTGGTATCGGACAGAACCCTATTTCTCTCCAAAAAGCTAAATGCCTTTGCCCTACAAAGTCTGAAATCGCGTATACTGAACTATCTACGCATGCATGGCACGATACTCAACCAGCAGGAAGTGGCACAAATACTGGGAGTGGCGCGTCCCTCGCTGGCACGTGCCTTATCGGAACTGGCAAGCGAAGGGTGCATCCGAATGGAAGAGAAGGAAATGCGGATAAATGCAGTCTCCGCCCAAAAGTATTTATAAAAAACGTTCGCACTTATATATTATTCTTACCTTTGTCCAAGAATAAAAAGCTATGGAAAAGATTCTACTGGATGAAAAGTACGAACAGTTGTTGTTCCAAATCCCTCTACTAAGGGATTTGCCACATAATATCAAGCAATCGCTGCTTGAGAAACTGGAATATTCAGTCTATTCTATAGACAAGAAAGATATAGTTGCCCGGCAAGGCACCCCCTGCAAGAAGCTATATATACTATTGGAAGGTAAATTGCGTGTAGATATTATAGACGGTCTGGGCAATAAAGTTATGGTAGAATACATCGTTGCCCCCCGGGCCTTTGCCACTCCCCATCTCTTCGGCAGCAACACCACACTGCCGGCAACTTTTACTGCCATTGAAGACTGTATCCTATTCACTGCCACCAAAGAATCCACCTTCAAGCTTATCAGCCAGGATCCCAAAGTGCTGCACAACTTCCTTTGCATAACGGGAAATTGCAATGCCTGCACGGTTTCGCGATTAAAAACCCTTTCCCGCAAAACAGTCCGCGAAAGGTTTGTCGTCTATCTGTTTGAAAACAGAATTTCCAACTCTACCAGCATCACCATTGCGCATACCCAATCTGAGCTGGCAGAATACCTCAATGTAACCCGCCCGGCACTTTCAAAGGAAATCAATAAGATGACCAAAGAAGGTATTATCCTAATGACGGGTAAGAAAATTGAGGTATTGAATGAAGCAGCTCTGAAAGAGTATATCTAAACTACCATTTTACAAACAAGATTCTCGGATTGATGTTGACAGATACCCAGCCCCAATCCTGCCAGCGTTTATGGTCGCCGCCTTTCACCACGTCCATAGACTTCGTACCCCGCATAATGGAGTAACCGGCAGAAAGCTTCACGTCCTTCATCACATTCCAGTCAAGCTGATAGTCCATCTCCGAACCCAATCCCTTTTTTACATCATCCAGCTTGGCAGCAGTAGCAAAATAGTGATAATTCAGTTGCATACTCACCTGCTTGGATGTCTTGAAGTTGACACCCAACTGGGCATCCTGCAAACCGGGAGCTACTCCCTGCCAAGCAGAAGCATAGAAATAGTCCATCGCTCCATAGAACTTATGATGTGTTCCGTAAAGAGGATCGAATGCTTTGAACTTGTCACCTTTCCCGTCACTGCCACTCAGATAATCATAACCCAAGCTCACACTCCATTGCTTGTCTATGGCATAGGCAGCCTTCACGTTTACCATAAAGGCAGATACACTCTGCGCATTCTTGTTCTTTCCGGTCTGATAATAGAAAGCAGCCTGCACAGGTAGCCAATTTCCCGATTCCGGCTGATAAGTCACGTAAGTACCGAACGTCTGCAAATAGCGGGTATGGGAAGTTTCTGTTTCTGCATCACCGGTTTCCAGGCCCAGATTCATGAATAACAAAGAGACATCAAGGTTGGGGGTTTGCGCCGCATAATGATACCAAAGGGTCTGCATATTCTTATAAGGTTGTGCACCGTCATAATAATAGGTACCGCCTTTTGCCTTTTCCTTGTTCTGGTTGAAGGCAAGAATGAAATGCAGTTGGTGGGCATTCTTGGCATAGCCCAACTTCAATGCATCGTGATAGCGACCGGCCACATTCCAGTCCAGCCCTCCCAAAATACGTTCGTCGTCATAAGACAAGGTCTGGCGCCCCAGTTGTGCAAAGAAACCGGCACCAAAGTTGAGTTTTGCCCATGCTTCGTTCATAATGAAACGCCCGTTAGTGTCTATCTGCGGGTCCTGCCCCCATACGCCTACATGTTGGGCCGAAATCTTCATACTCAAATCCGAACGTTTATACTCCATGGAAAGACGTGCACGGTTGTTGATAAATGAAGCAGCCTTGTCTCCCTCGAAACGTGGTAACTGTGCTCCGTTACGGTATTCTGCACGGGGTCTGATTTGCATCGACATGGTGAATTCGTTCTCTTTCTCCGAACCTTGTGCCCACAACATTCCGGGCAACAGCAATAAGCCTAATGCCAAATAAACTGTTTTCATAAGTATTTTAATTTAAGTTATACGTATGTACACTCACTCCTTGTGCCGAGGGCAAGTAATTGATGCCATACCAACACATTTGCAACAACAGAAAAGATACAAGCAAGCCAAACAGTGCCTTACGATAGGCCGCGGGGCATCCCAATCGGAAATGGATATATGCCAGATAGGAGAACCAGGTAGCCGCCGCCCAAGTCTCCTTGGGATCCCATGCCCAATAGTGTCCCCAAGCAGCTTTCGCCCAGACAGCACCGGACAGCATACCCAGTGTCATGAAGGCAAGTCCTACATAAGTCAGATTATCGCACAAAGCCATCTCATGCCGTTCAATTCCTTTTTTCTTGAACCACAGCAGGTAGACAGCCATCACCGTAGCGGCACCCAGCATGGCATAGGCAAACATATAGACAATGACATGAGGAGTGAACCACGGACTCTGCAAAGCGGGCATCAACGTCTTGTTGTGTATTTCGGGCCTAAAAATATTGATGCAGACAAACACCAAGGACAAGACGGAACTGAAACCGAGAATCCATTTGTACCTCCAACGACTGTAAGTGATGATTCCTGCCAATGGAAGAAAGAATGAATACCACAAACGCGTCTCCCCCATCGTCCGCATCGGAGGACGCTCCAAAGAAATCCACATGCCGACAATGAAGCTGAAAAAGACAGCCAAGCCCAGACAAGTCAAAGTGTATACCACTACCGGACGTTTACCACGCCATGCAGCGAAAGCTCCCAATCCCCAGAAAAGTAAAGCGACAATGGCAAACAGAGCAAAATAATCCCAACTCATACCGTCTCCTCCTTTCTTTCTTCTGTTCCTTTCGGTGCATTGACAAACAAGCAGACTGCCCCCAGCACCATCATTATGATGCCGGCATATACAGCCGGAAGCCAGGGATCGCGTACCAGTTCAAAAACACTGACATCACTCCACCGTCCTTTCGTTTCGTCATAGCTTAATTGATAAATGTTCCATCCGAATATCTTCAAAGGACGGTTCACTTCGATTGTGTCTTCCACTACCTCTCCTGACTGCGTATAAACCGTTACAGCAGAAACAAATCGCTGCGGCTCACGTTCGGGCATCACCAGACTGGTCTGTTCCGACAAGCGCAATGCCTTATAAGGAAACATGAAACTACCGCAACTCACCCATCCCTCCTTCGACTGTCCGGAGGTAGCATTCACCGCCTTCAGATAAACAGCATAGGTAGCTCCCATCGAATGGAATTCGGTAAACTTCAAGGTATCTTCCGCAGCTACAGAGGCAGCCATCGGAATGGATTGAAGGATAGAGATGTCCCAATCCAGCAACCTCCCCCGTTCTACCTTCTCTTCCAACAGCAAATGTTCCGGCACATCCTTCGGCAGTGCCTGCCCGGTCTCATTATTTATCAGCATCAGCTTGGGAGGGTATTCATGTATGGTGAATTCTTTCAGTTCAATGGCAAGCGGAAGCTCCGTCAGCTTGCCATCCTCATTCGTGGCACGCCATTCAGTCTTGCCCAATTGGGTAATCATTCTCAGTCGTTGCATATCTGCATTGCCCAGCGTTGCCGTCAAGAGGGCGACAAACAAGCCGACATGATTCAGCAGAAAAGGAATCTTACGCAATTTTAAAGGAATACATACACGGAGAATGGTCAGTCCCAAGACAGTAACCAGCCAGATATAAAGCAACACGAACGGCCAGAAAGAAAGCATCTTCGAAAAGCCGATGACATCTGCCGAAGGCTGGGTAGAAGGAACCTGCCGCACCAATCCCATAACGACAGTGACAACCGCCACACATACCAGGGAAGAAACTGCAGCCGTATAATGACTGAGCCATCCGAAACAGTACACCCGTCTACGAAATCCATGCATGCATGCCAACAATAGCAGGAACAACACCAGAACGATGACATTGACCGGCCACGCAAACAAGCCCCAACGAATATCTCCAACGCTCCACTGCAACAGCAAGCCCGTGACGAACAGTCCTGCCCCACAGATAAAACCTTCCTTATACCTCCACGGTTTCTTCCACATCTTCTGATTTACGATTTGACGATGTACGATGTACGATTGGAGTTAGATTGTTGATAGAGTCAATCCGGGATGTACATATCGGGGAGTAATCCCAATCGTACATCGTAAATCGTCCAATCGTAAATAAATTTATTTTAGTGCTAACCGGTTGTTGGCTTTGGCTTTTTCCAACCAAGCCGGTACGGTAGTCTTCAAGAATTTGTCCTTTGCAGCTCTTTCGGCATCCATATCGAGGCCGATATATTCCTGCGCCTTGTCTTTGGTAGAGATATCCGGCATGGGAACATTGTCCGTATATCCATGCTTTGCCAGCACTTTGGAGACAGCCAAACGCGCCTGCATAGCTCTATCCAAGCCGTGAGACAAGACACGCTGGATTTCCTGTGGTGCATGGAAAGCACCTCCGTGAGATGCCACACCGAAGTCCCAACGCCATTGCGCCTGGCGAATCAGTGCCAGCACTTCTTTCATCTGCTCTTCCGTAGCTCCCTTGTCCCAGGCAAATTTAGCTTCGATATGAGCTTTGGCAAGTTCCTGTTCAAGGCGGTTGCGGATTTCATTGGCCTTGCGCTGGCGTTCGTAGACATTGTTGCGCAAAGTCTCCTCACTTTCGCGATGGCAGGTTTGGCAGGTACGGTCTATCATAGCCAACGGACTTTGTATATGGTGGTCGCTGAACTTCACGCCACCTTCACTCTTATAGGGCATGTGGCAGTCCGCACACGATACGCCACGCTGACCGTGAATGCCCATCCGGGCTATTTCAAAATCGGGGTGTTGCGCTTTCAGGATGGGGGTACGGCTCAACTTATGTATATAGTCGTAGAAACCGGCCTCATCATAATAGGCTTCCATGTCTTCCACCGTAAAACCTTTGTCCCAGGGGAAAGTCAGGTACTTGCCGTCACCCTTGAAGTAATATTCCACGTGGCACTGTGCACATACCAGCGAGCGCATCTCCTGCGGAGTGGCCTCGGTAATATCCTTGCCCTGACGTTCAAAAGCTTCTATCAGAGCCGGACGGCTGATATGCAGATTCATATTTTCCGGTTCGTGGCAGTCCGCACAACCAATCGGATTTACAATTTCACCACCCAAAGCGCCCCACTTATTATTATAGAAAGCATCCACACCGATGGCTTCCATCATACGGGGGACATCGGGACTCTTGCAAGTCCAGCAAGTGGACGGTTGCGGACCATCTGCATCAGTGGCAGGCGCACCGGTACGCAGGGTTGCCGTAATATCCTCGATGGCATGCATGTGTCCGCGCGGAGTGGAATAGTCTTTGGAGAAGGCATATCCAGCCCAAAGTATCACCATTTCGGGACGCTGTTCCAATACATCCACAGCCACATTTCCATTGAATTCACTCTGGAAGTCGGTCTTGGCGGTTTCAGTCCACGTCTGATACTCACGTGGAAAGTCACTCTTGAAGACTTCGTTGCGTGCCTCAATTCCTTCAATCACAGTTTTGCGGTTATTGAATACACTTGCCAGCTCGGCCCTGCGCTCCATCAAGGCAGAAACGCATAGACCCAAGACAAATACAACGACCATTGAACCACCGAACAACAGCCATCCTTGCCATGATTTTAATCTCTTTTCCATATATATGAAGATTTATTGTTATTCAAGTTTCTCATGTCTTTGACCTGCTTTCAGTGAACAAATTGACAAGGCTACAAGGAGGGATAAACAGCCCTTTGTCTATATCTTGCTTTTTAAAGTGATTACAAGGAAAAGCCTTGTGTACTTGTTCACTGAAAGCAAGTTCTTGAACTTGCGAAACTTGAGTTGTCATTATTCCTTTATCAGTTTCTGCAACCACTCCGGTACGGGAGATTCCGGATAGGGTACCAGTGCAGCGGGCGTGGACGAGAGGCTGTTCATTCCACCATGAGGCACATCACGGTGGCAGTCCCAGCATGCCTTTCCGTCGCCGATGAGGGTCATCATGTAGTCTATCCTGCCGACATCCACAAACTCGTTGGTCAGTTGCGTATGGCAACGGATGCAATTATTCATAATGACCTGCGCACTGGCTTCCTCGGCTTGGATGGCCTGCGGTTCGCTTTTAGTGAGAAAGGCACCTACGTGCTTCATGCCGTCCATTCCCTTAAACATCCATTTCTTTACCATATTCTCATGAGGGACATGGCAATCGTTGCAAGTGGCATCCCGGCTGTGGGAGCTGTGCATCCAGGTTGCATAATAGGGAGCCATGATGTGGCAGTTGACACATGCCGCAGGGTCATCTCCCAGATAAGTGTGCGCCCGGAGAAGATACATAAACAAGCCTCCGCTGCCGACGAGGACACCGCAAACAATGAGTGCCGTTACTTTCCACCTGTAGGATGGAAATAGTTTACTTATGATTGGTAACTTCGCCATAAAATGAATATTTTCAGCAAAAATAGGCAGTTACAATCTAAAAAAGTGTAATCATGATTACATTTTTCCATTTATTTTTCGGTATTTTTAATAAAGCATTCATTCTCACGCATACCTATATGAAGATGTCCACAAAACACGCACGCCTGCGCATCTTGTGGACATCTTCATCCTTTTATAAAACTGCCTGCTTTTTTTAAGCTGCTTTCTTTAATTGAACATTCACTTTTCTGCCACTCTTCCGGACCAATCTTCGAATCCAAAGATAATAGCCCGTCAACGGCAGGCTTGCGCCAATCAAAGCGGCCAGAAAGCTCAAGATGCGGGTGGCCCATCCTCCCCAACTGCCTACATGGACGGAGTATATCCAGCCACGGATTTTCCCGGAAGTGTCGGCATCCTTATATAAGGTAGTCCCGGTGATTTCACCATTACGGGGATTGAACGTATAGCGGTCGGCAGCACGACGGTTGCCCAACCGATTGAAGGAGACTGTAGCAGAGCCACGCGATACGGTTATCTGTTTATAATCAGGACTAAGCTCCTTCAGTTCTTCGTAAACCTTCTGCCAGTTTGCAAAAGGAGAGAAAGGCTTTCTTTCACGATTCTCGCCACCAGACCTGCCTTGAGCCCTATCTCCTCCGTGGGCAGCAGTTTGTGCCTGAGCACCATGTCCTCCACCCCCTTGCATGGTTTCCACTCCAAAAACTTTGTAGAAGCCGGTGCGATACCAGGAGAAAGACCATGTCAGTCCCGTAAGTGCCATCGCCAACAGAAAAATCAGCGTGTACATGCCGCCTGCCACATGCAGGTCGTACCAGAACCGGCGCCAACCTTTACCGGCAACAATCTTCAGACTGTTCTTTAAAGCCTTTTTTGTACGGGGCCACCAGATGACAACGCCTGACAGCAGCACAAAGACAAGCATCAGTGTGGCAGTGCCCACAATCATTTTCCCCCAGAAGATACTTCCATCGGGCTTCATGCTGTCCAACAGCCAGCGGTGCAGGCGGAACATGGTCATGAAAAACGGCGCACGCTCATACCGGCCCTTCACCTCACCCGTGTACTGGTCCACATAGACGGAGGCACGACGAGGTTTGGAAAGATTCACCTGCCAGGCACGTTCCGGATTGGACGATGCAGTGATACCCGTCACAGAGACACTATCCGGCAAAGTAGCGGCTACTTTTTCGGCCAACCGGCTCATGGGAAGCGGTGCCGGTCCGGCTTTTTCTACATAGTAGAGGTCGCGGCGGCAAAGCTCCATCACTTCCGTCTCGAATACCAGCATGGCACCGGAGAAGCAGATAAGGGTAATCAACAGTCCGAAGGGGACTGAAAGCCATAAATGTATCTTACTGAAAATTTTCTTCATAAGTATGTTCTCTTATTCATTTCATATCAGAACCTTTATTCCAGTTTACCTACACCGTTCAGTTGGGTTGCATTGACCACCAGCCCTTTGGTAGCCGTTGCATTGGCAGGGTCTACCTTATAGATGGCAGGATAGCCGGAAGAGGTAGTGACTGCCACATATGCGTTGCCATTTTCCATGTACGGGGTATTACCAAAGCCAGAGACATCGCTTGGAAGGCCGTTCACATAAGTCAAAGCTCCGGTGGAGGCATTGAAGACGGCAAGTTGGTTGGCAACCTTGTCTGATGCCGTAATTGCCTTATCATACATCAGCAGCAGGAAATAATTACCTGAAATATACCAAGTCCGCAAGAAAGAGGCGCCATTGGCTTTCTCTTCAAGATTATAGTAATAAGCGGCATCAAATTCTTCTGCTTTGGTATCGATGCGTACAACTCCAGCAGGCAATGTAGTCTGCTGACGCGAATCACTCATGGTCTTGGCATAGCTCGGAGAAAATACATATACATAGCCGTCGTCGGCAAGCCAGTTCATCTGGTAGTACTGTGAACGGTTACGTCCGGCAGCATAACTGATTTTGTCTGTAGTGATGACCTTATGAGAATTCAGTGTCTGATCACCAAAGATAGCGATATGGCATTCATTAGGATACTGGGTCCATTGCAATTCGTCCTTCTCATAGGCACCGCTACCCTGCCCGCCGGATTCTGTCTTTATTAAATCCTCATTACCGGAAAGCACCCACTTGTAGCTACCGTCTTCGTTCTTCTGCATGCAACCATACTGGCTAAGCCCCATGGGAATGGCTGCTGCATAAACCTTACTGCCCACTTGTTCTATACCGGCCAGTGTTACGTATTCACCATTTTCAAGGAAATTTTCGGCAAGAAATGGAGTATCCTTTGTTACCGAGTTCTTTGTATAAGTCTGTTTCTCGACATCCAGATAGGAAATCAAAAAAGATTGGGGAGTATATCCATTTGCATCATTCAGTTCCGTAGGGCCGTCGCCGGTAGAAGTCGTCATTATAAATTGGTCATAATAGCCGTAGGTAGTGAAACGATTGACGTTATACTCCTGGCTACGTTTTTCCAGTTCACCGTTTGTATTCATAATGAACGACTGGGTAGTGCCTGCATTTCCCTGGTGATAGTTCAAGGCATACAGATATTTGTTTCCGTAGAACACCCAGTAAGTAGCCCCATCGTTCACAAGGCCATTGCCGGCAGCAGTAATTTCACCGCTTTCCAGTGACTCGGCTGTCAGCAGGACAGGAACGGAGCTACCTGAAACTGTAGCCGTGGCAGCTATCACATAGTTACCCTTTGAACCGGAACCGGAGCCGGAACCCGGTTCGTCTGTGTCTGTACAAGAAATTAAAGCCATTCCGGTCATTGCCATTGCCAAGAGGCCGGACAAAAGATAATTCTTCTTCATTTGTTCTTCTTATTAATTACACCTATTAAAACCATTATATTTATTAATCACCAAAATGTACACGTACCTTGCCATAGAACGCACGCCCGGCTTTCTGAAGACTGAAATTGTCGTACAAATCCTCGTTCGTGAAGTTGCGGCATTCAAACGAGATATTATAGCGGCCATTCTTCAGACTATAGCTCAATGTCAGGTTATGGGAGAACTGGTCGGGTACCATGAAATCCTTGTTCTTGCTACCGATGGCCTGCGAATAGTAGGAGAAGCTGTGCATGTACTGGTTGTCGTAAGTCACGGACAGCATATTCCCTTTCTTCCAGAGGTCGCGCCAATAGAAGTTTACGTCAAAATCAGCAAACTGATAGGGCACATTGGGAATGCGTGCCTTGTAACCGAGATTTTCCACAGAGTTGCCGGTACTGCCGATTTGCATCTTCTCATTGTCACGCACATTCATCTGCGTGAAGTTGCCGCCCACACTCAGCCAGCGTCCGAAGCCATAGCGTGCCGATACATTGTATCCCTTCGTCAGCACCTTGCCGTAGTTGGTATAAGTGGCCCCTTCTTTTCCTCCGCTCAAGTCCTGGATATTGCGCTGGATATAATCCTTCGTATTGCGGTATACCACACCGCCTTCCACGTAGACGGAATGTTTTCCAAAACTCCGGGAATAACTCAGGTTCAAGTTGATGTTGTCACTTTTCTCGGGACGGATGCCGATGTCTCCACTCTCCAGGTCTTCGTCACCAAACATCTCTTCGATAGTGGGCAGGCGGTAAGCTTTTTCATAAGAGAGCTTCGCCTGCAAGCCGGGCAGGATGAAATAGGTTCCGGCAGCACCATATCCCCAAGAGTCTACCGTACGGCTGGTGCGTACATAATTACTACCGGTATCATCCTCGGCCATAGGTCCTGCCACATACTGGCGGTAGTATTTGCCGAATGCCGAGAAGTTCCACTTTTCGGAAGGCATCAGGCGGTATGACAAACCGGAGATATTCTTGCGGGTCTGCTTGGCAATGGCATCCGTCTGTTCTTCCACCGCCAACAGTGAAGTATTATCACGCTGGAATGCACTCAACACATGATTGAAAGTCAGCATGTGGACTCTGGCAATGCGGTAATTCAAGGTCAATGTACCGTTCCAATTGTCATTATCGGCACGGGAATACTGGCGGGACTGTTCGCCGGGACTGTTCAGCGGATGTTTCTCACCAAGCCAGTTGTATTCATAGCGGGCAGTATCCACATTCGTAGTGGCATTGCGATTGTAGTTGGCTGTCAACACCATATCCAGCCCCTTGATTATCAAGTTGCGTTTGCTGTATTCCATCGAAGGCATTAGTGAATGGCCGAAGCGGTGCTTTTCTCCGAAGACTGTCTTCTGGCGTACACCGGTCTGTATGTCCTTGTACATGTGCGAATAGGTGAAACCGAACATCAGCCGGTCTGCCCAACTTTTGTCCACAATACCCGCTTTGGCCACAATGGCTTCGTTGTGGTAAGTATCATTGAAACGCTTCACGCGCACCTTCTCACTTTCGTTGAAACTGCCCGTCTCAAAATCCTTTACCGGCGCATCTACATGATAATCGTTGTCCGAGTAGTTTTGAAAGGCATTGATTTCATAGCTGAAACCGTTCTTGAAAGTCTGTCCGAAGTTAACGTATGAGCGGTGGGTATTGAACGAGCCGTAAGAATAAGAAGCATCCAGGAACCAGTTCCGGCGTTTCTTGTTGGTAACAATATTGATGACACCGCCAATGGCATCCGTACCGAAGCCCACGGGAACTACACCCTTATATACCTCTATACGGTCGGCAAAGCTCACCGGAATATTGTTCAGGCTGAAGGAGCTTCCCACACCTTCCTGCGGCACACCGTCAATGAACACCTTGACGTGCTTTCCGCTAAAACCGTCCAGCATCAACTGCATATCCGAACCTACCCCACCCGACTCACGGAGTTTCATGCCCGGAGCCTTGGTCAAGGCATCGCTCAGATTCTTCGTGGTGTTCTGGAGTTCCTTTGTATCGACTGCCACAGCATTGAATGCCGACCTCTTCACCCGGCTTACTCCGGTAGAAACGATAGTCACCTCGTCCAGCTGTTGCGTTTCGGGAGCGATGGTTATGTTCAGCTTCATCCGCTCATCATTGACCAGTTTCACCTTTTTCTCCACCTTTGTATAACCTACGGCAGACACCACCAGCGTATAGTCGCCGGCAGGCGCCTTGATGTGATAGAGGCCTTCCTGATTCGTGGTTCCTCCATAACTCGTCCCTTTCAGATAAACAGTCGCAAAATCCACCGTTTCTTTTTCCGTAGAAATGATTCTACCCGAAATCATCCCTCCTCTCCTCTGCGCATGTACAGACAGAGAAGCCAACAGAAGGAAAAACAGCAGCGAGAATTTAAGTGTATATGCTTTCAATTTTATAATAATTATAATGTTGTTAGTAAACCGGTGCAAAGGTCATTATTAACAGCCAGCTGTGCAATCGCTTATTGTAGGTAATTATATGGAGTGGATTTATCGTATATATCATATTACGCAATCACCATTGATGGGTATTATCAATAATAAATCTAAAAAAAGAGGAGCCGGGAAATGAAAAACCCCTATTTATAGGTATTGCCCAATATGCCTTTTTGTACGACCTTTGCTGCAAATTAAAACAAGACAACGGACAATAAATTATTAAAGTTTAAGTATGAAAATTGAAAAGATTGTAGCCCGTGAAATCCTTGATTCACGCGGCAATCCCACAGTAGAAGTGGACGTTATTCTGGAATGTGGTGTTATGGGACGCGCAGCAGTGCCTTCCGGTGCTTCTACCGGCGAGCACGAAGCGCTGGAACTTCGCGATGGCGACAAGCAACGCTACGGTGGTAAAGGTACACTGAAAGCAGTAGAAAACGTCAACAAGATAATCGCACCGGCACTGATTGGCTGGTCGTCACTGGAACAGCGTGCCATCGACCACAAGATGCTTGAGTTGGACGGCACGCCTACCAAATCCAAGCTGGGTGCCAATGCCATTCTGGGTGTCTCACTGGCAGTAGCCAAAGCCGCCGCCAATTATCTCGATATACCTTTATACAGATATATCGGTGGAGTAAATACCTACGTAATGCCGGTCCCGATGATGAATATCATCAATGGAGGTTCACACAGCGACGCTCCTATCGCTTTCCAAGAATTTATGATTCGGCCGGTAGGCGCCTCTTCCTTCCGTGAAGGCCTGCGCATGGGAGCCGAAGTATTCCACGCCTTGAAAAAAGTGTTGCACGACCGCGGCCTCAGCACTGCCGTAGGTGACGAAGGCGGTTTTGCACCGGCACTGGCAGGCACAGAAGATGCGCTGGACTCCATCATGAGCGCCATCAAGGCTGCCGGCTACGAACCGGGCAAGGATGTGAAAATCGGTATGGACTGTGCCTCATCCGAGTTCTTTAAGAACGGTATCTATGACTACTCCATCTTTGAAGGCGAAAATGGTAAAAAACGTACTGCCGACGAACAAATAGCTTACTTGGAAGATTTGATTAATAACTACCCGATTGACTCCATCGAGGATGGCATGAGCGAAAACGACTGGGAAGGCTGGAAGAAGTTGACCGAACGCATCGGCAACCGTTGCCAGCTGGTTGGCGACGACCTGTTCGTGACTAACGTGGAATTCCTTGAAAAAGGCATTGCCATGGGCTGCGCCAATTCCATCCTTATCAAAGTCAATCAAATCGGTTCACTCAGTGAAACGCTGGATGCTATCGAAATGGCACACCGCCACGGTTATACCACAGTGACTTCTCACCGTTCCGGCGAAACCGAGGACGCCACCATTGCAGACATTGCCGTTGCCACCAACAGCGGACAAATCAAGACCGGTTCTCTGAGCCGCTCCGACCGCATGGCGAAGTACAACCAACTGTTGCGCATCGAAGAAGAACTGGGTAACCTTGCTGTCTATGGCTACAAAAGAATAAAATAACCCTTTGTAGTGAATAAGTCATAAAGAGGGAATAGCGTCTTTGGGAAAAGGCGCTATTTTTATTAAAGAATCGTCTATATCTTTGCAAAAGTCATCCCCTACTATCCTCTATAGGAAAGATTCTTTCCAAGATGGTAGCAGGTTAATGTTTCATTGACTAAAGACTATTCGTCCGACAGTCGTTACATTATCGTCCGACATATGTTTAATTATCGTCCGATAGCTGTTGGACGATAATTAAACATATGTCGGACGAATAGTTTTTAGTAAGCAAGAATATAAAATATAGCGGCGCAACAATCATTTGCTCCCAAAGCCTCCCTTTATTATTTACGGAGGCCTTCAAAAACAGTCCTCATTCACGGTTCATCAAACGATGCTCTGCCATCTGCTCGAACTTCGTGCCGGGACGTCCGTAATTGGCATACGGATAAATGGAGATGCCTCCGCGCGGGGTGAAGATACCCGTCACCTCAATATACTTAGGGTTCATCAAATGAATGAGGTCTTTCATTATGATGTTCACGCAATCCTCGTGGAAAGCACCATGATTGCGGAAGCTGAACAAGTAGAGTTTCAAACTCTTGCTCTCTACCATCTTGACATCGGGGATATAGCAAATACGGATTTCTGCAAAGTCCGGTTGCCCCGTGATGGGACAGAGGCTGGTGAATTCGGGGCAGTTGAAACGCACCCAGTAGTCATTGCCGGGATGCTTGTTATCAAATGCCTCCAATACTTCGGGGGCATAGTCCTGACGGTATTCTGTCTTTCTCCCCAAAAGGGAAAGTTGGTCTTTCAATTCTGTCATAGCCATATATTTTTAGTGATACAAGTGTGCCTCATTTAGTAGAAGCCAAAAACTTTTCCAATCCTTCTCTGCGCAACGTGCATGCCGGGCAGTGTCCACAACCATCTCCCGGGATACCGTTATAACAAGTCAGCGTTTCGTGACGTATAAGTTCGAGCACTCCAAGCTCGTCTGCCAGCGCCCAGGTCTCCGCTTTGTCAATCCACATCAGTGGTGTGTGCAGTACGAATTGCTCGTCCATAGCCAGGTTCAGCGTCACGTTAAGCGACTTGATGAAAGCATCCCGGCAATCGGGATAACCGCTGAAATCGGTCTGCGACACCCCCGTCACAATATGACTAATCCCCCGCTCGCGGGCGTAGACGGCGGCTATACTCAGGAAAAACAGATTGCGTCCCGGCACAAAAGTATTCGGAAAGCTGTCTGCCGGCTTCTCCTGGTCCATCTCCATGCCGGCATCTGTCAATGAGTTATGTCCCAGCCGGCCGATAAAGGAAACATCCATTACTTCGAACTCCACACCTGCCTTACGGGCAATGGCCCTCGCCAAGTCCACTTCCTTCTGATGTTTCTGTCCATACAGAAAACTCAGCGCATACACTTTCTTAAATTCACGTTTTGCCCAAAAGAGGCAAGTGGTCGAGTCCTGCCCGCCACTGAATACCACCAAAGCAGTGTCCCTATTCATCTTGTTAAAAGCCTCTCCCCTTGCCCTCCCCCGTAGGGAGGGAAACAGAGAGGGCATTGCTAATTATTTGTTTGACATAATAACTGATTTCCCCTCACTACGGGTAAGGGGCTTTAAATATCGCCTATTTTCCATACTTTATAGGAGATGCCTTCATCATAGACATCACTACCGTCTATCCGCTTAATAGCTTTTACCACACGGATAGTCACAGGCAGTATCAATACCTCGTACATGGACTTCAGCAGAATCTGGATACACATCATCACCAGCAACTCCCGCCATGCAATGATTCCTCCGAACGCAACCGGAAAGAAAATCAACGAGTCTGCCGTCTCACCAACCACCGTCGACCAAATGGCACGTGCGGAGAAATTACGCCCGTTGCTTGCCAGTTTCATGCGGCTCATTACGTAGGCATTCAGAAAAGAGCCCACCAAGAATGCCGTCAGACTGGCTATGACAATACGGGGCGCCATTCCAAAAACGAAATTGAAATGCGCGGCACCATCCCAGAAAGGGGCGGCAGGCAACGCCACGGCTATCAGTCCCAGCATTACCACAAAAAAGTTCATGGCAAAACCGCTCCAGATAATCAGGCGGGCTTTACGAAAGCCCCAAACCTCGGCTATGCAATCGTTGATAATATAAGAAATCGGGAAGACCAGCAATCCGGCTGTTACGGTAATACCAAAAACCTGGATAACTTTAGTCTCAAGAAGATTGGCTGCAATCAGGCATACATTGAACAGAATGCCCAGCAACATAAAAGGTACAGATACTTTTTGTTTCATACTCCTGTTTTTTACGTGGTGTTCTAGAATACACGACCGCTATTCACGGCATCATACATTTTAAATCCGGTTGCAAAGGTACAACAAGTTTTGCAAATGAACAAACAACATATATTTTAACTAAAACTCAAGCAAGACAAAGCTCCTTTTTTTTATTCGAAGTAATTACAGACAGTGCATATTTAGTTAACGAGACTTAAATAAGATTTCCCAAACCAAGAATATTATTTACAATAGTTTTAAAAAACATAAACCAATAGCATAAAAATCAATATATTAACTGATTTTAGCACAAAATCAAAAACATGCAACCAAGTTTGTCCTCAAACAAGATTTCATTCACGCAAATTTCTTAAGCAAATAAAATAATGGACAACATATTTTAATACATGCGATTCTATATTTTAAATAATGAAAATTAGGATTATATTTGATAACAACAATCCGGAAGCTCTGGAAAGCACATTGATATTAACCAAGAATATACCATATTATATATAGTAACCTTAGAAAAACAATGAATGCCTATGATTTACCCGAAAGCCCCAAGACACTATTAGTGTCATCTTCTATTCAACCTATTTATTTTGAGATCCATTAGCTTAAACAAAAAACATCTATTATGAATGAAAATCGTAAACGAGGAACATCGAACAACAAAATCCTCACAGCAATTGCCATCGCCTCCCTATTTATAGGAAGCAGCAAAATCATGGCAATAGAGACCTACTCGGAAAATTCATTCGGAGTGACAGAACAGATGCAGGCACAAACAGCCCGCGGTATCATTGTCGACCAGAATGGAGAGCCTATCATCGGAGCAAGTATCTTGGAAAAAGGTACTACCAATGGAGTTACCACCGACTTATACGGTAAATTCTCGCTAAACGTAAAAAGAGGTGCCACCCTGGTCATTTCCTACATCGGTTATAAGACGCAGGAAGCCAAAGCAGATGCCAACATGAAAATCACCCTTACAGAAGATTCCGAACTACTGGATGAAGTAGTTGTTGTCGGTTACGGTGTACAGAAAAAGAAACTTGTCACCGGCGCCACTGTACAAGTGAAAGGAGAAGACATAGCCAAGCTGAACACTGTGGATGCCCTGGGCGCTTTGCAGAGCCAGTCACCGGGTGTCAACATCACGCAAAACAACGGCTTCCTGGGTTCGGGCTTTAAGGTGAATATCCGCGGTATCGGTACTACCGGAACCTTCTCCCCGCTTTATGTGGTAGATGGAGTTGCCAACGGTAGCATCGACGGACTGAACCCGAGTGACATTGAATCTTTGGACGTCTTGAAGGATGCCGCTTCTGCCGCCATCTATGGTGCGCGTGCTGCCAACGGCGTTATCCTGATTACCACCAAACGAGGTAAAACCGGCGTTGCCGAAGTCAGTTACGACGGCTATGTCGGCGTGCAGAACCTTTACAAAATCCCTACTATCCTCAATGCCCAAGAGTACATGATGATGCAGGATGAAGGCCGTGTAATGGACGGATTGAGTCCGTACAACTGGGCGACCTATATTCCGGAAAGGGATTTGCAGGCCATACAGAACGGAACATGGAAAGGGACAAACTGGCTGAAGGAAGTGCTGAATGAAGATGCATTGGTACAGAACCACGCAGTCAACATCACCGGAGGAACAGACCGTTCCAGATATGCCATAGGTATTTCATACACCAACCAAGAAGCCACCATGGGAGTTCCCGGCGAATTTCCAGAAATGAACCGCTACAACTTCCGCGTCAACTCGGACCACGTAGTCATGAAAAAAGGCAATCTTGACTTCCTGAAAGTAGGCGAAACCATCAACTACAAATATTCGCAAACGCAAGGTTCATTCGGAACCGGCGGCATTTATTGGAACGGAGTGCACAATATGCTCATCATGAGCCCGTTGATGCACCCTTACAATTCAGACGGAGACTACTACCTCTACGCAGACCAGGAAAAGGACAACTACAAATGGGATATCTCCAACGGAGCCAATAAAAACCCGATAGCTTATCTGGACTACTATATGAACCAGAACCTAAGCAAGTCCCATTACATGCAGAGCAGCTTCTATGCAGAACTGCAACCCATCAAGAACCTGCGTATCAAGAGCCAGTTCGGTTACATCATGGGAGCCTCCAGTTATCGTTCCTATTTGCCGAGATTCGATTATCTGAGTGCGTCACTCAACAACGCAGAAGACAAGGTTACCCAATCCATGTCTATGTATAACCGTTGGTCATGGGACAATACAGCCAACTACATCTTCAATATCGATGACCACAACATCGACGTCCTGGTAGGTCAGAGTATTGAAAAATGGGGTATGGGAGAAGAAATGAGCGGTTCAGCCATAGGCTCAAACTTCTATGACTTCAAGCACGCTTATTTGTCCAATGTTCCATTGACCGCCAACAGTGTGTCCTCCTTGACTGGCAAGCCTAACGGGGAAGGTTCCATCGCTTCCTTCTTCGGACGCGTCAACTACAACTACCAGGAGAAATACATGGCTTCTGTCATCATGCGTGCGGACGGTTCCTCCACTTTTGCCCGCGGACACCGCTGGGGATACTTCCCTTCAGTATCCGCCGGATGGGTTATCAGCAACGAGTCCTTCATGTCAGGAATCAAATGGCTGGACTTCTTAAAGCTACGCGCTTCCTGGGGGCAAAACGGTAACTGTAATGTATCTACTTTCCAATATCTTTCACTGATAACTTCCAACAACGGATATGGCGGTTATACGTTCGGCGACTCCATGGACCTCATCAGTACCGGTTCATACGCCTACCGACTGACCAACCCGGACCTTACCTGGGAAACACAGGAGCAATTGAATTTCGGTATCGATGCACGCTTCTTGAACAACCGCCTGGGCTTTGAATTCGACTGGTATAACAAAAATACCAGAGACTGGCTGGTTACGGCTCCGGTACTCTCTTCCTTCGGTGCCAATGCAGTGTCCGTCAATGGCGGTAATGTAAAGAACACGGGTATTGAAGTAGGACTCCACTGGAACGACAACATCGGAAAGGATTTCCAATATGGAGCCAACCTGACCCTTGCTCACAACAAGAATGAAGTGACCAAGATTGCCAACAAAGACGGAATCATCCACGGTAGCGGCAGCGTTCTGTGGGAAGGAGCCGAAGAGTGCTTCCGTGCTGAAGTAGGCAAACCCATCGGCTACTTCTACGGCTACAAGAGTAACGGCATATTCCAGAACCAGGAACAGATAGACAACTACAAAGGTCCGAAACTGAACGGCGACAAGACACAGCCGGGTGACGTAATCTGGGCAGACACCGACAATAGCGGTACGCTCGATGCCAATGACCGTACTATGATAGGTAACCCGAATCCCGACCTGACAATGGGACTTTCCCTGAATGCCAGCTGGAAGGCCATTGACTTCTCAATCACTACTTACGGCGCATTCGGCCAGCAGATTCTGAAGTGTTATCGTGACTTCTCCTCCTCACCCTTGAATAACTATACAGCAGAGATATTCCAACGCTGGCACGGCGAAGGTACGTCCGACAAGTTCCCGAGACTGTCCAGCGCTTCCAGCTCCAACTGGAACAGAGTATCAGACATTTATATCGAAGATGGAGACTATCTCAAGATAAAGAACATCACTGTGGGGTTCGACTTCAAGAAAGCATTCAAAAAGTTACCGGTACAACAGCTGCGTCTGTATCTGACCGCACAGAACCTCTTTACCTTCACCGGCTATTCCGGTATGGACCCGGAAATCGGTTACGGCGGCGACGATTATGGTTGGGCATCAGGCATCGACCTGGGCTACTACCCCAGTGCACGTACCTATATGATAGGCTTAAATGTAAAATTCTAATTAACCGAAGAAATTATGAAAAAGATATTATTCATAGCATCAGCAATACTGATTCTTCTTTCAGGATGCGAAAACTTCCTCGATTCGGAACTTTTGACCGAAAAGACAACCGCCAACTTCCCGGAGACAGAAAAGGATGCCCAAGAGATGGTGACGGCCATATACGCCCATCTGTTGTTTGAAAGTCCTGAAACCTCTTCCCAGTATTACATTGCCCAGTTGGCAGGTGACGACTGTCTGGGAGGCAACCTCTCCTACTCCAACAACTGTGCCACCAACTTCCTTATGTACAGTGGCAATCTGAATACATTTGCCGGCATCTGGGACCGTTGCTACACCCTTATCAACCGTGCCAACAATGCCATCAACACAATGGAGAACGTGAAATCATGGTCCAGCGAGAGCGAACGCAACCGGCTTTTCGGTGAGTCCTACTTCCTGCGTGCCATGGCTTATTATGAACTGGCACAAGTTTTTGGCGGAGTTCCTTTACGCACCACACTGGAAAGCACCAACCTGCCGCGTGCATCCGTAGACGAAATCTACGCCCAGATTGCAGCAGACTTGAAAAATGCTATCGAAATGATGCCCGCAAAGATTTATCCGAAAGGCTCAGACATGACCGGACACGCTACAAAATATGCCGCCGAAGCCATGATGGCACGTGTATTCCTTTTCTATACCGGACGCTACGAAAAAACCGAGCTTCCCAACGGAACTACCAAAGAGGAGGTCATCTCTTGGATAGATGACTGTGTAAACAACTCCGGTCATAAACTGGTGTCCGACCAACGCAACATTTGGGCCTATACCAACGATGCTACCGAAGACAATACCGAAGGGTTCCGTTACCAATACGTCATCAACCATAACTTGAAATGGGAAGGAAACAGTTCCGACGAAACTTTGTTCGCCAACAAGCATAACCTGAAATCCGACTGGACCTATACTTGGTTCTCCAACACTTGCGCCCAATTCTATTCACCGTCTGCCGACAACTATTCCAACAAAGACAGCTACCCCTTCGGCACCGGTTGGGGAGCTGGCCCAGTATCTCCGGCCATGGTCAACGAATGGAAAGACTGGGCCGCCAAGCAGACCTATACAGACGGTTACAAGGAGGATCCCCGTCTGACCGGTTCCATATGGTCGTACAAAGCACTTGATCCGAATGTTGCCGGCAATGTGCTGATGGACTGCACCATGGACGAGGGTGAACCGGAATATACCGTATCCTATCGTTACTATGAACAAACCGGCTATTTCCAGAAAAAATACATCAATATCAATTCCTACAATGAAGGCAAAATCGAACCTTTCGGCAAGCAGATGTTCCCCGGAATATCTTCGCAGACATCCCAACAGCTACTCCAAATTGCCGACTTGATTCATATCCGTTTTGCCGACGTTCTGCTCATGCAGTCCGAGCTGAAACAAGACGCTACGGGTCTGAACAAGGTACGTGCCCGCTCCCACTTGGCTCCGGTGGCCTACTCCCTGGAAGCCATCAAGCAGGAACGCCGCTGGGAACTTGCATTCGAGTCCATCCGCTGGTGGGATATCCTTCGCTGGTCGGGTCCTTCGCTTGAGGAAGCCGGTGACATACTCAACAAACAGACCGGGTTCAATATAATAAATGCCGCTACGGTGGTACCGATGGTAAAATTCGACTATAAGAAACGCCTACAAGCAACCCAAGGCTACTGGCCCATTCCGCAAGACGAAATCGACATCTCCAATGGAGTCCTTGAGCAGAATCCAGGCTGGGATGCATCTGCCCAGTTCTCGGATTGGAACAATATGTAAGAGTATTAACCTATAAATAAAGACAATATGAAAGTAACAAAAATATTGATAGCAATGCTTGCTTCAGCCTTCATCGTTACTGCATGCGATCCTATCGAAGACGAAGACTTGCGAGACAAATATGTGACTGATGCCGGTACACCCATAACCAAAGAGGCATTACAAGCCGCCATATCCATTACCCAACCCTTCCCCAACCAAGACGGAGTAGTGGAAGGCGACCAGTATATAGCCCTGAAAAACTCCCGCCCGGACATTGGCGGTTCATGGCACATAGAATGGGGGGGCGAAGGAAGTAAACAAAGTAAGACTCTGGTCACGGACAACGCTACGGTCATCATGGAGTCCAATGCGGACTATTCCATCTACTATATGGGCATTTCCGCCAATCAGATTATCAAGACAGATCCGGTTGTAGTGACTGTGACCAATGTATTCGACGATTGGTCCACTTACTTCACCGGTGCAACCGACAAGAGTGACAAATCTGCCAAGAAGACCTGGAAATTCCGTGAAGTCAGCTGGGGTTCCGTCTGCAATATGGGGGCTCATGGAGGCTGGAAATATACCAGTGCAGGCTATACTCCCGAATCAAATTTTGCCTGGTGGGCCAATGTCACTGCCGCCGAAGCGGGAGACCAGTCCATGGTATTCGAATTCGACGGAAACAAGATGAAAACCTATGATGCCAGCGGAAACCTGAAGGCAGAAGGTACTTTCTCCTTCACACACGAAAAACCGGAAGACGGAGTACTGGGTGAACTGATAACGAGCATCCCCACCATCGGAGGGAATTATGACGACAACGGACAAAGCGTAGGCAGCAACAAATTCTGGCTGCTGACACTGGATGAGAACTATATCACAATCTATCATCCCGGCAAGTATAGCGGTGGTGTGGATTGGGACGACAGCGGCTGGTATGCTTACTTCAAGACTGAAGCAGGAACCGATTCTGAATAATATGCACTCTCTATGAAAAAGAAACTGCTATTTATAATAGCTACTGTCTTTCTAGTAGCCGCATGTCACAATGACGACTACATTCCCGGACTGCCAGCTCCGGGAAATGAAGACAACGAGACCGAAATGGCCGAGCAGGTTGCAGGCCGGGTTGCATTGGGCTACGTCACTTATTATGGCACATCCATACCCGATGCCAAATACCTGACCCACATAAACTACGCTTTTGCAGAATTATATGTTAAAAACGGAATTTATGAAAAGTTTGGCCTGCAAGGTGATAAATCCCGTTTTGATAAGGTAAAGAAAATAAAGAGCCAGTATCCACATGTGAAGATATTACTCTCTTTTACCAATAGCGTTTCCAATTCTGACAATTCCCAGGACGGAGGCTTCTCCGCCCTGGCGAAGAGTCCGGAAATGCGCAAGCAATTCGCACAAGACTGCAGAGCCTTTGTTCTGAGTGAGGGCATAGACGGTATTGACATTGACTGGGAATTTCCCGGTATGACTTTCAGCAGCAATGCCTATGACGAGTTGGTAGATGTGGAGAACTTCACCCTATTGATGAAAGACTTGCGTGCAGAGTTGGGGCAGTCCACCCTATTGACCTATGCAGGTTATTGCATGGACAAGCGTCCCCAAGGCGAAGGCTACAAATATATTGATGTAAAGGCTGTAGACCCGTATGTAGATTTCGTCAATATCATGGCCTATGATCTGGTTGGTGCCCCCCAGCATCAATCAGCATTGAACAAGCCAAGTAATTACTGGGACTGCCAGCGTTCCGTAGACGAATACCTGAATGCAGGGGTATCTGCCGACAAATTAGTGTTGGGAATTCCGTTCTACGGAAGAGCCGATTTCAATGCCGGCGGCAGCATCAATTATCGGGATATTCTCAACCTGAGTAAGGATGACGGCTATGTCATCGAAAATTGGGATACAGAAGGCAATGTCCCCTATGTCACCAAAAACGGCAGTTTCTACTGTGGTTACGACAATCCCCGCAGTATTGCCGCAAAAGGTGAATGGATATTAAAAAATGGCATGAAAGGCATGATGTTCTGGGATTATGAAGGCGATGACACTATGGGAACTCTACGCAAAGCGCTGTGGAATGCCGTCATGAAAAAATAAGTAACTTAACACACATTCTCAGGAGGTTATTCCGGAAATTAGGGTAAGGGTAATTTTGCATACGATCTTCATTCAAGGCAAGAATACTGACGGAATAACCTCCTTTCCTCCTCCAAGACTACAAAACCTTTTTTCATTTAAGTTGTTGAAAGCACATTCATCAAAACCTAACTTAAATGAAAACAATCTTAAAAGCAATGTTTCTGTTGTGCGTAGCCGGACTTCCCTTGTCCACTATCCATGCACAAAAAAAAGAGATCATCGATGACGAAGCCCCCAACGGCATTGTCATAGTTACCATCGACAAAGCGGGCGACGAGATTATCCGCATCATGAATGAGTCACAATTGCCTTACATCCATGACCCGAAAGCTCCCCGCTTCCTATTGATGGACAAACAAGGCAAATTCGCCCTGGGTATCGGAGGGTATGTCCGTGCCACCGGCGAGTATGATTTTGGAGGTATTGTGGATGATATTGACTTTGTTCCTGCCAACATTCCAAGCATTAGTAAAATCAAAAATCAATTTCAAATGGATGCCAGTACGGCCACTATCTTTCTGAAATTAGTCGGACACACCCGGCTATTGGGTGACTTCACAGTCTATACAGCCGGAAATTTCCGAGGAGGAGACAAAACATTCCAGCTACGGAATGCTTATATGTCATTCCGAAATATAACGGTGGGATATACTTACGGCGGTTTCATGGACTTAGGCGCCCTCCCCTCCACCATTGACTTCCAGGGGCCCAACGGTGCCACGTTCTACCGCGCTACACAATTGTCATATACTTATAAAGGGCTGAAAGACTTTCGTTTCCAAGCTTCCATCGAGGCGCCTGCCGTTGACGGCACAACAAGCAGCCAATTCGAAATTGCCCAGCAACGCATGCCGGACTTCACAGCTTCGGCACAATACAGTTGGAACAGCAGCAGTCATCTGCGTGTAGGAGGTATCATCCGCAGCATGACATATACCAGCACGGAAAGGGACAAGGCTTCCAGCGTCACCGGATACGGTGTACAAGCCTCAACGACCTTTAACCTCGGTAAAAAATGGCAGGCATTCGGACAAATCAACTATGGTAAAGGTATCGGGCAATACCTGAATGACATCAGTAATCTGAACGTCGATATTGTCCCCAATCCCGAAAAGGAAGGCAAAATGCAGGCATTGCCCATGCTGGGCTGGTATGCAGGTCTACAATATAACATTTCTCCAAAGGTATTCCTTTCAAGCACTTACAGCATGTCCCGCCTTTACTCTGAAGACGGTTATCCCAACGACCTGCCAAGTACCTACCGCTACGGACAGTATTTCGTAGCCAACGTATTCTGGAACGTAACCCCGAACATGCAGGTAGGCGCTGAATATCTGCGTGGCTGGCGCACCAACTTCGACAATTCCACCAACCATGCCAACCGTATGAACCTGCTTGTACAGTATTCTTTCTAATCCAATATAAAATAAGAAAGAAGCCGCCTCAAATCGATATTTGAGACGGCTTCTTAATATATAAAGGTAGGATTGTGAAATCAGAACTTATAGTCAACACCAAGACCAAACACTTTATTAGTACGGCTATAAACATTCTTGGTGGTTTCACTTATCTTCTTTGTATAATCATCATAGTTTGTCCAAAAATAGGCTATATTCATAGTCAAATGCTTTGTCATTTTGATGGCAGCACCAAACCCCAGTGAATAAGAGTCACATGAAAAACTTATATCACTCTGAAAATCATCAGCCAAGCCATAATCTGTACGCTGATAACCACCACTGATGGTCAGCTGTTTAGCTATATCCCATTCTGCACCAATCAAAATTTCATGTGTGCCATGCTTCAACGCTTTCTGCTTATCATTGGCCATCCCTGCCGCTTTATCAAAAAAATGGTGATATTCCAGCGTTGCACGAAGCGTAGGAAGGAATTCATAACCAACAGCTGCAGTCAATAATGCAGGGATATCACTCGGAGTATTCACACCATCCTTATAGTCAGCCAAAGGATTCCCTTCATCTCCCATAGCAGTTCCCATTGCACGCACTTCAGCTTTTTTGGTTTTATTTTCGAGATTAAGACTTGTCATAAACTCGTACTTCAACCCAATATTCCATTTGCCCAACTTCACATCAGCTCCCAAGATAGGGGTCAATCCCCAGCCGGTCTGGTCGCAGTCTAAATCGATACCAACCAATTCCATGCCACCATAAGTAGGAATATTACTGTGTGCTGTTGCAGTCAGAAATCCTTCATACCCACCGGTAAAATAATTCATACGTCCACCGGCAAACACACCTAACCAATCATTAACTTGATACGACAACCCCAATTGCACACCATAAATAAACTGGCTTCCATCCATTGCACTATTGATAGAATACATATTGGGAGTGATTTGACCACCCGAAATAGTATGGACTTGTCCCATCACCATTGAATCGAACATACCCAAACCATCATCAAACGATGCCTTACCGCCACCACCTACAACAGCAAAGCTACCGGAAATAGTCCAGTCTCCTTTTTTATATGCACCTTGAAAACTAGGAATGAAAGGAGCAGAAGCTTTTCCTTTATAATAACGTGTATTCCCATCTTCAATAAACAAGGGAAATGTCGCCTTTATGTTACGGGTCTGATAAGCACTTTGTCCATTCAAAGACAAATAGAGACCATCTTCCGGCAAGAAGGCCAAACCGGCCGGATTAGAATAGACACCGTCAATATCAATGGAAGCACCACGCGCTAACATTCTAAGAAAAGATACATGCTGATTTGTATTTGTTAGGATACCACCCGCAAAAGTTGGAATTGAAACGATTAACATCGCAATGCCAATCAACGAAAATTTTCTCATCTAAATCTTTTTTAATTGTTTTCGGGCGCAAAGGTACAATAATATTGCACATGAAAAAGAATTTTGTGCATAAAGTTATCCTAATATAGAACTTTAATTGAAATACCAAATAGTTTCTGATGAAACAAATAGAAATAATTATCATTTTATGAATCCTTCCGGCCACTGAACCATATCAACTTTCCACTTGTTATCTCCCTATAATTATGTAACATTTTAAAAAACAACAAATCCCATGGCATACACTATCGCATTTTTTGGCAGCAAACCTTATGATGAAGCGTCTTTCAACGAAAAAAACAAGGAATATGGTTTTGAGCTCCGCTACTATAAAGGGCATCTTAACAAGCACAACGTTATTTTAACCCAAGGAGTAGACGCAGTCTGTATTTTCGTGAACGACACGGCCGATACCGAAGTTATCCGTCTGATGGCAGACAACGGCGTGAAATTATTGGCGTTGCGCTGCGCCGGCTACAACAATGTAGATTTAAAGGCAGCTGCCGACCGTGGCATTACCGTAGTGCGTGTCCCTGCTTACTCCCCTTATGCCGTAGCAGAATATACCGTTGCCCTGATGTTATCCCTCAACCGTAAAATTCCACGTGCTACCTGGCGGACACGAGACGGAAACTTCTCGCTGCACGGACTTCTGGGCTTCGACATGTACGGAAAAACTGCAGGCATCATCGGCACGGGAAAAATAGCCAAGAAACTGATATGTATCCTGCGTGGATTCGGCATGAATATTCTTGCCTACGACCTCTATCCCGACTATAATTTCGCCCGTGAACATCAAGTGGTATATACCAGCCTGGATGAGCTATATCACAATTCGGATATCATCTCCCTGCACTGCCCGCTGACTGAACAGACCAAATATCTCATCAACGACTATTCCATCAGTAAAATGAAGGACGGAGTAATGATTATCAATACCGGACGTGGACAACTCATCCATACCAACGCCCTGATTGAAGGACTAAAAAACAAGAAAATCGGCTCTGCCGGCCTGGATGTGTACGAAGAGGAAAGCGAATACTTCTATGAAGACCAATCGGACAAAATCATTGATGACGATACCCTGGCGCGGCTACTGTCCTTCAATAATGTCATCGTCACTTCGCACCAGGCCTTTTTCACACGCGAGGCACTGGCAAACATTGCTTCGACAACCTTGCAGAACATCAAAGATTTTATGAACCATAAGCCACTGGAGAACGAGGTCAAGGCATAGTCCCCACTCATTTATAAATTCTTAGACATCGGTTTTTAAACTTTATAGCTTTCCAAAGCGTTACTAGTACATAAACCATTTTAAGAAAAGGAATAAATTATGAAAAAAGTTATAGACAAATCAGACAGCAGAGGTCATTCCCTATATGATTGGCTTGACAGCCACCACACCTTCAGTTTCGACGAGTATTACAATCCCCGCCGGATGAATTTCGGCGCCTTGCGTGTACTGAACGACGACCGTGTGGCTCCGGGAAAGGGCTTCGGCACACATCCTCATAAAAATATGGAAATCATCTCCATTCCCCTGAAAGGGAAACTGAAACATGGGGACAATCATCAGAACAGCCGCGTCATCACTCCGGGAGATATACAAACCATGAGTGCCGGCACCGGCATCTACCACAGCGAAATGAACGGCAGTGACACTGAAGCGGTAGAATTCCTGCAAATCTGGGTGATGCCCGAAAAGCTGAACACACCACCCGCATACCAGGACTTCGACGTACGTCCACTTCTGCGCAAAAATGAAATGGCACTAATAGTATCCCCTGACGGCGATGCTCCTGCCAGATTGCTACAACAGACCTGGTTCTCTATCGGTGAAATAGAAGCCAGAAAGAAGATTGACTACCACATGCACCAATCGCATTCCGGTGTCTACATCTTCGTAATGGAGGGTGAAGTCAAAGTGGACGGCACAATACTCTCACGCCGTGACGGAATGGGAGTATACGAAACCGGCAGTTTTGAGCTGGAAACATTGAAAGACTCTCACATTCTCTTCATAGAAGTACCGATGTAGCGTGCTTTTGCATAAAATAACAGCTTAAACCGGAAGTTTGTGTAGCGTTTTTTGTAATATTGCGCTATAATTCAATCCGTAAATGAAACTTGATTACATCTACCATAGCGGCTTCGCGATTGAAGCGGACGGAGTGACGGTCATTATCGATTACTATAAAGATTCCTCGGAAGAGGTTTTCAATAAAGGTATCGTGCACGACTATCTCTTGGAAAAGCCGGGCGTACTCTACGTACTATGCTCGCATTTCCATCCCGACCACTTCAATCGCGAAGTTCTTTCATGGAAAAAACTGCGGCCCGACATCCGCTACATATTCTCCAAAGACATCCTGAAGCACCGCCGCGCCTCAGCGGAAGATGCCACCTACATCAATAAGGGCGACACCTACGAAGACGAACATATCCGTATCCAGGCCTTCGGTTCTACCGATGTGGGTATCTCCTTCCTGATAGACCTGCAGGGCAGGCGACTGTTCCATGCCGGTGACCTAAACAACTGGCACTGGAGCGAGGAATCTACTCCGCAGGAAATACGCAAGGCCGAAGGTGACTTTCTGGCCGAAGTGAGAGAGCTGCAGCAAACTGCACCTGCCGTAGATGTAGTCATGTTTCCGGTGGACAGCCGTATCGGAAAAGATTATATGCGTGGAGCAGAACAATTCGTGGAACGAATAAAAATCACTATATTTGTACCGATGCACTTCAGCGAAGATTATCAGGGAGGCAACGCCTTCCGGCAGTTTGCCGAGAGCAAGGGATGCCGCTTTCTGAGCATTGCACACCGTGGTGAAAGTTTCGAACTCCCCAACTTGTAGCCCATAATTCGTAAATTAATAATTAAAACACATACTATTATGAAAAATTTGACACAACTTCTTTTTACACTGTTTTGCCTTTGTCTGCCGGCCATGCTGCAGGCGCAGGATAAGGACGACAGTAAATATCTGGCCGGTGCTGTTCCCGAGGTGGACGGCAAAGTGGTATTCACCAAAGAGTTCAGCATCCCCGGCATGTCTCAGGATGAAATCTACGAACGTCTGCTCGGCTGGATGGATGCCCGTCTGAAAGAGAATGAAAATACCAGCCGTGTAGTATTCTCAGACAAAGAGAAAGGACAAATTGTAGGTATCGGGGATGAATGGATTGTATTCAGTTCTACGGCTCTGTCATTAGACCGTACCAAAATCCTTTACCAGCTGACTGTGACCTGCCAACCCGAAAAGAGCGTGCTCGAAGTAGAAAAGATACGGTTTAACTACCGCGAAGGAAAAGAAAAATATACCGCCGAGGAGTGGATTGTAGACAAGTATGCCTTGAACAAGGCGAAGACCAAACTGGTACGCGGACTTGCCAAGTGGCGCAGAAAAACCGTAGACTTCGTTGATGACCTTTGCCTGGGAGCAGCAGAAGCATTGAGCGCCACCACTGCCAAAGCTCCGGTAGAAGAAAAGAAGGAAGAAAAGAAAGAGGTGAAGGCTGTCGTCAATTCCGGTCCGACGGTAATCACCCCGAAGAAACAAGTTACCGTGGAACCTGCCCAGGCTGCTGAAAAGGCATCCGAAGGCATCGTGAAAGATGCCCAAGTCATCGAAGTGCCCCAAGTCAAGAAACCTGCCGCACTGGTTCCTGCCCAAAAGAGCCAGCAGCAAGAATACAAAACCATAGCCCCCGAGCAATTGTCAGCCGATGCCATCCAGACCGGAGCAGGCAAATTGGTTATCGTCATCGGCCAAGAGCCTTTCAACATGACCATGATGACAGCAAACTCCGGAGGTTCTTTGGGCAAAGTCAACGGCAAACCAGTTGTATTCAGCATACTGTCGCCCGACCAGCCGTATGAACAAATGGAAAAAGCAGAAAGCTATACCATCCGTTTCTATCCTACGGGACAGACAGAGCCTACGGTCATTCTGGAATGTAAGAAGCTGCCTTCACCGGCAACGATGGAAGGTATGCCACGCACGTATGTAGGCGAAATTCTGAAAGCAATGGTCAAATGACCGCACACGCAGACTGCAAATTGTAAATAATCAAATCAGGAATAAACAAATGGAAATAAAAAGTAAATTCGACCATTTTAATATCAATGTCACCAACCTGGAACGTAGCATCGCATTCTACGAAAAGGCACTGGGGCTGAAAGAACATCATAGGAAAGAGTCGTCCGACGGCTCTTTCACTTTGGTCTATCTGACCGACGGCAGTACCGGCTTTCTGCTGGAACTGACCTGCTTGAAGGAGCACCCACAAGCCTACGAATTAGGAGAGAACGAGAGTCACCTCTGCTTCCGCGTATCCGGCAATTACGACGCCATACGCCAATACCATAAGGAAAACGGATGGGTATGTTTCGAAAACACAGCAATGGGACTGTACTTTATCAATGACCCGGATGACTATTGGATTGAGATACTGCCGGAGAAATGATATTTTACATCACTAAAACAACGAAATATATGAGTATAGAAGAAGCGATGATGGGTGGTATTGTCTTCAAAGGCAAAAAGGACAAACCTAAAGAAGAAAACAAGATAAAGACCAAAGCCAAGAAGAAAACCTACATTACCGGGCAACACGGTTCCGCCTCAGCCAAAATGAAAGCAGAAATCCGCCGCAAACGCGCTAACAGACATAAGAAATGATAAATACAGCCTTATTGCCTGCCGACAAGGACCCGATGGGCGCAGCCATAGCCGATTACTTTAAACGGCATAAAGCCGACCGCCTACGCGTGTTCTCTTCACAATTCGATGAGGACGAAATTCCCGTCGAAGAGCTATTCCGCACAGAAAAGCAAATGCCCTTGCTGGAGCGTACTGCTCTGCAAATGGCGACCGGAAAGATTCTGGATGTGGGTGCCGGTAGCGGTTGCCATAGCCTTGCCCTGCAAGAAGCCGGAAAAGAGGTCCATGCCATCGACATTTCCCCGCTTTCCGTGGAGGTGATGAAGCAGCGAGGTGTGCGTAGCGTGTCACAAACCAATCTGTTCAATGAACAGTTTGCCGATGAATACGACACTATCCTGATGCTGATGAACGGTTCCGGCATTATCGGAAAGTTGGAGAATCTGCCTGATTTTTTCCGGAAGATGAAGCTGCTGCTCCGGCCTGGAGGCTGCGTTTTAATGGATTCCAGCAACCTGAGCTATCTGTTCGAAGAGGAAGATGGCAGTATTGTTATCGACCTTGCCGGTGATTACTACGGAGAGGTAGACTTCCAGATGCAATACAAGAATGTCAAAGGAGACTCCTTTGACTGGCTCTACATCGACTTCCAAACCCTGAGCCTTTATGCTGCCGAAAACGGCTTTACTGCAAAACTGGTGAAAGAGGGTACACATTATGACTATCTTGCCAAACTATCCCGACAAGCATAAAATGAAGTGCCCCCTAAAGGTTAGACAAAAACTTTTAGGGGGCACTTCTTTTTTTTATATCTTGCCTATGCCTGCTATTCAGAAAGCATCCCGTCAATCTCCTTCACCAGAGAAGCAAATTCTTCAGGGTTATACAAACGTGTCAGCTTCACAATACGCCCTTCCTTATCAATTAGGACATTGCGTGTGATGCCTGCCTTGCGGAGCGCATACTTCGCAAATATATCCGCTCCCGGGTCCAGCCCCAAAGGATAGGTCACTCCGGTTGACTTACCAAAAGCAATCACTTTCTCCAACGGCTCGTCACGGTCGATGCCAATCAGCATAAAATCCGGATTCGACTTATGCTTCAGCCATATATCCTTCTCAATGAAAGGCATCTCCTTACGGCATACCCCACACCAGCTCGCGGTAAACTGCAACATGACCACCTTCCCACGAAGTCCCGAAAGGGTAATGCTTTTCCCATCCGTCAGCTTCACTGTAAAATCTGGAGCCATCTCCCCTACCTTAACGATGTAGCCGGTACTGTCCGCCACTACATCCTGCGCCTTGCCTGCCATGCTGCACATAGCAAACAGACAGAAAATCAGAAATCCAACTTTTTTCATTTTATTCAATCTTTAATAAGTAAGCTGTAACTATTCAGCGAATGATATTTTATAGAATGGGCAAACAATTCCCTATAACAAAAAACTCCGAAACACTTTTAAAAAGCAGTTTCGGAGTTTTATTCTTCGAGGTACCTGGCAGATTCGAACTGCCGTACACGGTTTTGCAGACCGCTGACTAAGCCACTCATCCAAGGTACCGGTTCTTACAAGAACTCTTTATTTCTCGTTTGCGGATGCAAAGGTAGCACTTTTTTTGAAACTACCAACTATCCGCAACAACTTTTCTTCTTTTTTTTCGTCACTCCACTGCACTCCGCACGCTTCTTATCATACAAATTCTTTAGTTCACAGCCACTTGCACAACTATCACACGGATTACCATTTTCTTTGACCCGATGAGAAAAAGAATAAATACTCATGCCAATCCGCACAGCGCAGAGCAACAACAATAAGGCTACTACCCACTCCTGCCAACTATTCATCATAAAAACAGACCTCCTATCTGATAAATTGCGAAAGACATCAGCCAGGCCAGCGCAGTAGTATAAAGCCCCGCAAACACGGCCCACTTCCAACTGCCCGACTCCCCTTTAATGGCTGCCAACGTGGCGATGCACGGAAAATAAATCAGCACAAACACCATGTAACCGAAAGCCACCAGGGGCGTTATCGGAATGCGTTCACCCAAGCTTACGGCATCTGCCTCGGCATCGTCGGCATAAAGCACTCCGAGCGTGCTTACCACCAGCTCCTTGGCGCCCACGCCGGAAAGGATGCCGATGCCCAGCTTCCAGTCGAATCCCAACGGTTCGATGACCGGTTCCATGGCTTTACCAATCCGGCCGATGTAGGAATTCTCCTGCTGTTCCGTCACACTTTCATATTCATCGTGGTTGGGATAATATCCCAATGCCCAGATAACGATGGATGCCACCATAATGATGCCTCCCATCTTGCGGAGATACTGCGCCCCCTTCTCCCACGTATGGCGGAAGATGGCCTTGGACGTCGGCATACGATAAGGCGGCAGCTCCATGACAAACGGCGTATCGTCTCCTTTCACCAGAAAGCGGCAGAAAAGACGTGCCATGACCACTGCCAACAGAATGCCGATGGCATAGATTACTAACAGCACAAAGCTCGCATTGTTCGGGAAGAAGGCGCCTACCAGCAATAAATAGATGGGTAGACGAGCGCTGCACGACATCAGCGGATTGATGAGCATCGTCACCAGACGGCTCTTGCGGTTCTCAATGGTACGCGAAGCCATAATGGCGGGCACATTACACCCAAAGCCCATAATCAGCGGAATGAAAGACTTTCCATGCAGCCCCATTTTATGCATAATCTTATCCATAATGAAAGCGGCACGTGCCATATAGCCCGAGTCTTCCATCAAGGAAATAAAGAAATAGAGCAACAGAATATTCGGCAGGAAAACAATGACACCGCCCACACCTCCGATAATACCATCCACCAGAAGGTCCTTCAGCGGTCCTTCGGACATGTTGTTGCATATCAGGTCGCCCAATTCGCCTACCAGCCATTCAATCCCCTGCATAGGATAGTCGCCCAGCACAAAGGTGCCTTCGAACATCAGATAAAGGAAAAGGAAGAAAATGGGATAACCCCATACACGGTGAGTAACGATTGAGTCTATGATTTGAGTAGTGCGCGACGTATCCTGATGATTGTCCACATAGGTCTCGCGCAGGGCACCGGCTATAAAACCATACTTGGCATCGGTGATGGCCTGCTCGCTCTCCTCGTTCACCACCTCGGCAATCCGTGCCTCTTCCCGGTCGCGGACAACAAGAATCTCCTTTCCATTGGGCAACTCCTCCACAATCTTTTTCAAGTCTTCGTCGTTCTCCAGCAACTTGATGGCAAGGAAACGCGTGGAATATTTGTGGCGGATGTTCTCATTGACGCTGATGACGCGCTTCACCTCCTCAATGCTACGTTCCAGCTCGGGACCGTGATTGATATGGATATGACGGTAGAAGCCACGCGGCTGTTCTATCTCTTCTTTATGGCTGCCGAAGTCATGGTCGGGAACATACTCCTGATGCCAGCTGCGAAGGTCACTCAATATCTCGCTGCGCATCCTGCCCTTATGGTCGAGGAAGTCGCCGCCTTCGTAAATATTGATAATCACATGGAACAGCTGTTCAATGCCTTTTCCGCTACGGCTGACCGTAGGCAACATCGGAACTCCGAACAACTGGCTGAGCTTTACATAGTCCAGCGTGTTTCCACTGGCTTCCAGCTCATCGTACATGTTCAGTGCAATCACCATGCGCACGTTCATGTCAATCAGCTGGGTGGTGAGATAGAGATTGCGTTCCAGGTTGGAAGAGTCCACAACATTGATAATGATATCCGGCGTTTCATTGATAATGTGCCGGCGGACATAGATTTCTTCAGGGGAGTAGGCCGAGAGGGAATAGGTTCCGGGAAGGTCGACAATACGGAAGTGGTAACCTTGGAAATCAAAATACCCCTCCTTGGCATCTACCGTAACGCCACTGTAATTGCCCACATGCTCGTGCGAACCGGAAGCGATGTTGAAAAGAGAAGTTTTACCACAGTTGGGATTTCCCACCAAAGCCACATTTATGGTGCGGCGTTTGCCGAGGGCCAGTTGCTTCAGCTCATCTTCGCCCAGATGCATGTTTTCGCCCAACCCCTCGTGGTAATCGGGCTGCACAGCCTGCTCCTTAGCTTCCTGCTCACTGATAATCTCTATCATCTCAGCCTCCTGCCGACGAAGAGAAATCTCATATCCCATTACTTTGTATTTGATAGGGTCGCGTAGTGGGGCATTCAGCAAGACCTCCACTGTTTTACCTTTAATAAATCCCATTTCCACAATCCGTTTGCGGAAACCACCGTGTCCCAGCACTTTTACGATTACACCTTTTTCACCGGTATTCAATTCGGACAAACGCATAGTCTTTCTGCCTTTCTTTTCTATTTTGGGGGCAAAGATAATACTTATGTCCGCAAGGCACAAATAATTTAGAATGTTTTTAAATAAGAGACACTAAACAATAATGCCCAGAAGGCAAAACACTACTTCCAGAGATACTAAATCGTAACTTCACCACACCTTTGTTCTTTTCTTACCACAGCTGTGGTAAGAAAAGAACAAAGGTGTGGTATGCATAAAACACAGCTGTGGTAAGATTAGCTTTTAGCAAATACGACCTTAGCCGATAGAGATTCTGAAAATAGATACTTGCAGATATGGCAATAAAAATCGTTTGCACTATCTTTGCACCACTCTATAGTTGAATATGCAGAAGGTAGTACAATACATCGAGCGCCACAAGCTCTTCTCGCTGGACGACAAGATACTTGTGGCACTGAGCGGCGGGGCGGACTCCGTGGCGTTGCTGCGCCTGCTCCTCAGCCTGGGATACACATGCGAAGCCGCCCATTGCAACTTCCATCTGCGCGGAGCGGAATCCGACCGCGACGAGCACTTTGTACGCCAGCTCTGCCTGGAGCACCGGGTGACGCTGCACACCGTCCACTTCAACACGGAGCAGGAAGCAAAGGAACGGCATATCTCCATCGAAATGGCTGCAAGGGAATTGCGCTACGCGTGGTTCGAAAAAACAAGGGAAGCATGCAGTGCAGCTGTCATTGCCGTCGCCCACCATCAAGATGACAGTGTAGAGACATTGCTGCTCAATCTGATTCGCGGTACCGGCATCAACGGATTGCGGGGTATACGCCCCCGAAACGGACATATAGTCCGCCCCTTGCTCTGCCTGGACAGAAAGGAAATCGTCGGTTATCTGGAAAGTATCGGGCAAGCCTACGTGACGGACAGCACCAATCTGCAGGACGAATATACCCGCAACAAAATACGCTTGAACCTGCTTCCCATGATGCAGGAGATAAACCCCTCCGTCAAGGAAAGCATCCTCAAAACGGCAGAGCATATGGACGATGCCGCCTCTATATATAATATAGGTATAGAAGAAGCCAAACTGCGAGTCAAGACACCGGAAGGCATAAGTATCGGCGCCCTGAGGCAAGAAGCGGCACCGGAAACGGTCTTATTTGAAATTCTGCATCCGCTTGGATTCAACGCCGCACAAGTAAGGGACATCTGCCGGACATTGGACGGACAGCCCGGCAAAGTCTTTGCCACCCCCGGCTGGCGTGTCATCAAAGACCGCGGCTCGTTGTTGATAGAACCCGTACAGGAAGCCGTAAAGCCGTTATTGGAAATGAAAGAGCATCCCTATGCACCGGATTTCATGATTCCACGCGACAAAGCTACCGCCTGCTTTGATGCCGACAAACTCCAGCATCCCCTATCACTGCGCCTTTGCAGGCAGGGAGACAGCTTCGTGCCCTTCGGCATGAAAGGCCGGAAGAAGGTAAGCGACTACCTGACCGACCGCAAGTTCTCCCTTCTGCGCAAAGAACGGCAATGGGTGCTTTGCTGCGGAGATGACATCATCTGGCTGGTGGGAGAACGGGTGGACAACCGTTTCAGAATAGACGAAAAAACCCGGAAAGTGTTGGTCGTATCAACCATCGACCAGTAGCCATCACAGAATGATTCTGTCCTCCTTCTGTTTCTTGAAGCAATCGGAAAGCAATACGGCAAACGGCGTGTCATACGTGCGCGCCTTCTGCGGACAGCCTTTCACACAAGCACAACATTTGATGCATTTCTCTGCAACCGTATTGCACTCGTCTCCTTTTATAATGGCTCCTGCAGGACAATGCTTCACGCAATATCCGCAATGCGTACAACGTTCCGCATCCACTTGCGGAGTACGGGGCATAGGCACCCCACTCTTACGCAACTTGACGACTCTGCGCAAAAAGCGGAGCAACGGGAAGAAAGGCTGGCGCGGACGCTGGATACGGGTCACATCCACCCCATACAGTTTCTCCATATCTTCGGCCGCCGCAATTTTAGCACGTATTTTTTCACCAAAAAGCTTTGCATACTCCAAGTCGTCCGCATCCGGACGTCCGGATGCCACCGGATATTTCTCACTGCTATAAGAGTGCTCTCCTACAAACGTAGCACCTGCAATTACCTTGAAGCCCAACTTCGTGACAAAAGCATCCAATTCCACCAAAGCCTTCTCATAGGCCCGGTTGCCGTACACCACCACAACCACGGCAGGTGCACCGTCAGCATGAAGCTCCTTCATCCGCTCCAATGCCAAAGGAGCCACATGACCGCCATATACGGGCACCGTGATGACCGCCAAAGCATGGGAAGGTACCTCCCTTTTACCCGCCGCCTCCAAGGTGAGGTCCACTTTGGAGACAGACGAAATTCCCGTTCCGTGAACAATTGCCTCTCCCACTTGTTTAGAGGTACAAGTAGGTGAAAAAGTTATCAACTGTACTTCATCTATATTCATAAACCAATCCTTCATGTTGTTGTTAATAATCCAAAGATAAAGTTTTAAATTTAAAAAAAAGATGATTTGTTTATGAAACCAAAAATATTTATTACCTTTGCACCGTTGAAACATTCTGCGACTTCTTGCTGTGGCAAGAATTGTTTATCAGATTTCCGGTTCAATAATAAATATCCCATATAAATCATATATCACAAGGTAAACTTGCCCAAGTTGCTTCCTACAACAACTGCAACTGTGCACTTATGCCTTTCAATAAAAGTAAATTTTAAACCATTCACATATATACTGTATGTATAACATCATTCAACTGAACGACAAAAATTTGTCGGAACTACAAACTATTGCCCAAGAACTGGGTATAAAAAAAACAGACTCACTCAAAAAAGAAGAACTTGTTTACAAGATACTTGACGAACAAGCTATCGCAGGCGCTACCAAGAAAGTTGCCGCCGACAAGCTGAAGGAAGAGCGTAAAGGGGAAAAGCAAAAACGCTCGCGCGTCACTGTAAAGACCGTAAAAAAGGAAGGTGCCGACAAAGTGTTCTCAGCCAATAAAAACGGAGACCTCACCAAAGCCAAAACAGAGGAAGCACCGGCTGCGAAAGAACAACCCAAAACTGTGGAAGCACCCCAAGAACCGACCATAGAAGCTGCAACGCCGGCGCCAGCCAAAGAAGCCGCCGTACCCAAACGCAAACCGGGACGCCCCCGCAAGGTAAAGGAAGAGACTGCTGCACCCCAAGCAACAGAAACCCCGAAGGTTGCCGAACCGGAATTGAATTTCGAGGCTAAAGCTCCGAAAACAGAACCTCAGGCAGAAGCCAAAGCAGAAAAGAATATCGTACCGGACGAAAGCCCTATCCTGGCCGAAGCGGCAGATGACTTCATCCCCATTGAAGACCTCCCTACGGAAAAAATAGAATTGCCATCCGAACTCATCGGCAAATTCGAAGCGACCAAAGCAGAAACTCCCGCCACTCCCACTCCTGCCGCTGCCCCAGCCGAACCGCAACAGCCACAACGCCCGCGCCTCCGCGCCCGCGACAACAACAACCCATACAATAACAACAACAATAACAACCGCAACGGTGGCTATAACCAACAGCGCCCCGTGCAGCAGCGCCCTGCACAACCGTATAACAACGGAGAGAACTATCCCGCCGCTCCGGAACGCAAACCCGTAATAGAACGCGAGAAGACGTACGAATTCGATGACATCCTCACCGGAACCGGTGTACTGGAAATCATGCAGGATGGCTACGGCTTCCTCCGTTCCTCCGATTACAACTATTTGTCCTCACCGGACGATATTTACGTATCACAATCACAAATCAAATTGTTCGGCCTGAAAACCGGTGATGTGGTAGAAGGCGTAATCCGTCCCCCGAAAGAAGGCGAAAAGTACTTCCCGCTGGTAAAAGTATCCAAAATAAACGGACGTGACCCGGCTTTCGTACGCGACCGCGTACCGTTCGAGCACCTCACCCCCCTCTTCCCGGACGAGAAGTTCAAGCTTTGCAAAGGCGGATACTCCGACTCTATGTCGGCCCGTGTCGTAGACTTGTTTGCCCCCATCGGCAAAGGTCAGCGTGCCTTGATTGTGGCACAGCCCAAAACCGGTAAGACCATCTTGATGAAAGACATAGCCAACGCCATTGCCGCCAATCATCCGGAAGTCTACATGATTATGCTGCTCATCGACGAACGCCCGGAGGAAGTTACCGACATGGCGCGTACCGTCAATGCGGAAGTAATCGCCTCTACCTTCGACGAACCGGCAGAACGCCACGTGAAGATTGCCGGCATCGTCCTTGAAAAAGCAAAACGCATGGTGGAATGCGGACACGATGTTGTCATCTTCCTCGACTCCATCACCCGCCTGGCACGTGCCTACAACACCGTATCCCCGGCTTCCGGCAAAGTGCTTTCCGGTGGTGTGGATGCCAACGCATTGCATAAGCCCAAACGCTTCTTCGGTGCAGCACGTAACATCGAGGGCGGCGGTTCACTGACCATCCTTGCCACTGCCTTGATTGACACTGGCTCAAAGATGGACGAGGTTATCTTCGAAGAATTCAAGGGTACGGGTAATATGGAGTTGCAGCTCGACCGCAACTTGTCCAACAAGCGTATCTTCCCGGCTGTCAACATCGTTGCCTCCAGCACCCGCCGCGACGACCTGCTGCAAGACAAGCAGACACTGGACCGCATGTGGATTCTCCGCAAGTACCTTGCCGACATGAATCCGATAGAAGCCATGGACTTCGTAAAAGACCGTCTGGAGAAGACCAAAGACAACGACGAATTCCTGATGAGCATGAACAGTTAACAGCAACTGCATACAGATATTGTACAAAAGCTTCCATTTACGTTCATAAACGTAGGTGGAAGCTTTTTTTATATCCGTTTTTTCATACATTTGCCACCATACAATAACCTTGAACAAATAAAATCCAAATCTGATGAAAACGATTCACTCTTTTATGGGAATGGCATTGTGCAGCTTTCCGGTAATGGCACAGCAATCGCCCAATTTTCTTATTATCCAATGCGACCATCTGACCCAGCGGGTAGTAGGCGCATACGGTGCCGACCCCAGCTGCACTCCACCTATAGACCGAATTGCCTCCCAAGGTGTAACATTTGCCAACGCATACGTGGGATGCCCCCTCAGCCAACCGTCACGCGCTGCCTTATGGAGCGGACTGATGCCGCATCAAACCAATGTACGTTCCAACTCGGCCGAACACATCAATCCTCCGCTGCCCGACAGCATTCCGACCCTGGGAAGCCTCTTCACCGCCAACGGTTATGAGGCCGTCCACTTTGGCAAAACCCATGACATGGGTTCCCTAAGGGGATTCCGCCACAAGGAACCGGTTGCCAAGCCCTTCACCGACCCCGAATTTCCCGTCAACAATGACAGCTTTCTGGATGTAGGAACCTGCGAGGATGCCGTGGCCTATCTCAGCAATCCGCCGCAAGAACCTTTCATCTGCATAGCCGATTTCCAAAACCCGCACAATATCTGCGGATATGTAGGCGAAAATAAAGGGGAGCACATAGATAGCCCCATCAGTACCCCACTCCCGCTACTACCCGAAAACTTTGAAGTGGAAGACTGGGAAAAACTTCCGTTGCCCATTCAGTACATCTGCTGCAGCCACCGGAGGATGATGCAAGCCGCCCACTGGAACGAGGACAATTACCGGCACTACGTCGCCGCCTTCCAGCATTACACGCGGATAGTGGCCAGACAGATAGAGAGTGTACTGGAAGCCCTCTACTCCACTCCCGCCGGCAAAAATACAATTGTCATTGTACTGGCAGACCACGGAGACGGAATGGGGTCACACCGCATGGTAACCAAGCAGGTCAGCTTTTACGAAGAAATGACAAATGTGCCCTTCATCATAGCCGGTCCCGGTATTCATCCCCGTCAAAAACCGGTGGAAGATTTACTGACCCAACCCACTATCGACCTGCTGCCCACTCTCTGTGAACTGGCAGGCATTCCGGTGCCTTCCTCCAAGCCCGGCATCAGCCTTGCCCCTTTCCTGAAAGGCGAGAAGCAAAAGAGACAGCACCCCTATGCAGCCTCCGAATGGCACAGTGAATACGAAGTGACCGTCAGCCCGGGACGGATGATACGCAGTCCCAGATACAAATACACACACTATCTGGAAGGCAACGGGGAAGAACTGTATGATATGCTGAAGGATAAAGGAGAAAGACGAAACCTTGCCCATGACCCCAAATACTCAAAGATTCTGGCCGAGCACCGGGCACTGCTGGACGACTACATCCGCCGCACACAGGACGACTACCGAAGCCTGAAAGTTGAAGCCGACAAGAGATGGCGCAGCCACGCACCGGGATATCCCAACCACGAAGGACCCTGCGCCAGAGACATTATCAATAGAAAGTAAGCAAAAAGAACTAAAAAAAACAGAATAATATAGATGATTATCAGTGCCTTGACCGGCACTTCCATTCTTTTCGCCCATCCCGCTGCAAGTCTTCAATAATATTCTGCTTCAAAAGAAGGCAGTTAAAGGGATTTTTTGTACTTTTGCGCCTCAATAAGAGTAATTTGTAATTTAGTAATTGTAATTAGATACTATGTTCGATAATTTAAGCGAGAGACTTGAAAGGTCGTTTAAAATTTTGAAAGGTGAGGGCAAAATCACCGAAATCAATGTTGCGGAAACCCTGAAAGACGTACGTAAGGCACTTTTGGATGCCGACGTGAACTATAAGGTAGCCAAAAACTTCACCGATACCGTTAAGGAAAAAGCCTTGGGACAAAACGTGCTGACAGCCGTTAAGCCCAGCCAGCTGATGGTAAAAATCGTACACGATGAACTGACCCAGCTCATGGGCGGCGAGACTTCTGAAATAAACCTCGACTCCAAGCCTGCCATTATCCTAATGTCCGGTTTGCAAGGCTCCGGTAAAACAACTTTCTCCGGAAAGCTGGCCCGCATGCTGAAGAGCAAGAAGAACAAAAAGCCGTTATTGGTGGCTTGTGACGTGTACCGTCCTGCCGCTATCGAGCAGTTGCGTGTACTGGCTGAACAGATTGACGTACCGATGTACTCGGAACCGGACAGCAAAAATCCGGTAGCCATTGCCCAAAATGCCATCCAAGAAGCCAAAGCCAAAGGTTACGACCTTGTAATTGTCGATACAGCCGGTCGTCTGGCAGTGGATGAGGAGATGATGAACGAGATTGCCGCCATCAAGAAGGCCATCAATCCGGACGAGATTCTGTTCGTAGTGGATTCAATGACCGGTCAGGATGCAGTGAATACCGCTAAGGAATTCAACGAACGGCTCGACTTCAATGGTGTAGTATTGACCAAACTGGATGGTGATACCCGCGGTGGTGCCGCCCTTTCTATCCGTTCGGTGGTAAACAAGCCCATCAAGTTTGTAGGTACCGGTGAAAAGCTGGATGCCATCGACCAGTTCCATCCCTCACGTATGGCCGACCGTATTCTCGGTATGGGTGACATCGTATCTTTGGTGGAACGTGCGCAGGAACAATATGACGAGGAAGAAGCCAAACGCCTGCAAAAGAAGATTGCCAAGAACCAGTTCGACTTCAACGACTTCCTGAGCCAGATTGCACAAATCAAGAAAATGGGTAACTTGAAGGAACTTGCCTCCATGATACCGGGCGTAGGCAAAGCCATCAAGGATATAGACATTGACGACAATGCCTTCAAGAGCATTGAAGCCATCATCTACTCCATGACTCCGGAAGAACGCAGCAATCCGGCCATTCTGAACGGTTCACGCCGCCAGCGCATTGCCAAAGGTAGCGGTACGAATATTCAGGAAGTAAACCGCCTGCTGAAACAGTTTGACCAGACCCGCAAGATGATGAAGATGGTCACTGGCAGCAAGATGGGTAAGATGATGCCGAAACTTAAAAGATAAGATAACAGCCTATGACACTGATTGATGGAAAAGCAATTTCAGAGCAAGTAAAGCAAGAGATTGCAGCAGAAGTAGCCGAAATAGTGGCTCGTGGGGGTAAACGCCCGCATCTGGCCGCCATTCTTGTAGGACACGATGGAGGTAGCGAAACCTACGTTGCCGCCAAAGTAAAAGCATGCGAAGTTTGCGGATTCAAGTCCTCACTTATCCGTTACGAGGCAGACGTTACCGAAAAGGAACTGCTCGCCAAGGTACGCGAATTGAACGAGGATGCGGATGTGGACGGTTTCATCGTACAGCTTCCCTTGCCCAAGCATATCTCCGAGCAGAAAGTGATTGAAACCATCGACTACCGCAAGGATGTGGACGGCTTTCATCCCATCAACGTGGGACGGATGTCCATTGGCCTTCCCTGCTATGTATCCGCTACTCCCAACGGTATCCTCGAACTGCTGAAGCGCTATCAGATAGAGACTTCAGGCAAGAAATGCGTGGTATTGGGACGCAGTAACATTGTCGGCAAACCCATGGCTGCCCTGATGATGCAGAAGGCTTATCCCGGTGATGCCACAGTGACCGTATGCCACAGCCGCAGCAAAGACCTGGTAAAGGAATGCCAGGAAGCGGACATCATCATTGCTGCGTTGGGACAACCGAACTTTGTTAAGGCGGAAATGGTCAAGGAAGGCGCTGTCGTTATTGATGTAGGTACTACCCGTGTGCCCGATACCTCCAAGAAATCCGGGTTCAAGTTGACCGGTGATGTGAAATTCGACGAAGTAGCTCCCAAATGTTCATTCATTACCCCCGTACCGGGAGGCGTAGGTCCCATGACCATCGTTTCCCTTATGAAGAATACATTGCTCGCCGGCAAGAAAGCAATCTACCAATAACAAGGCGATGAAAACGCTCGCCGTCTTCATTGTTGTCCTACTGTATAGCGTAACCCTTTCCTCGCAGGAAAGGATTACGCTATTATTTGTCGGCGACCTGATGCAGCACCAGGCACAAATAGACGCTGCACATGTATCTGAAGGAAAATATGACTACTCCTCCTGCTTCTCCCTCATAAAAGAGCAAATATCCCAGGCAGACCTCGCCATAGGAAATCTGGAAGTCACATTGGGGGGCAGGCCCTATCGGGGCTATCCAATGTTCAGCGCCCCCGATGAATATCTTCAGGCCATAAAGGACGCCGGATTCGATATTTTACTGACAGCCAACAACCACTGTCTGGACCGTGGAAAAAAGGGAATGGAGCGTACCATACAATTGCTTGACTCCTCCGGTATTCGTTACGCAGGCACCTACAAGAATCTGTCGGAGCGCAGGCAACGCTATCCCCTGTTCATCAACAGAAACGGCTTTCGCATTGCCCTACTCAACTATACTTACGGCACCAATGGTATCAAGGCTACCTCTCCCAATATCGTAAACTATATTGATAAGAATACCATCCTGCAAGATATCCAAAGTGCCAAGGCACGCCAACCGGATGCCATTATTGCCTGCATGCATTGGGGAGAGGAATATCAGTCCCTTCCCAACCGTGAGCAACGCGAACTGGCCAACTGGTTGCTCCAACAAGGCGTAACACATATTATCGGTTCACACCCTCACGTCATTCAACCGATGGAACTACGTACCAACGGTACCGAACAGCACATCATAGTCTACTCCTTGGGAAACTTCATTTCCAATATGAGCAAGGCCAACACTGACGGCGGCCTTATCTTCACTTTGCAGTTGGAGAAACATCCTCTCCCCCAACCCATCCGTCCCTCTTACACCGGTCAGAGTCAGACGCCCCTGCCAGACTCCAATCCTCTGCCTTTTCCATACTGTCGTGTTTCCTATTGTGGATATAATCTGGTCTGGACCGGCCGGCCGGAACTTACTAAAGAAAAAAATTACATTCTTTATCCTGCCAGTTTTCCTACAGAACATTTAACGCCGGAAGCTCGTAAACACCTGGAAATCTTTGTCAAAAGCTCTCGAAAGCTGCTCCAGCAGCACAATATAGGTATCTACGAGAAGAAAAAATAATGCAGAAATCTCAAAAATTTTCGTCTCATTCTTTGCAATATTAAAGATTATCCCTATCTTTGCACCGCATTTAAGAAATGCACTAACATGGTGGCTGTAGTTCAGTTGGTTAGAGCGTCAGATTGTGGTTCTGAATGTCGTGGGTTCGAGTCCCATCTGCCACCCGCAAAGAAGAGGAAATTCGAAAGAATATTCCTCTTTTTTTGTTATTGTCCAAACAATCCCCCAAAGGGAGGCAACGTGGAATCAATGTAAAAAATTGTAGGGATACTCCTCACAGAGTATCCCTACATCATAGGAAGGAATCAATTACCTAAACCAGTCCTTGTACAAAAGAGTTTACTTTCTCAAAATGTTCAAAATAGCTGGAAACTTATTCCGATATTTTGCATTCTGTATCAATCACACTTAATAGTACTTCCTTCCTTACTTTATCAAGCCAGTGATAAGACAACCCGTTATCACCTTATAGAAATAAGAATACAAAAAGAATATTTCATCTTTCAAAAAACATTCTATACCAATAACTCTACTATTTTCGATTTCCGACATGCAAATATAACCCTTTTTGTTTATACGAAAAGCAAAATCAGTTATCTTTGCAAAGATGAAATTCAATCAAATATGAAAATTCTCTGGATAGACCTCAATAGCTCGTATGCACACTCTTCGTTGGCACTCCCTGCACTGCACGCACAAATAGCAAAGAACAATTCCGTAAAATGGGAAATCGTATCTGCCACCATCAATGAAAACGTAGGAATGATTGTCGACGAAATATACCGGCACCAACCCGACATCATTGCCGCAACGACATGGTTGTTCAACCACGAACAACTGTTGCACATCACAGCGAGATTAAAAGCATTGCTTCCCAATAGCTGCTTCATCTTGGGTGGACCTGAATTCTTAGGAAACAATGAAGACTTTCTGCATAAAAACCCTTTCATCGACTGTGTATTCAGGGGAGAGGGAGAAGAAGCATTCCCCCAATGGCTGTCTTGCTGGAACCAGCCGGAAAAATGGAACAGTATTCCGGGACTCTGCTATATGAATCCTCAAAAGCAATATATAGACAACGGCATAGCCCGTGTACTTAACTTTTCACGGCTCGTACCACCGGAAAACAGCTGTTTTTTCAACTGGAGCAAACCATTCGTACAACTGGAGACTACCCGAGGCTGTTTCAACACATGCGCATTCTGCGTCAGCGGTGAAGAAAAACCGGTGCGCACACTGTCCATTGAAAGTATCCGTGAACGCCTTCAAATTATCCACAGTCATGGAATAAAAAACGTACGCGTCCTCGACCGGACCTTTAATTATAATCCGCGCCGTGCTAAAGAATTACTGCAACTTTTCCTGGAATTCAACCCGGACATATGCTTTCACTTAGAAATACACCCTGCACTATTATCCGAAGAGCTGAAAAATGAATTGAAAAAGCTACCTAAAGGATTGCTCCATCTCGAGGCCGGTATTCAAAGCCTGCGCGAACCGGTCCTCCAGAAAAGCCGTCGGATGGGAAGCCTGGAGGACTCACTGCAAGGTCTTCGTTTCCTATGTTCCCTACCCAATATGGAAACACACGCCGACCTCATTGCCGGCTTGCCTCTATACCGCCTATCCGAAATATTTGAAGATGTGCGTACACTTGCCGGATACAATGCCGGCGAGATACAGCTTGAATCCCTGAAGTTACTTCCCGGCACAGAAATGAGAAGAAGAGCGGAAGAACTAGGCATCCGATATTCTCCTCTCCCCCCTTATGAAGTGCTTCAAACAAATGAAATCAGTGTCAACGAGCTTCAAACAGCCCGGCAACTGTCACGTCTTCTGGATGGATTCTATAACACAACTGCTTGGCAAGCCATCACCCGCAAGCTGATTCTGGATGACAACGACTTCCTACGTCGCTTTCTGGAATTTTTAATCGATAAAAATCTTATAGACCAGCCCATGAGCCTGGAAAAGCGAGGCCTCGTACTCTATGAATTCTGCAGTATGCATTATCCGGCCTATAAAATCATGGTCACCATTGCCTGGATAGAGGCAGGCATGTCATTAAAGAAAAAACCAGCAGAGAAAGTCAAGACCAAGCGCCAGATGCCACCGGAATATTGGGAAGTCATCTATGGAAACTACAAAGAAAGCCTCCGCTTATGTTTTCTACCCATTGACGACAATACCCAAAATGGTTATTGGTTCGGCTTCGAATCGGAAATACAAAAAGCAGAACCAGTATTCAAAGCCAAAGGAATAATGGAGAGGTATCAAAATACACAATCACCGCAGATTAACACAGATAAAAGTTCTTGATTATCAGAAATTCTATAGCAATCTGTGTAACCTGCGGCGAGTTATGCCCTCATTTCTTCTCCTATCCGCAGTGGAAATACTTCTCGACCAGTTTCAGCATCTCCTCCGGACTGTCTTGTATCTCTGCACGCAAGGTTCTATCCTCGTAAGAACGCAGTTTGGAAATAACCCCATCAACCATTGCAGGACTGAACACATGATATTGCTCAAAGACAGCACGCTGTCTTTCCAAACAATCGGCAGAAGCGGCACAACTGTCAGGAAGCTGTTCCAGTTGTTTCAACTTATCTTCATTTTCTTTCTTGTGGATATTTACATTGACATATGTTTTTTCTGCAATTCCTAAAGCATCGTCTATCTCAAATCCATAACGGCAAGCTACAGCAAGTCCGGCAATCAATTGATACAAATCGGCCGAACCGTCAGGCGAACGCATTTCCACCGTCTGTTTCTGTGTAGTATCATAATGACTTGGGGTCTCCAACGGATTTGCCAACATGCACATATCCGTTTTTGCCGACCAGCCCAACGGAACGCGTACCAATACCGAACGGTTGCGGTCGCCCCAGCAAATGTTGGTCGGTGCTTCCTGATGAGGAACCAGACGAAAATAGGAAGTAGGATTTGTATTACCGAAAGCTGTAATGGAAGAAGCCAGCTTCATCATGCCCGCAATGGCCTTACGGGCTGTTTCAGAAAGTGCCCCATCTTTCAGCATCTGGTTCTGCCCGTCCTTCATGATACGCATATGTATATGTAATCCGGAACCGGCTTTTCCTGCCGTGATTTTCGGTGCAAAAGTAATGTTATATCCATACTGGCTAGCCAGATTACGAATAACCCATTTTGCTATCACCAGTTGGTCAGCAGCCTCCTCGGCACGCACCGGCAGGAATTCTATTTCATTCTGCTCATAAATCTTATCGTCCAGCGTAAAATTACCGACTTCAGAATGCCCATACTTTATCTGTCCGCCTGCCTGCGCAATATATGACATACATTCCGTACGGAAATCATTGAACTTGGCATAAGGGGCCGATTCGTGATAACCACGCTGGTCGGTAGCCGGGAACAATCCGTCATTTTCAGAAATGACATAATATTCCAATTCTCCCATAGCCTGAAATTCCATCCCCGTAACCGTAGTGAATGCCTGACATGCCTTACGCAGGGTATATTCCGGAGAACTTTCCAGCGGTTCACCATCCTTATTGAAATAAGAACAGAGCATTGACAGTGTGGGCAATTCAGAAAAAGGGTCTATAAAAGCGGTCCGGAAACGCGGCACTACATACAAATCACTGCTACCGGCCTCTATAAACGGAAACAAGCTGGAACCATCTACGCGTTCACCACATGTAAGTATGGCATCAAGGTATGCTTCATTATTGATGACAAAGTTCAGTGTCTTCAGTCTCCCGTCTGCCGCAGGATACATGAAGTTCACCATACGAATGTCGTTCTCCTTTATATAGGAAACAATGTCTGCTTTCGTAAATTCGGAAGCCGGTTTTTGAAGGGCAGCCACCAATAGATTGGGGCTCATGGATAATTCCTGGTTCATAATACGCTGATTGTTTTTAGTTTTCTATATGGTTAACAAAACACATGCAATTTTCTGTCACAATAAAAAACTGCTGTTTCGCAAAGATACTAAAAGCTGTATCAGAAAAAAAACAAACAACCTAAATCTTATCAGTGAGCCTCAACCTTTTCCGTCGTATCCCCACTTCACGTAAATAGCTCCCCAGGCAAATCCTGCTCCGAATGCTGTAAAAATCAGTTTATCCCCCTTTTTAAGCTTATCCTCGAAATCCCATACACACAACGGAAGCGTGCCGGCACTTGTATTTCCATACCGTTCTATATTGACCATTACCTTTTCGGGAGATACTCCCAAGCGTTGCGAAACTGCAGTAATTATACGCATGTTTGCCTGATGGGGAATCACCCAGTCAATGTCCTCCTTCGTCAAGTGATTCCTCTCCATGACCGCCTCACAAGCATCCGCCATATTGGCCACAGCATATTTAAAGACTGTACGTCCTTCCTGATAAATATAATGCATCCGATTGTCCAGTGTATAGTAAGATGGAGCACATACGGAACCTCCTGCTTTGATATGTAAAAAGGGCAGACCTTTCCCGTCTGTTCTCAATACGGCATCCATTACTCCCATATCTTCCCGGGTGGGTTCCAGCATGAAAGCGGCAGCACCGTCACCAAAAATCGGACAAGTGGCACGATCGGTATAATCAATCACCGACGACATTTTATCAGCCCCTACTACAATGACCTTCTTGTATTTTCCCGAACGGATAAAATTGGCTCCAGTTTCCAATGCATACAAAAAGCCACTACAAACAGCCTGCATATCAAAAGCAAAAGCATTCTTAAGCTTTACTCTCTCACATAATATGGATGCTGTTGAAGGAAAATGATAATCGGCCGTTGTAGTGGCCACAATCACCAAATCAATATCATCAGGATTAGATTTTGTACGTTGCATTAATTGTTTTACAGCTTTACGGGCCATAAACGAAGTCCCCAATCCTTCTTCGTGCAAGATACGTCTTTCCTTTATACCGATACGCCCCATTATCCACTCATCTGTCGTATCTACCATTTTGGATATTTCTTCATTGGTCAGAATATAGTCAGGAACATACCCTCCCACTCCCGTAATTACTGCATTTATTTTCTCCATTAATTCTATCTAGTTTAGTATTGGAATCGGCTCAAAGATAATATTCTTAAAACGCCGAGCGCAAATATACTGAAAAGAGGGTAAAATCCAATAAAGGAAGAACAAAAAGACACTCCCGACAAACTATCACATGGATATACAAAAAAGATCAACTGTCCTTTTTCTATCATTCTTTTGTCAATTTTGTATCAATGAGTTTGAGCAATACAGACTAAATTTGCATAATAAAATGTATCGGGTATTTAAAGAGCAAGTAACTAATCAAAAATACATACAAATAAAATTAACATAACATTTTTATATCTTATGAAACAAAACCGCTTAATTAGCATTGGGGCTTTCATTTTAGTGCTTGCACTTTCAGGCCTTATGACAGGTTGTATGGAGAAAGACGTATACGACCCGAATCGTGAAAAAGAACCTCTTCCTGACCCGGATAAATATTTCGGCTTTGAGATGCGCAGTGATGTCCGGCTTTCTGTCAACTATGACATTTACGGGTTTACTCCTTTGATAGAAATTTACGGTGAAAATCCGATGGAAACAGTGGAAGGTACGCCGATAAAGAAAGAGGGTATAGAAGCCTTGTTCAAAACCTATACCGACAACAGCGGTAAGTATGAGGGAAAAATGCAGCTTCCTACCTATCTTAATAAAGTTTATTTATATACTGCGACATGGGGATTGCCGGGATGCATAGAACTTGAAATTAAAGACAATGCTGTCATTTTTGACATGTCGGCAAAATCAAATCCTAAAACAAAGTCTGTCACTCGCGCTTCGTCTGATGTACCTTATTTAGTAAACAAATCCCAAAATCTATACTCACTGTGCTATTGGGGAGAAGGAGGTCAGCTGAACAGCCAATATATGACAAAGGAAAAAAATATTGGTAATGAAAGTATTTTGGATTTGACAGACCGGATGAAAACATTCTTCAATAAAGGAGGACAAGACAATTCAAAATTACTTGGTAATGGAAAAACTATCAATATTTCGATAAAGGAGGACAACACCGCATTGAATCTCATTTTTCTCAATCGAAGTGCAAGTTATAACAATACTTTCGGATATTATTTTTATAAAACCGGAACGTCCGTCGATGTAGACCAAGTGAGGAAATACATTATATTCCCCAATGTGTCTTTTGACTGGTATGGCGGCCAAATATTGATTTTAGAATCCGGGAATAAAGTTCGTCTGCTTTACTTCGATGAAGACGGCCAAGCCCATGATACATTCCCAGCAGGATATACAGTAGGCTGGTTTCTTTATGCCGACGGTTTTAAGAACGGTTATGGAAATAATTTAGAAGATTATCTTAAATTGCCTGATTTATATAATCCATACAATTCAAATCTTCGCACTTCCAATCCCCAAAACAACATGTCGGCCTTTGTCTCTGTTAAAGACCAAAAAAGCGGCAAGACGATTCTTGGAGCAGAAGATGGTGTAAATCAAAGCTACTGTGACCTTTTATTTTATGTAGATGCTACTCCGGGAAGTTCTATTGACGATCCTGAAAGGCCGTCTATTCCCGATGAAGGTGATAAAGAAGAACCCAAACCCGATGAAGATGAAAATGTTACCGGCACACTGGCATTCGAAGATATTTGGCCTTCCGGTGGCGATTATGACATGAATGACGTAATTGTAGAATACGAACGCAAAGTCTATTTCGACAAAAAGAATATAGTAACGAAGATCGTTGACGAATTCACTCCGGTACATGATGGCGCTACATATGTTAACGCATTTGCCTATCAGATAGATGCAGCACAAATTGGCGATAAAATCACTTTGCCGGAAGGTGCAATATTGGAAAAAGAGACTTCGTCCATTATCGTAATGTCCAATGCCAAACAGAATATAGGCAATAAATATGTAGTCACCAGAGAATTCAACGGTTCTTTCCTAAAGAATCAGCTATTGTCCTATAATCCATACATCATCGTAAAATATTCACAAGGAGAACAGAATCGCACAGAGGTTCATCTGCCCAAACACAAAGCTACAGCTTATGCCAATCAGTCATTGATTGGCAGCAATGATGATGCTTACTATATCGACCGTAAAGGAGCATATCCATTTGCTATCGATATACCGATGCTAGGGTTTACCCCGGTAACAGAAAGGAACAGAATTGACAGCCAATATCCCGGTTTTGCTACATGGGCAAAATCAATGGGAAATGACTGTAAGGATTGGTATAAAAAATAACAGAACAAAAGACAATGAATCATGTGTGGAGTGCCCCCTTATTCGGACGCTCCACCTGTTTTTTTTTGAATTATTGCATATTGACTTGGAGAAATATTATATTCTGCCATGAAACACCTGGAAAAATAAGAAGGATTGGAATAGCCTACCATATACATTACTTCCGATACAGTGAATCTGCCTTGTAATAAAAGTGTAGCGGCTCTTATCATCCTAACACGCCGAATAAGGCTTACTGGAGTAACCCCCGTCAACTGTTTAATCTTTCGATACAACAGTTTTCGATTCATTCCCAACAGTTGACAGAGCATAGCAACATTAAACTCTGTATTTTCCATATGCTCTTCCAACACTGAAACAAGCTTGTTAAGCCAAATTCGTTTCAATTCCAGTTGTCTGTTTTCCAATGGTTTGCATGAATCCATTTTCTCCAATTTTAATATTCCTTCTAAGATCTGTTTGGCTTGTAGTGAGTCCATACCAACTTGATTTTGCAAAGCCTGCAGTTCATTTTTATCTGGTAAAGACACAATAATATTAATTAAGACTCCAGTATCATTTTCCTCACATCTTATGTCAACCTGGCCTTGATATAGATTAACAAATTTGGGAATTAAATGTAACCCCACAAGAGCGATTATTTCATCTATTATTTTAAGATATTCTTTCATATCTTTCTTGCCTTTTGGTATAAGTACAAATTATCCAAATATCAGACAAACATTCTCTCACGGTATTCTGACGGAGTAGTGCCTGTATGCTTACGAAAAAAACGTGTCATCGTAGAATTCGATTGAAAATTAGTTCGTGAAACCACTTCCTTTATTTCAAGATTGGAGTCTTTCAATAAGACTTTTATCTCAAGTATGGTATATTCCACAATCCACTCTTTAGCCGAACGACCAGTATTATCTGTTATTAACATTGTCAGATATTTAGGTGAGATACACATCTTATCTGCATAAAATGCCACATCACGACTTATAGTATGATACTCTATAACCAAATAAAAGAATTCAAAAACCTGCTTCTCTTTACGTACAAACTTCACGGAAGCCATAGCCTTGGGGTTACTCTTATAGCCCACATACAAGTCCCAATAATAAACCCTCAATAAATACATCACCGATTCCCTCCTAAGAAAGGCACAAGATAAATCTACACGGCATGACAATATATGACAGAAATGAACAAAGCGCTTATACTCTTCTTCACTGAGCGGAGAGCTATAATATTTCCTCATATAGAAAAAATAGTCAAGTGTAAGCCTACCCAGCCCATTAATGGTATCCATAAACAATTTCTTTGGTACTTTAAAGAAAATAACGGCAAAGTCTGTACTGATTTCGGTTATACTTGCCAACTGATAAGGAAAAATAGTTATCAAATCATTCTTCACAACCCTGCGTTTATTAGAAAACACATTAAAAAGAGCAGAGCCTCCGGTACAAACTCCATTTATCCCTTCTTCTAGATATGTCGGAATCCCGTCAAGAGGCAAATCAATTACCTTTGTATAAATATTGAACTCCTCTAAATCAAACACACCACTTGAAAAAGACCTATTATCTTTTGTAGCTTTTACCATATTTGTTTTAAATATTATGCTAAGTTACAAAAGAAAATCATTTTTAGATTATTTGTTCTAAAATTGCACATATATACTGAAGTTCAGTCAAAACTAAAGTATAAATTCTTATTCTATAAAGGGCTAAATAATATCCGATAGGGCAGAGATAATGGAATAAAAAAAGTCCCACAAATCGTTGAATTTATGAGACTTACCTATTCATTATCCAGTTAGTTCAGCGGAGAGACAGGGATTCGAACCCCGGGTGCCTCGCAGCACAACGGTTTTCAAGACCGCCGCAATCGACCACTCTGCCACCTCTCCAAAACTTCTTTTTCAGAAGTACTTTTCTTTTAAAGCGGTGCAAAGATACAAATCATTTTTTATTCTACAAACTTTTCTGCACAAAAACAGAGCAATTATACCAAAATTCTTGTTTATACCCACTACGGAACGAACATAACGGCATTTAGGCTATTTGTTGAAATTTATCAAGGGCAAGACAGAGTTTTATAACTTACTGGCTATCAGTATATTTACAAAGAGCCACATTCAGTATACGATTGAACCCTATTCAGTATACGACTGAATGGCATTCACTATACGACTGAATTAGGTTCAGAATACGACTGTTCCTTAAACCTACATCATTTGTAAATAATGCAGATTATTATTCGGTTCTTGTTTCAATTCATAAACCACATATAAAGAAAGTATTAACATCTCTACTCCCCCGGACATTCACTACCTAATAATAGTTATTTTATGCTGTTCAACATAAAAAGAGAAGTATCTCTTATAAAATTACGGAATTTATTCAGTATTTTTGCGCGCTCTAAAGGATAACATTATCTAACCTACTAACAAAAACAAATATTATGGAATTGAACAAAACCTTTACCAATGGGCTTTGGAATAAAGAAATCAATGTCAGTGATTTCGTCAGTAAAAACATCGCACCCTATACCGGGGATGCATCTTTCTTGCAGGGACCTACCGAACGTACCAAACGTATCTGGGACATCTGTCTGAAGGCTCTCGAAGAAGAAAGGAACAACAATGGCGTCCGTTCACTGGACAATACCACCGTATCTACCATCACTTCTCATAAAGCCGGGTATATTGATAAGGACAATGAACTTATTGTCGGTTTGCAGACTGATGAACTGTTGAAACGATCCATCAAACCTTTCGGAGGCATCAACGTGGTAGCAAAAGCATGCCGTGAAAACGGAGTGGAAGTGGACGATAAAGTAAAAGACATCTTCACCCATTACCGCAAAACACATAACGACGGCGTATTCGATGTATATACCGAAGAAATCCGTTCCTTCCGCTCACTGGGATTCCTTACCGGATTGCCCGACAACTATGCCCGCGGACGTATCATCGGCGACTACCGCCGATTGGCTCTCTACGGCATCGACCGTCTGATTGAAGCCAAGCAGGAGGACTTGCGCAACCTCACCGGCCCGATGACCGAAGCACGCATCCGTCTACGCGAAGAAGTGGCAGAACAAATCAAAGCTTTGAAGGACATCAAGGTTATGGGCGAATATTACGGACTCGACCTCAGCCATCCGGCTACATCAGCTCAAGAGGCCGTGCAATGGGTATACATGGCATATCTTGCTGCCATCAAAGAGCAGGACGGAGCAGCCATGTCACTGGGTAACGTATCTTCGTTCCTCGACATTTTCATCGAATACGATTTGGCTCACGGCAAGATTGACGAGACGTTTGCACAGGAACTGATAGACCAGTTCGTCATCAAACTACGTATGGTACGCCATCTGCGCATGCAGTCGTACAATGATATCTTTGCCGGCGACCCGACTTGGGTGACCGAAGCCATCGGCGGACGCTTCAACGACGGACGCGTGAAGGTCACCAAGACTTCTTTCCGCTTTTTGCAGACGCTATACAACCTCGGTCCTTCTCCGGAACCGAACTTGACCGTATTGTGGAGTCCCGAACTGCCGGAAGGCTTCAAGGATTTCTGCGCCAAAGTTTCTGTAGATACCAGCTCCATCCAGTACGAAAACGACAACCTGATGCGCGAAGTGCGCAACTGCGACGATTACGGCATTGCCTGCTGTGTATCCTACCAAGCCATCGGCAAGCAAATCCAGTTCTTCGGCGCACGTGCCAACCTTGCCAAGGCCCTGCTGCTTGCCATCAACGGTGGCCGTTGCGAAAACACCGGAACTGTCATGGTGAAAGGTATTCCCGTATTGACCGGCGAGACACTGAAGTTTGAGGAAGTTATGGCCAACTACAAGAAGGTACTGACTGAAATAGCCCGTGTCTACAACGAGGCCATGAATATCATCCACTACATGCATGATAAGTATTATTATGAGAAAGCCCAGATGGCATTCATCGATACCGACCCACGCATCAATCTGGCATACGGTGTTGCCGGCCTTTCCATCGCCATAGACTCACTGTCCGCCATCAAATATGCCAAAGTCACTGCACGCCGCAACGAAATCGGCCTGACCGAAGGTTTCGACACCGAAGGCTCATTCCCCTGCTTCGGCAATAATGACGACCGTGTGGACCACCTGGGAGTAGACCTCGTTTACTATTTCAGCGAAGAACTGAAAAAGCTGCCTGTCTACAAGAATGCCCGTCCCACCCTTTCCTTGCTGACTATCACCTCCAACGTGATGTACGGCAAGAAGACCGGTGCCACTCCGGACGGACGCGCCAAAGGTGTTGCCTTTGCTCCGGGTGCCAACCCAATGCACGGACGTGACAAGAACGGTGCCATCGCTTCCTTGAGCTCCGTAGCCAAATTGCGCTACCGCGACTCGCAGGACGGCATCAGCAATACGTTCTCCATTGTTCCCAAATCACTGGGCCCGACACCGGAAGAACGTGTAGAGAACCTGGTAACCATGATGGACGGCTACTTCACCAAAGGTGCCCACCATTTGAACGTAAACGTACTGAACCGCGAAATGCTGGAAGATGCCATGGAACATCCTGAAAAGTATCCGCAACTCACCATCCGCGTTTCCGGCTATGCCGTGAACTTCGTGAAGTTGAGCCGCGAGCATCAGTTGGAAGTCATCAGCCGTTCATTCCACGAAAGAATGTAATATGATAAATGTACACTCCTACGAAAGTATGGGAACATTCGACGGGCCGGGTCTCCGGCTCGTCGTTTTCCTGCAAGGATGTCCGTTCCGTTGTCTGTATTGTGCCAATCCGGATACGATTGATGTAAAAGGAGGCACTCCCACCACTCCGGAAGAGATTCTGCAAATGGCTATCAGCCAAAAGGCATTCTTCGGGAAGAAAGGAGGTATTACTTTCTCCGGCGGTGAGCCTACCCTGCAAGCAGAAGCGCTGATTCCTCTTTTCAAGGAGCTGAAGGCGAACGACATCCATATCTGTCTGGACAGTAACGGAGGCATCTGGAATGAAAAGGTGGAAGAGCTCTTTAGTCTGACTGACCTCGTGCTGCTGGACATCAAGCAATTCAATCCCGAACGCCACCGTACGCTGACGGGACGAAGCAACGAACAGACACTCCGCACCGCTGCCTGGCTCGAAGAACATGAACACCCCTTCTGGCTGCGCTATGTACTGGTCCCCGGTTACAGCGATTCGGAAGAAGACACCCGCCTGCTGGGTGAAAGTCTTGGCAAATACCAGCAGATACAACGGGTGGAAATACTTCCTTATCACCGTCTGGGTGTTCACAAATACGAAGCCATGGGATGGGATTACAAATTGAAAGAAGTGAAGGAAAATACTCCGGAACAACTGGAACGGGCAGAAAAACTGTTCAAAGAGTATTTCACGAATGTGATAACCAACTAAAACAGAAAAGCAAGGCTGTCCGGATATGATTCCAGACAGCCTTGCTTTTCATTTATAGGGTAAGAATCCTATTCTTTCAAGTTATAGGTAATCTGCTGTACATCATCACTACTGCCACCCACCATAAAGACGAAATCACCAGGTTCTACCATATAATTCATCTCATTGTCATAGAATCCCAGTGCATCGTCAGTTATCTGAAAAGCTACAGTTTTGCTTTCACCCACATTCAGATGAATTTTCCTGAAGCCCTTCAATTCCTTTATCGGACGCGTAACAGAGGCTACCTTATCCTGCACATACAATTGAACTACTTCCTCTCCTGCACACTTACCGGTATTAGTCACTTTTACCGACACCTCCGTATGGACGCCTGCAGCCTTGCCCGGCAGCAGTTTCAAATCAGAATATCCAAAATCCGTGTACGAAAGCCCATATCCGAAAGGATAGGCAGGCTCAGTGGAAGCATCGATATAAGATGCCTTATAGGTCTGTTTCAATGCGGTAGGGCGGCCGGTGCTCTTATTCTGATAATAAATGGGAATCTGTCCTACGTGTGCAGGAAATGTCATGGGCAATTTAGCCGAAGGATTATACTCTCCCCACAACACATTGCATATGGCATTGCCGGCCTCACTTCCCAGCCACCAAGTACACAGTACCGCATCAGCATGTTCCCTTATCTCATTGAAGATTACCGGACGCCCACACATGACAAGAGCAATGACAGGTTTTCCAGTCTTTGCCAGTTCCGACACCAGCTTCTGCTGCCCCTCGGGTATGGCTATATTCACTTTGGAAGCCTTCTCGCCACTCTGACCGAATCTCTCGCCTACCGCCACAACAATGACATCCGAAGCCTCAGCAGCCTGTAATGCTTCCTGCAATCCGGTCAATTGATTGCTCTTCATATCATAGCCTTCAGCATAGTTCACCTCCAGTCCTTTCCGGACCAATGCATCATATAAGGTCACCACTTTGTTCCGGTCCGTAGTGGCAGCCCAAGCACCTGCCATATCGTACTGGGATTTTGAGAGTCCTCCTATCAAGGCTATCTTCCTCGTCTGTGCCGTCAACGGAAGCACAGATTCCCTATTCTCCAGCAATACAACGGAACGCTCGGCCATACGGAGCGAAGCATTACGGACTTCGGGCGCATTGAGTATTCTGGCTGCTCTTTCCGGATTACAGTAGCGAAAAGGGTCCTCAAACAATCCCAACTCATATTTCTTCTCCAAAATACGCCGTACTGCATCATCAAGCACACTCTCCTTTACTTTCCCTTCTTGAACAAGCTCCTTCAGATAAGTCAAGTAGCAGGTACTTACCATCTCCATGTCCAGACCAGCATTCAGCGCTTTGGCTGCGGCATCTTTCTTGTCAGCAGCATAACGGTGGTTCACCAATTCCTCTACCGAATTATAATCGGACACAACAAATCCCTTAAATCCCCACTGCTCTCTCAATAGCCGGTTGAGCAAGAAATCATTGGCAGTACAAGGAATATTATTAAAATCATTGAAAGCACTCATCACGGTAGCTGCTCCTGCCTTTATGGCCGCCTTATAGGGAGGCATATAAAAATTGGCAAAGTGGCCCATTGACATATCCACACTATTATACTCCTTTCCTGCTATCGGTGCACCATATCCGGCAAAATGTTTCATACATGCCATGACAGTCGTCGTGTCCGCCAAATCGTCTCCTTGCAAGCCTCTGACACGCGCCTCCGCTACCCGAGAACCATAATAAGGGTCCTCACCGGCCCCTTCCATGACGCGTCCCCAACGTGCGTCCCACGAAATATCCACCATCGGGGCAAAAACCCAGTTCAAACCATCGGCGGCACTTTCCAAAGCATTGTAGCGTGCAGCTTCCTCAATCATGGCCAAATCGAAACTTGCAGCCTCGGCAAGCGGAAGCGGAAATCCGGTACGATAGCCGTGGATAACATCCAGTCCGAAAATTAAAGGAATGCGCAAACGCGATTGCAAAGCAAGCTCTTGATAACGGCGTATATCCTTTACTCCTATCACATTCAGCATAGAGCCTATTCTGCCTTGCCGGACATACTCTTCTTTAGGAATATTTCCACCGTCGGGTCCGGTAAAATTCCCTCGGTAGGTGCATTGTGCAAGCTGGCCTATCTTTTCATCCAGCGTCATCTGCTTCATCAAGCTTGAGATGAATTTCTCCTTCTCCGTAGTTTGTGCCGAGGTAAAGGTGTTACCAAGTCCCCACAGACAAACCATCAGTATTATTATCTTTTTCATACTGCCATTCTTGTTTTGATATTTATTTTATCATAAAACAACAGTTGCCTTCAATGGTAAATCAGCTGAAGAAGGACCTGCCAGAATCTCAAAAGTCCCCTTTTCCACTACAAACCGATGTGATTCCACATCATAGTAGGCAAAGGCTTCCTCATCCAGCAATATCCGGATGCGCTTGGTTTCCCCCTTCTTCAAGTAAACCTTATCGTAGCCTTTCAACTCCTTCAATGGACGCGGAACAGAACATTCCACATCCCGCACATATACCTGAGCCGCTTCTGCAGCATCCATCTTTCCAGTATTCTTGATGTCAAAGCTTACCGTAACCCGGTTTCCACCCGTCTTCTCAACACTCAGATTACTGTATTCAAAACTACTGTATGACAGTCCATACCCGAAAGGATAGAGCGGCTGTTTTCCATTCCGGTCATATCCCCTATAACCTACGAAAACACCTTCGGCATACTGCACCCGTTTATGAGGTACATTGCGATTGTCATAATAATTACCATATACCGGATTATCTTCCCATTTTTCCTCGATGCTGACTGGCAGTTTGCCACTTGGCGAAAGCTTGCCCGTAATGATTTCGGCAAGGGCCTTTCCACCCTCCTGCCCCGGATACCATGCCATCAAAATAGCTTGTACATTCTGCCCCCAATTGCGGAAATCTATTCCACCTCCGGCATTCACCACCACAGTCACATTATCATGAAGTGAAGCCACTTTATTAATGAGATATTCCTGCCCGTATGACAATGCAAACGGACGGTCGAACCCTTCACCTTCTGTACTGCTGTTGAACCCGGCACATACAATAACATTCCTGGCATGCTTCAGTGAAGAGGCCAAACGCTCCTCATCCATCATTCCTGCCTGGAAACTGACAGTCGCCTCACCCACATTATCAAAATATTCAATACGCAGCCGGTATATCTCCCCTGTACTGACCTGCATAAATGCACTGCGGGTACTGAATGAATGGTTCCCCCAATCTCCGGTAATCAGCTTATCGTTTACAAACAGACGGTATCCGTCATCGCCAGCCAGCTGGAACTTGACAGTTCCATCCTTGTCAGCCTTGTAAACTCCCGTCCAACGGGCAGAAAACTGATCTACCGGCATGCCGTCGAACGGTGCACCGTATTTCCAGGCATAGTCTATGGCAGGCTCTATGACAGCCTGAAAAAGTTCTCCGGTAAGATTACGAGTATTATAATATTCGCTCTTAAAACCGTTTTGCGTAAAACTGTCATCCGTATAAATCTGTTGGGACATATCCTTATAAAGAAGGCTGTCAGACAGCAGTTCTATCTGTCTGCCGCCCTTCAACTGAACCATACCGTCATAGAGCGACACTACCGAATAAGGAGTGACAAATCCGCTTCCTCCTCCTGTGGGAATAATATCGGCATTAGGCCCGATTACCAATGTTCTACCGTTCCGGTAAGGCAACGTACCGTTGTCATTTTTCAATAACACTACTCCTTCCCTCGCCAAGTCAAGTGCAATTTCCTTAGACTGTGCATTGTCTTTATCGATAGATTTATCTTCTCTCGGAGTATCAAGTGCTCCAAAAGCAATCAATGTCTGGAGTATATGCCGGACTTTGGCGTCAATGGTCTCTTCCCTCACGATACCATTCTCTATTGCCGGAATAAGAATCTCCCTGGTCATGAATTTACCGACGGGCATTTCCAAATCCAACCCTCCATTAGCGGCTCCCACACCGGAATATACAGATGTCCAGTCGGACATCAAGATACCTTTAAATCCCCACTGCTTGCGTAATACATCAATGTTCAGCCAGCTGTTTTCGGTGGCATGCACCCCGTTCAGCGGATTATAGCTATCCATGACCGCTCCTACTCCTGCTTCCTGCACAGCTTTTCGGAACGCGGGAAAATAAATTTCCTGCAACGTGCGTTCATCCACATCCGAGCTGGCATGATGCCTGCTCCACTCCTGGTTATTGGCTGCAAAATGCTTCACCGTAGCCATGACTCCCTCTTCCTGCACTCCCAAGATATATTCTTTGGCTGTTTCGCCCGTCAGATAAGGGTCTTCACCAAAATACTCATAGTTTCGCCCGCATAGAGGAGAGCGGTAGATATTGACTCCAGGCCCCAACAGAATACTTACCCCACGGGCCTTTGCATCCCGGGCCAAACCATGTCCCAGCTCTCTAGCCAACTTACGGTTCCATGTCGAAGCCGACAAGATGCCACAAGGATACAAGGTACTTTGAGTATTGTTACGTATGCCTTGCGGACCATCGGCCATCCTGATTTCGGGTATGCCAAGCCGGGGTACAGCCCGGATATAAAAAGATTTGGGACCGGAAATGTAATCGATTTTTTCTTCCAGCGTCATTTGAGAAACCAACTCCCTGGCACGCTGCTCCACCTGGGGAGTAATACACACTTGTGCTTTTGCCGTGATTGCACAACAAAGCAATAGCCCGCTTAAGGCTACTTTCTTTTTAATCTTCATTTTGTCTATTTTACTACGTGTTTGTTATATTGCCGGGCATGTCCCGACCTACTTTCTTTCTTCTCAATCAATAAAAAACCGTGTCCCTTCATCCACCAACGAAGAAACACGGCCGAAAGTTATTAAGAAAATTCTGAATCTACAAGAAAGTGGACAAAAACATGTCTGTCCTGCTATCAATAAGTAAGACGTATACCGGCCTGCAACGTAAAGTTACACGGGTTCTCCTTGCGTATAGTCTGTATCGACGAACCGTCATCAAAGAAATAGGATACTCCCGGTTCCACATACAGGCCCACCCTATTGCTTATGTTATACTGGGCACCGACAGCACCCATGACAGAAAGCTGTACCGGTTTCACAGTCTCACTCTCAGTACCAATCTTGCCATACACACATTTTTCAATGGCACCCCCCGCCGAAACATACATCGTAAAGTTCTTTGTATCCACAAAGTTCCAGTTGGCCCGTACCGGAATGCCAATATAATGCAGCTTCTGGCTTATCTTTTCCGAGCTGCCCTCATACCTTACGTCAGAAGCAAGATAGGTATACGTCAGCCCGCTTTCCACAGAGAAACCCTTCGCCAAGTTTTTCCGCACCGAAACACCGAAACTGAGCGGTTGTTTATGGTCTATATCCGCAATTTTCTTTTCGCGTCTTTGCAGATAGGGCATACCATCCTTAAAAACCAGTTCCTGCCCGTCGGGAATAGTAACAATGCCATTGGCCGTAGAGGATAAATCTACGTTACCGCCATAAATAGGACTTCCAGGCATGTAGTCCGACATCACATTCGCTTCCCCTTCATTCGCCAATGAAAAACCTCCCGTATTTCCTACGGACAAGCCAACCGCCCATCCTTTAGCATCCCTACCAGAACTGTTTTTTTCCGGAAGATGCAGTTTGTCCCGGCCTGACGGACGATAGCGGTCTTCCCTTGTCTCCGGTTCCTCGGCCTGCATTGTAGTTTCATGGTCCGTATCTTCCACTACCGGTTCTTCCGCCTGCTGTCCAATACCGACAACCTCATCTGCAGTTTCAACCGGCAGCATTTCCTCCTGCTGTTCTTCGCCAACCGATATTCTGATATGTTGTGCAACCAAAGGGTGACTTGCCTCCTTATTGGGCGCCGATGCATTTCCATGTGCCCGATAAGCAGGCTCTATGGAATTAGTCCGTATGGCAGGTACTGTCTGTTCCGGCAAGACGTCCGGAGCCACAGCCAAAGCGGGCACTGACGTATGCCGCATTTCATTCCCTACCGGACTCTGCAACAGCCACAGACTGACGGACGAAACCGCCACCAGCAACACAGCTGCCGCGGCCACCGCCCAGCGACGGAAAGGTATCATCCTATGCGGTCCGGTTATCGGAGCTCCGGAAACGGACAATTCCTTCTCCAACCGCTCCCATCCGGCAACCGGCAGCGGTTCGGAATAGTCTTCCAGCTTGTCCTTTATCTTTTTCAACCACAATTCATCTTCCATACGTTCCTTCATTTAATCATTTCTTTTCATCCACTCACGTACTTTTGCCGCTAAAGTCGCTTTAGCACGCGTCAACTGCGAGGCAGAGGATTTTTCATTAATTCCCAATAGTCGAGCAATCTCCTTATGGGATTTCTCTTCAAAAATATATAAGTTGAATACGGTACGATAGCCGGCAGGCAATTCACTGATAAACTGCATCAGTACTTTTTGAGGAATGACATCTATTGACGAACCTTCCGGTTCCTCATAAGCTTCGGGTGCATTCTCCAAGGCCGATGACTGATTCATCACATCATTTTTCCGCAAATACTGCAATACCGTATTCACCATTACGCGTTCCATCCATGCCCGCAGAGAACCCTCTCCCCGCCAAGTGAACTTATCGAAAGAATCAAAAAGCTTCAGAAAACCGTCATGCATCAGGTCTTGGGCAGTCTCCCGGTCACCTGCATAACGGAGGCATACGCTGAGCATGCGTCCCGCATAGCGCTCATACAGTTCTTTGCGGGCAAGATTGTCTCCTTGCCTACAGCGTTCTGCCAATTCCTGTTCTTCCATTCTCTCTTTTAACACGTGTTTACCCTATAAATGCAATCGGCGCAAAAATACTGCATCAGGCAGAGAAGAAAATCATACTTTCATTTCTTTAACAGTATACTACGCAGTATTTAGCTTTTCACCGCATTTTCTGAATACAAAAATAAGTTTTAAACAGAAAAAAGAGCTAAAACCTACCACTTATGAAGAAACTGAGAATGACATTGGCAGCATCCATACTTTTATTCCTGACTGCCATTGTATTGCAATCATGCCTGGACGATTGGGATGACAAATATGACACTTTGTTCGCCGTAGGTACGGTAAAGGTCATCGAAGGAAAAGACTACTATTTCTCACTGGACGAAGGCAGTAAACTATATCCCAGTGACACAACCTATGTTCACGACTATGCCGTAATAGACGGCCAGAGGGCTTTCATCTACTTCCGCGAACTGGAAGAGAAACTTCCAGGCTACGAATACAATGCCCAAATAAAGCACATCGAAAACATTCTGACCAAAGACATCTACTCCATGCCTGCCGAAAAGGCGGACAGTATCGGAGACGACAACATCAACGCCACGGATTTATGGATTACGGGCGAGTATCTGAACATCAAATATCAATTCTACCACAGCAACAACGAAGACAAGAAGCACATGCTGAACCTGGTCATCAATGAAGCATCCACCGGCGAAAACGACAAACCGGATTACGTCAATCTCGAATTCCGCCACAATGCCTACAATGACAGCCAGCTCACGCTGGGCACCGGACTGGCCTCCTTCAAGCTGGACAATATAGCGGAACAGCTGAAAGAGAAAAAAGGACTGAACATCCGTGTCAAAAGTCTATATGACGGTGAACGGTTCATGACCATAGACATTAAAAAAGAAAACAACTAAATCTCCTGAAAACACATCTTTCAACATCTCAATGAGAAGCGGAGTGACATTGCAATATGTTGCTCCGCTTTATTTTTCCATATCCCGCTTAAATTCATCTTTTTCTTTGTCTATCCACCGGGAAACCCCTACATTTGTAAGAATTTTCACAATAGCAAACATTAAAACGGTCCAAAGGATATGAAATACATACTGGGAGCAGTAATTGCAATACTCTGCTCGTTCACCTGCACAGACACCCTATATGGAAAATCTCCCGCAACAGACGTCGACGATATTCTGATAATCAACACTTATACAGAAGCCAATCCCTGGAGTAATGATTTCATCACCTCCATTGTGAACATGGCATCACAGAACAGCCACATCGGAGTATACACCGCACACATGAAAATGCTGACACTTGACGAGGAAAATAAACTGGAGACATTCAAAGAGAGCTTGTTCAAGAGTTACAAGAACCCTAAACTTATCGTGCTTATCGGATGCGGAAGTTTCATCATGTGCGATGAACTGAACCGGCAGTGGCCCGATATCCCCATGATATTATGTGGTGAGAGGGATTATACCGGTCCTAAGGAAACAATGATACGCGAGCACGCCCTGCCCCGCACAGAGCGTATTCCCATCAGTGACCTACAGAAGAAGTACAATCTGACCTTAATGCAATCCAGTGTATACCTGAACGAGAACCTGCAACTCATGAAGCAACTCATCCCCAAAATGGATAAGGTCATGTATATAGGGGATGAAACATACATCTGCCAGCAGAACGACTATGACTTGTCCGAGATTATCCGTGAAAAGTATCCGGAGTTGGATTACCAGTTCCTTAGTGCGAAAGACATCCGAACGGACAGCCTTTTCAATATACTGAACCACGTGAATCCCCATACTACCGGAGTCATCTTTTCATCCTGGCTGTACAAGAGCTCTCCCCATGACAATATCATGAGGAGTAATTCCCACCGGGTCATCTCTACCGCCCCCATCCCTTTGTTTTCGCTAAGGGCCATCGGTATTGAAGAAGAAGGGGGGATTGTAGGCGGCTACATTTACAACAAAGAGAAATATAATGCCCGGCTACTGGAAACCATCCACAAGATATTGGATGGTACCCCGGCACGCAACATCCCGTTATACTATCCCGACGACGGAGCCCCCGTATTCAACTATAAATCCCTTCTGCAGCGTGACCTGAATCCGAAGCTATGCCCCAAGGGTACCATATTCTACAACATGCCTCCCACCTTCTGGGAGAAGTACGAATATGTCATTATCAGTATCACTGCCGCAATCATAACTCTGCTGTTCTTTTTCCAATATCTCCGCCTACAGTCACTGAGTAGAATCAAAAGATTACAACAGCAACAACTGGACAGCAATCTCAAATACCGAAATCTGATAAACAACATGCCCATCCTATACATGTATGAGAAACTTATAAAAGATGAAAAAGGGCGCATTACTGACACCTTATATATAGATGTCAACAATTTCTTCGAAGACAGATTTATCATGCGCAAAGAGGCTGTCGGCAAGCGGGGAAGCGAATTATTTCCCGAATCCATGAACGAGTTCCTCCATTTCATGAATATTGCATTGAAGGAGAAACGTTCCGTAACTTTCCCCTATTATTACAAGAAGATAGACACTTTCTACGACATTGTAGTCAAGGCAAGCGACAATGGCGAATACATGCACGTCTTCTGCGTTGACAGCACCGAGTTGCACCACACCCAAATACAGTTGAGGTCGACAAACCGGAAACTTTCCATGGCACTCGACGTTGCCAACATCGTACCATGGAAATGGAACCTCCGGACACACACCATACTCTGCGATGTCAACAAGCCGATAGAGCTCAGCAATAATGCCGGTATCATGGACGATGAACAGCTGTCCGTACCCGACAGCCAGTATTTCTCCAAAATACACAAGGAAGACCTGGAAAAAGTGAAACAAGCCTATACAGACCTGATTGAGGGACGTATCCAGAAAGTCAAGGAGGAATACCGCGTCATCAATCATGCCGACAGACACAAACACTTCGACTGGGTGGAGGCCCAGGCCGCCGTAGAAACCTACGACGAGAACAATAAGCCGCTGACCCTGGTGGGCTCTTCGCTGGTTATCACCGAACGGAAAAAGATGGAGACGGAACTGGTTTCCGCCAAGAACCGTGCGGAAGAGTCGAATAAACTGAAATCCGCATTCCTCGCCAACATGAGCCATGAAATCCGTACGCCGCTCAATGCCATTGTGGGATTCTCCGGAATATTGGCTTCCACCGAAGAGGAGGAAGAAAAACAAGAATACGTCAGCATCATTGAGAACAACAATACTTTGCTGCTGCAACTCATCAGTGACATTCTGGACTTGTCAAAGATAGAAGCAGGCACAATGGAATTCATTGATACGGATTTTGAATTGAACAAAGTGATGAGAGAGCTGGAAAGTTCGCTCTGCCTGAAGCTATCGCCCGAAAAGAATGTCACCCTCTCCTTTGAGCCCGGACTGCCCGAATGCCACATTCATTCCGAGCGTAACCGCTTGTCTCAACTCGTCATCAATCTGGTGACCAATGCCATCAAGTTTACCCAAGAAGGCAGTATCCGTTTTGGCTACAAGCTGCAAGACGACAAGATGCTTTATTTCTACGTATCCGATACGGGATGCGGTATCCCCGAAGACAAACAAGAGAGCATATTCGGCCGCTTTGTCAAGCTCAATAATTTTGCCCAAGGCACCGGACTGGGATTATCCATCTGCCAGATGTTGGTACAGCACATGGGAGGCAATATCGGACTGACTTCCAAGCCCGGCGAAGGCTCTACCTTCTGGTTCACCCTCCCCTATGTGCCGGCAAGCCGCATCCGGCAGGCAGAAAGCAAGACCGAACCTATAAAAGTAAAAAAGCAGAAAATCACCGTCTTGGTTGCCGAAGACCATGACAGCAACTTCCGGTTGATTGAGTCCATCCTACGAAAAGACTACAATCTGATACATGCGTGGAATGGTCAGGAAGCCGTGAATATGTTCAGGGAATACGACCCGCAGCTTATTTTGATGGACATCAACATGCCGGTGATGAATGGTTACGAAGCGACCAGGGAAATACGCAAATACTCTACACAAGTCCCCATCATAGCCGTCACCGCCTTTGCCTATGCTTCTGATGAACAGCAGGTCATGGAAAACGGCTTCGACGCATATATGGCTAAACCTATCAATGCCAATCAGCTGAGGACACAAATATCAGCTATACTGAAGCAGCATATTATCTTTATGTAAAAAACATCCGGACGGAAGAAGCATGCCAACGTCCGGATGGCGAGTATCAGAATTCATTGTTCAGGCAAGTCAGCCTCAACGAACCGTTGAACGCTTCGGCAGACAATCGCGTCCTGACCTGCACCTGCACGCTGCTCTTCGGCTGGACATCAAAATAATTGTCGCTATACACACTTTCATTGTCAGCAACGGACAAGCATACAGCACGGGCAAACTTGTCTGCCGATACCGTCACTTCATATCCGCCTTCAATGGAACGGACTTCAGTCTGCAAATCCACCTTCGGATAATCCATATCCTTCTGCTTGCCCAGACAGTAGTTATTATGGTACACCCTGCCCGATTTGTCCGTATAGTCTACGCGGACATATACTGTTCCTCTATTCGCCCCCTCCAGCAGCTTGGCAAGCGGTGCGGAAAAACAGACACGGCTGTCATTACCGGAGATGCCGACAGACTTGCCCCAGTGATGAACCACGGTTCCGTCGAACTGGCAGACCTGGAGTTGCAGCCGGCCGGAAGTATTCTCCAAGCGGTCGGACACTGCATATACTTTCAAATCATCCCCCTCCACTACCGGAGAAATCAAGATGTCATCATAGGCCTTGCGGACATAATAGTGCTGCGCCTTCCAGCGTCCGTAATAGTCACGGCTCGCCCAGGAAGCTACGGGCCAACAGTCATTGTGCTGCCAGAAAAGTGTCCCCATATTATACGGCATCTGGCGGCGGTGCGACTCGATGGCCGTCTTGATGGCATCTCCCTGCAGCACATGATTCATATAAAGGAATGCCCGGAAATCACGCGGTTTTTTATATTCATTCAACAGGTAAGTCTCAATCAGCCCGTTGGCATGGTCGCCACCACGCTGATGGGACATCATCACCTCGGAACGTATATCCCAGTCTTCGGGGTAAGGAGCATAGCGCTTGACGGACTCGAACTCTGGAAAAGACTGAAAGCCGTACTCGCTGAAAAAGCGGGATTTCTCGCTGTCATAATCAGAAATGGGTGCTTTACCATGCCAGACACTCCAATAGTGACGGTCCCCGTCAGTAGTACCGGACATCTCTCCCTCGAATGCGAACGGAGAAGAAGGCCAATAGAAGGTTCCGGGTGCATACTCCCTGACCACCCCGGGTAAGGTGACATGATACTGCTGCCGGTACTGTGCCCAAATCTTGTCGGCATATTCCTTGTTCTGCCGTTCTATCTCACGCTTCCAGCCCCAGCCCAGCCAGGCATCCTGGCATTCATTATTTCCACACCACAAAGCAATGCAAGCATGATTGCGCAAACGTTTCACATTGTCCACCGCCTCCTGATGGATATTATCGAGCAGGGCGCCTTCTGCCGGATACATGCTGCAGGCAAACATAAAGTCCTGCCAAATCATAATTCCATGCTCATCACACAAATCATAGAAGACATCGTTCTCATAGATACCTCCGCCCCAGACACGCAACATATTCATGTTTACACCGGCGGCATCGAGAATCGTCCTTTTATAATTCTCGGGAGTGACGCGCGGCAGGAAGTTATCCAAAGGGATGTAATTGGCTCCTTTGGCAAAAACCGGACGCCCGTTCAGCTCTATATAGAAAGTATGCCCGTCCTTATCCGGCTGATGCACCACCTTCAAAGAGCGTATGCCCACCCTTTCGGTTTTAGAGTCCAACAATTCCCCGCCTGCAATGATATCCGTACGGAAACGGTAAAGGAAAGGCTCCCCCAGTCCATTACTCCACCACAGCTTCGGCTTGTGAAGGACAAAATCAACGGTCACCCGATTGGTGCCTCGCTTCAAATCCGCTTGCCACTCGCCAAGCACTCTTCCGGTAGCCTCGTCTGTTATCGTGACCAGCACTCCGTCCATATCCTTATCGGCATCCAGCTCCACATGTCCGGCAATCACGGCCCTGCCTGCACCGACTTCCTTCTGCTCGATAAACACATCGTTGATTCTCAAATCGCTCCAAGCCCTGATATACACCGGACGCCAGATGCCGGAGGTAACCAGACGCGGCCCCCAGTCCCAGCCATAATGATAACCTGCCTTACGGGCAAAAATGCTTATCTTCTTGTTGAACAAGCCCCCGTTTTCAGACTGGTCATTGGATGCCGGATACTGGTAGGGAAGTGCATCCCATTTGGGGACGTCTATCTTTACCGGCGAATGGAAGTACACCTTCAATATATTATTCTCCTCCCTGATGTACTGCCTGACGGGGATAGACCAGCGGCGAAACATATTGTTCGCTTTCAGTATACATTCATCATTCAAATAAACGTCAGCGTAAGTATCCAGCCCCTCGAACACAAGCTCCATATTCTCTTTCCGCATCATGTCGGCAGCAAGAGTAAAGCAAGTTTCATAAACCCAGTCTTCCTTGTCAATCCATTGCAATCCCCGTTCGTTCAACCGGAAAAACGGGTCTTCAATAATCTTGTTCTGCAGTAAGTCCGTGTGGACTACTCCCGGAACTGTAGCCGGATACCAATTGGTCAGTCTCGCCTGCCGGAATTTCCAGCCTTCATGAAGGTTCTTTACCGCTGTTTTTAGTTTCATACGAGTGTGTTTCATAGTTTTCTTTGACTACTCTAAATTACGGATAGACAAAAATACGACATTCAAAGGATACTTTATAATATCTTCTTAACGAAACATGATACAATCCCGTACACACCTACCGGGTCAGCGTCGCTGCACATCTGCTGCAGTGTGACTGCAAACGTGTTGCAGCGCTACTGCATATATGCTGCAGTGACACTGCATATGTGTTGCAGCGCCACTGCAAAGCTGAATGCAGTAGCACTGCAAAAAGCATGCACTTGCTTTGCAGTGGCAATGCATTATCCCATCGCCTTATTATGAAAGGAGATGTCATCCAGCTTTCATTATCTATAATTAATTTACAAAGACATAGTTTCCAAGTCTTTCAAAGCAAACGGAGTACAAGCAAAAAAGGTCTACAAATCATAGATTTGTAGACCTTTACCCGCTAGTTTTCCATCTTATTCAGAACTGTTGCGGAGAGGGAGGGTTTTGAACCTACAACTCTAACCGCTTATATTTCAGCTACTTCGCTTTCAAAATTTCAAATAGGTAACGAAACAGTAACGATTTTCAGATGTTGGGCTTGTCCAACTTTGACCGCTGTTTGTCTGCCTAACTTTCGGGTTCAAAGATACGGCTTTCTTTTGAAACTCGCAAATATCTGATAATAAATATTTTTGGGTTAGTGCAAGGTGCAAGCTATATATATAAATATATACTTGCACCTTGCACTAAAAAAAAGCACTGGGGTACAAATGCTTAAAACAAAATCCGTATCTTCGTAACCGATTAAAAACAAACGTGTATGATAATAACTAACCGTGAAGAAGTAATAGATAAAGCGTTCGGCGTATTTGTCAGGATGAACTACGAGAAAGCAAGCATCATCACGCTTGCCAAAGCCTGCGGGGTGACAAAAACGGGTATCGTTTATTATTTTCCGCACAAGTTGGATTTATTCATGGCTGTGGCGGACAAATACGTGTTGCAAATGCACGAACCGGAAAACAAGTTTGCCGCTCCTGCCGATACGTTGGCAGAGTTCATCGGGCAATACGTGGCTGGAGTAGCCGCTTCCATGAAAAGGATTGTTGAACTGATTGGCGATAATAGCAGCCCGCATGATTGTAGTCCTAACTTCTACTACTTTCACTTTCTGTCACAAGTGCGCATGTACTATCCGGGTATCAGGCAGAAAATTGAGAAAATCTACCGACAAGACTATGACCTATGGGAGAAAGTCATACAGAAAGCAAAAGAAAGCGGGGAAATCAGGAGTGACACGGACGTGAAGAAAACGGCTATCATGTTCCGGCAAATGTTTTTAGGACTGTCATACGAACAAGCATTTCTGAACGGTCTGAACGTGGACGAACTGGCAGAAAATTTTCGCCATATCTATTCGCTGCTTAAAGCCTGATACTCTTTTGTTTTTTTAACCTCTATTATTTTTGAACAGATGTTCAAAAAGTGATATTTTTATCTTATCTTTGGAGCGAAGCAAAATTCAGCGACATGGATAAGGTTCAGAAACAGAGAGGAAGCATCGTTCTGTACAAGGAAGAAAGAAACGGTGCGGACTACATACGAATAGAGTATGTAAACAGTCAGGCTGTCGCCCTGCTGCTCGCCCAAGATACGGACATAGAAATGGCTGGCAACGGCTCTGCATACATAGCGTCAGCCGCTTTCAGCCTGCCGGATTTCTACGACCGCTATTCACCCCACGCCTATATTGATTACAGCCGGGTTTACGTGCGGCATCCCAAACCTAAAAGGGAATACACACTGCCGAAAGGCTACCTCGAACTGCTGGAACAGAAGCGTTACAGCCCCTCGACCGTCAAAACATACCGTGCCTATTTCAGCGACTTCATGGAATATCACAAGGGACGGAACATCGACCGCCTGAAAGTGCCGGACATCAACAAGTACATACTCTATCTTGTGAACGAGAAGAAAATCTCGGTGTCGCAACAGAATATGCGCATCAATGCTATCAAGTTCTATTATGAGCAGGTGAAAGGCGGCAAGCGGCAATACTACGGCGGTATCACCCGTGCCAAAGAGTACAAGAGCCTGCCCGAAGTGTTGAGCAAGAATGAAATTAAGCGCATCCTTGCACAAATTTCCAACATCAAGCATCACTGCATGATTTCGTTGGTTTACTCTGCCGGACTTAGAAGAGGCGAATTGCTTAACCTGACCCCGCAGGACATCAACAGTGAAACAATGTCGGTTCGCATTATGGGCAAGGGGAAGAAATGCCGTTATTCGCTCCTTTCGCCCAAGTTGCTGGAAGAGCTACGGCACTACTTTCGGGAATATCGCCCACAAAAATGGCTGTTTGAGGGCGAAACACCCGGAGAGCAATATTCGGCAAGTGCATTGGTGAAAGTGCTGAAAGAAGCCGCACATCGTGCAGGCATCAAACACCGTGTACACGTACACATGCTGCGCCACTCCTTTGCCACACACTTGCTGGAACAGGGAACAGACCTGCACACGATACAGGAATTGCTGGGACACAACGACATCAAGACCACAACCATTTATCTTCATGTGTCAAGTACCCATAAAGCAAAAATCCCTAATCCCCTTGATACACTGGATAATTCGTGAGGTGCAGTTATAGAAGTGTAGGAACGACACCATAAGGTGCGGTTATAAATAACATTAGCGAAAACATGTCAAAATGAAACGGATAGAATTGTTTATGAATATGCTATACTATTGTAATTATATGATTTTTTATAAGGTACAAAAAGGTTTTGATTGGCTTTTCTTCTCTATACTGGACAATACATGTACACGAAAGTTCTGTAAAAGCAATGGTTACTGGGAATATGTAAACAGGGTTAAACAGAAGTATAATGAAATGGTGTGGAGTTCTGAGAATAAAAAGAAGCCGCCTTTTCGCATTCTTAGTATGGCAGACACAGGAATTATTTTCTTCATTGGCATTAACTTACTTACAATGCTAAATGTCATAGAGATAATAACAGATATAGGAGCATATGACTTGTTCAATAATGAAATAGTGTTAGGATTATTATTAATTGTTTATTGTTTAATGATATATTTTATTTATAATGCTTTTATAGATAGAAACGATAAATATGTTTCCTATTTCAAGAAATTCAGAAAACAGGGATTTTGGAAACTATTTATTTGTTATGTAATATCTTATAGTGTGACTATAGCCTGTTGTTGTTTAAGTTTAAGTTTCATTTTGACAAAGTAAATAACAGAAAGAATATTTCGCTAACAACGCAGGATAACGGCAAGCCGTTCCCTGCTGAACCATTAATAATAATTGAGTTCGTAAAAAAGATTCACATAAAATGGAAAGAATAAAAACAATAGCATTTAGAGGTGGCAACGATTTAATTGCCAATTTGCAGCTATGTATTGACCGGATTAGTTATACTATTCCTGATGTCATGAATCGTATATCAGGTCAATATAATGTTAGATGTGTGTTTGAAAAGGTTGAAAACCAATTAACCTTTAGTGATTCCATTTTAGGCGAACTAATAAATCAAACTTATTTGGGGAAAGTCTATATCAATGACAAGTCAGATATACGATTGCTTTCTCCGAATAGTGGTTTGTCTGAACATAAAATAGATTTTAGCTTACAAGGAGAATTTAATATAGGTGTTAAGATTTTTAAGGACAAGCCTGTTCACACCTTGCCCGCTATTGATGTTCTTCCAATACCTGTTGAAATTATCACTATTTACTTCTATTTTTCAGAAATGAAACTAAATGAAAATTTGGTTTACTCTATATCTGACAAATACTTTGATTCTTATGATTATCTCGGCTTCATTCTTGTGGACTTAGCAAAAATGGAAGAAATAATAACTCGAAAATATGGCAATCGGAAGTTGGACTTAATAGACGAATTTTCCAATACAGAGCTAATCGATGAACTGTTCAGCCAAGAAATAATCATGATAACTTGGGGTATTCATCCCTATTCTTATCCGATTTACAGTTCTGAAAATGTTGATTCTATCCGTCCTTTATTGGGGCGAGAGTATAAGCAAGAGGGTCGCTTTTACATCAAGGAAGACATAAGAGAGTTGAGTTTAATTCCGGGCTACGAATTAAGGAAGTGGCCGGAATTTACACAAAAAGAATGGACTAAAATATCATTGAATGGCAAAGGAAAAATAGCACACTTAACTCCTTATATCCTTGAAGATTCTGAATTTGAAACAGTATTAGTTTCATTTCTAATTCATAGAAGCGAGGGGTGCTTAAAAGAAAGTATTCCTCTGCTAAATGTGAATCTTTTATACGAATAACATTGTAATTATTATTAACGAGCCAAGATAGCTGCTGAACGCAGCTCCTTGTCAAGCCATTAGTTGCAATATGAAAAGAGTAATTATACTTTATGTTTTATTCTTGCTTTCACCTTATACTTTTGCACAAAACTATAAGGAAACTATTCAAACAGAGATTGATGCAATAAACAAAATGCCTTTGAGAATTGCATACCTTGTTCCTTTAGATAGTTTAGGAAAAGTAATAGAGGATGAATATATGGAATTTGATCAAATCCATTCATACAAAATCTTAGATGATGGTCAAATTAAGAATACCAATATATTGTTCACTATGTATTTCGATAGCGATAACAAAATCAGGAAAGTATTCAAGCGATGGGCTGACGGGGGTGCATTGCATAGTATCGCATATTATGATTCTAATGGGCGATTGATATATGGGGTATATAATAGAGGAGATGAAACTCACGGAAAGCTGTATGCTGACGCTCCGGGTTTTCATATAGAGCATTTTCCTGAAGAGAATGAATGTAATGACTGTTTTGAAGCATATCTATTCTTATCTACGAAATGCATGGAAGCTCAGTATAATATAATATTACAGAGCCCTCCAAATGCTAAAAGGACGATTTTTACGCCACAAGTTGGAAATAGTGCCATACTATGCAGTTCTTACATTTATTCTTTGCCTAATGGAGAAAAAACCACCAAAGGCGAAGATGGTATAGCAGTCAATTTTGGAATGCCTGTTGTTATAAGTAATTTAACAAATGACTGGTGCAAAATAAATTCCATTTTTAATGCTCCTATAGGTTATATACCTATTCAAGACATTGAAATCATTAAGTAAATATAGTCAGCAACTAACAACGAAAGATAGCATCTGACGATGCTCCTTTCTAACCATTATAAAACTCTGAATATGAAATAATTATGGAAGCAAGAGATAAGTTTAGTACAAAAGAAAATTTTGCAACTCTTATTAGGTTGCAAACGGAATTTATTGATGATTGTAAAAAGGATATACAGGATTTGAAAGACAGTGAGGATAAAGGCATTCAACTATACAGCCTACCAAACAAAGAAGTTATTCAGAATAAACATGAAACAATTTTAATGTATAAATATGATAATCTACTTGCAACTTATTCTATGGGAGAGAGTATAGATAAGATATTGCCGCTATACAAAAAAATCGTTTCGTTGATGCCTATTGCATGGAATAAAGACAATGGGTATATCCTTATGGTAAATATGCTTTCTATCGGTATATTGTTAGGTGTAGAAGATGCTATATTCTGTCAATTAGCAATGGTTTCCCAAAAGGAGAAACTGAACGATTTCTTAATAAATTATTTTTTTCACTACACATGTAAAATAGATGTTTCAGTGAATAGCGTTAATTTTTTATTTCCTCGCCCTTATGCGGCGACAAAGGAAGTTATCTCGTTTGCAGATAAAGATAAGGCTTTAAGTGTAAATAGGTTAAAGAAATATCTTTCACAAGAATGGTATAGAGGTCATTCCGGTTGTGGTTGGCACAACATGCACAAGATAAATATATCTGTACACTCCGGCTATTGGAGCTTTGAAAGTGGTGCATTGGTCAAGGTTTTGAAGCTGGATGATAGCAGCTTGAAAGGATTACCCTACTATCCATACGACATGGTACACTGGAATGAAATTAAATATGATGTTAACGAAGCGTGATAACGCCTTACAGCGTTCCCCGCTGAACCATTATAAACAGTAATGCAAAATATGAAACAGAAAATATACCATATCATTATCTTTTTACTCTTTTGGTTTTGTGGAGTAGCCTATTCACAAAATCCCAAAGCGGATATTTTGCAGCAAGACCTTTCGGGCTTGTTTGACAATTTAAGCATGATTGGCATATTAGGAGAAGATTGTAGCCGAATTGATATTCATATTACCGAAGTTCGGAAAATGGATAGTAGAGAATATGAGATAAAGGGTATCAGTCGTACCCGATTATCCGTAATCTGTCCGTTTAAGGGAAAGGTTTGTATAGATAGCATTTCTTCCTGTTCCCAAATGATAAAAAGTGAATATACGGAATTGGACGGTTTCATATACGGGTATTACTCGTTTGCGGAATACGGAGATAAACGATATAGCGGTACATTCTCCGGTTCTTTCAAGCAGGGGTATCGGATGAGCGGACAGCAAATAGAGAAAGGACGGAATGAAATAGCAGAACTGAAATTGAACTTATCTGAATATCGGGGTAAGTGGAAATCCGCAAAGGGACTGACAAAAGTCTGTTCTTGGGCAGATGAGATTATACCCGATACTCCTGCAAATTTCTGCCTGTTTAATGATGCAGGCGAATGGATTGTATCACCGAAATATCGTAAGAATGGTTGGGAAAATCTATATAATGCCTATCACAATGAAAATCTGACAACGGATGAGATACAAAAGGCTCGTGAGGTGGAAGAACAGGAATGGTGGGTAAATAAAAGCCAATCATGCAAAGTAAATTGAGTTTATAACAAAGCGTGATAACGCTTACAGCGTTCCCCGCTATCCCATTAATCAATATGAGTAACCTTATCACAGTAAATAGATTTGGAAAAGTTCTGATATGGGTATGGAACAGATGTATAAAGAAAACTGCCATTCCTTATGAAGAACTTGATTTCCATTACCCCGATTGGGCTTTCATTATTACAGGTTGTATCTTTTTCGGGGGTGTGGTAGGTGTTACCCTGCTTTATTTTGCTTTTATAAAACAATAAACGATTTACAATGAAAGCCCGACTAAAATACCCGATATTCAGCTTTGCCCCCAAAGGCAACATGATATACGTGTTTCGCAAGGAAGAACTATACACAACGACCAATACCAAGTTGTTGAAGAAGCGGAAGAACTACATTGTTGTGGATGCAACCGGAACGAAGTATGTCGAAAAAGGGGCGCACAAAGTGAAGTGGCAAGGGATATTCGGATATTGTATCAGGATGCAGGGACGTGTGATTTCCATTGAATACGAGTACGGGGACAACCCCGAACCGTTCCCACTACGAAAACTGCAAGAACTGGTAGCGGAACGATACCCCAAGACACGGTGGTTCAAGGAAGAATGCTGGAACAGCGCAGACGAGTTCCGGCAAGCGATTTTCGACTGCAAGACCTTTGAGGAAATGGCGGACATACTGATGCCCGAACGAAAAACGAGCGTTTGGCAGCGCATTGAAGAATATTTCCTGCGGGCAGGTTTTCTTATGCTTGCCGCCATATTCCTTTATCACGTGGTTTGGTGGCTAATCCAAAAGGTCTGGATATGGGCTACCGGGTAACGTACAGGAAACAAATCAATTCATTCAAATATGGAACAACGGATTACATCATTATTGCTTCCCGCTCCCGAAGCGGAGTTGGAAGCGTCCTGCAAGGAACTGGACGAAAAGGTAACATGGCTGCTGCACAACAGCCGGAAAATGGACAACTACTTGGAATTTGAACCGTTCAGCAAGGACGGGCGGCTGTGCGCCCACGTGTGCGACACGCTCAAAAGCCTGCCGGAAACGCCGACACTGGCGGCATACAAGGACTACAAGGCAATCATTATCCTGCTGGGTATGTCCACCACACATTACGCCATACTTGACGAACTGGCGGAACAGCACCGCAAGCGGGACGAGATACCCGAACTGACCGCCTACTGCGATGCGCTCCACTGGATGCGACCGGGACGGCAGTACCTCTGCAACGTGTACAACACGGTATGCCACGCTTTCCACCTGCTGCGGAGAAACCCGGTAAGGGACAACCGCCTGCTGGTGACGGAAAAGGAACTGCGCCACGCCGAACGGATGCTGCCGGAACTGGGCAGGCAGACGTTCACCGAAATGGTGCGTCTGAAAGGCTACATGGTCTATGATGCCGAACAACTGGCGGAGAAATGCGGCATGGAATACGGCTCGTTCCGGCGAAAGGTAAAGAAAATGACCGGGTACACGGCTAAGGAATGGGTGGTAAAGGAACGGGCAAAGGACGTGGAACACTACCTGACGAACACCAACCTCACGCTTACCGAAGTGGCGTTCACCACCGGGTTCGCATCGACATCGAACCTGAACGACTTCTGCAAGGCATATCTTTTAGATACCCCCGGAGAAATACGCAGAAAAGCGCAGGAAACAAGAAAATGCACAGTTACAAGAACGTAATGTGAAAAATCAAGAATAAAACTGATTTTTTATGCCCGTAACTTTGTGCTTCATAAAAGATAAGCACAAGGTTATGGAACATAAGATACCGTTGGAAACATACTTCGCCGGACTGCTTCAAAAAGCGGAATGGCAGATACAGGAATACGAGGACACCGCAGCGGACACGCTGACGCTCTGCCGCCTGTGCGTGGACTACCTGCAAGAGATACTGGGCGAACTCAAAAACTTTATAATCTCCTACCCGTTCGCCAGCACGGAAGAGGAAATACGCTTCTTCAAGGAACTGAAACCGCTTTTAGCGAGCAAAATCATCTATTACAACACCGTTTACAAGATAGAGGTGCGCTTCCCCAGCGGCAGCGAGGAAGTGCAAAGGGACTACCTGCTGTCGGAAACCGACCGCATTTCAAGGTCGTTCCAGCGGAACTTGGCGTTCTACCAGTACCACCGCACGAAAGCCACCTACTTGGACAGGCAGTATTTCATGCGTGGGAAGCCTGACATACAAATCATCGTGGACAGTTTCTATTACGAAACAGACCCACAGTTCAGCACCAGTCATGATTTCAAGGTAGCCAAGATTTTAGCCAACGAACTGCTGGAAATATACCTCACCAACCGTCTGCACGAGCTGGAACGCCGGGAACAGCGCAAGCGGGTGAAGAACGGCTTCATGGGCAGGCTGTTGCGCTGGACGGGGACGAAAAGGGCGTTGGTGGAACTTATCTACGCACTGGACGCCTGCGGCTGTCTGAACAAGGGAACGGTTGATATTAAGGAGATTGTAGCCTATTTTGAATACGTGTTCGACATAGACCTCGGCGACTTCTACCACACCTACATGGAACTAAAAGCCAAGACCAAAGACCGAACGGGCTTCCTCTCCACGCTGAAAGACAGGTTGCTGATGCGCATGAGGGAGCAGGATTAGGCAACCGTGCTTTAACAAAATTTATTTCGCCACAGGTGGGTACATCTGTGGCGTTTTATTTTTCAGGACACCCGAACTTTGCGGCAAATCAATCAGTTACCGTTATGGAAATAATAACATTCGAGTCTAAAGCCTACAAGGAACTGGACAACAAGATTACCGCCATTGCCGACTACATCTTCAACCACATGGAAACGGCAAGGCAAAGCGAGGAAGACATGTGGGTGGACAGCTACGAGGTCTGCACGTTCCTGAAAATAAGCGAAAAGACCCTGCAACGCCTGCGGGTGTCGGGGACTATCGCCTATTCCAACATCAGGGGACGCTACTTCTACAAGGTCAGCGAGATACGCCGGATGCTGGAAGAACGCCTGATAAGGAGCAACAAGGAGAACATCGACAACCTGATAACCAACCACCAGTTGTATGCTAAGGAAAGAGGAAATCTTAGAAAGGACAAGTAACGGGCTGGCGGTATTCAAACACTACCTGCCCGGCAACTGGCGCATAGGTCGCAACTTCCTTAACCCGCTGTACGAGGACAGCAAGGCTTCCTGCAACATCTACTTCGACCGCCGGGGCGGTATCTACAAGATGAAAGACTTCGGCAACGACAGTTACAGTGGCGACTGTTTCTTCCTCGTGGGGCAGTTAAAGGGGCTGGACTGCAACCGGGCGGCTGACTTCGTGGAGATACTGGAAATCATCGACCGGGACTTGGGCTTGGGGCTGGCTTCCGGCACTCCGGTTTCCGTTCCCCCGGCGACCGTCCGCCGGGCAGTGCCGGACAAACCCGAAGAAACGCCCGAAAAGCCCGTCAAGCCCTACCAGTTCCGGGAACAGAAGTTCCCGCTTGCCGAACTGGTGTACTGGCAACAGTACGGCATCACGCCCGAACTGCTGGAACGTTACAAGGTCTGCTCGCTCCGGGAGTATCACAGCGAAACGGCAGAGGGCAAACCGTACACCTACACTTCATCGGTGGCAGAGCCCATGTACGGCTACAAGGGCAAACAGCACATCAAGCTGTACCGCCCGTTCTCCACGCCCCGCTTCCTCTACGGCGGCAGCTTCGGCGAAAACTACTGTTTCGGGCTGGAACAACTGCCAGCCAAAGGCGACACGCTATTCATCACGGGCGGCGAGAAAGACGTGCTTTCGCTGGCGGCGCACGGTTTTCACGCTATCTGCTTCAACAGCGAAACGGTGACGATACCGTCCACGCTGATTTATCGGCTGACGTTCCGCTTCAAGCACATCGTCCTGCTCTTTGACATGGACAAGACGGGCAAGGAAAGTTCATGCAAGCAGGAAAAACTATTGGAAGAATTTGGCGTGAAACGCCTGCTGCTCCCGCTTCCGGGAACGAAAGAGGAAAAGGACATATCCGACTACTTCAAAGCCGGGAACACCCGTGAAGATTTCCTGAAGCTGTTTATCGAATTTTTAGACAACCTGTATAGCGACACATTGATTATGCTTAAATCATGCGAGATAGATTTCAACAACCCGCCCGCCAAAGCACAAGAGATTATTTCGGCGGGTGACGTTCCGCTGGGGACACAAGGCAACCTGTTCGGCATCACCGGGGGCGAGGGAACGGGCAAGAGCAATTATGTAGCCGCAATCGTGGCGGGCTGCATCTGCCCGGCTGGTGCGGACATAGATACGCTGGGCATACAGATAACCGCCAACGGCAGGCACAAGGCGGTATTGCTCTATGACACCGAACAGTCGGAAGTGCAACTGTTCAAAAATGTAGGCAACCTGCTGGCACGTGCCAGACAGCCGAACAAACCCGATGAACTGAAAGCGTTTTGTCTTACCGGCATGTCACGCAAAGAACGCCTGAACGCCATTGTGCAGAGCATGGACAAGTTCTACTACCAGTACGGCGGCATCCAGTTGGTCGTCATTGACGGCATCGCCGACCTTGTAAAGAGTGCCAACGATGAAGCGGAAAGCGTGGCGGTGATAGATGAACTTTATCGGCTGGCGGGCATCTACAACACGTGTATTCTGTGCGTGCTGCACTTCGTCCCCAACGGTTTGAAACTGCGGGGGCATTTGGGCAGCGAGTTGCAGCGTAAGGCGGCTACTATCCTTTCGATAGAGAAAGACGAAGAACCTACCCAATCAGTCGTGAAAGCACTGAAAGTGCGTGACGGAAGCCCGCTGGACGTGCCGCTGATGCTCTTTGCATGGGACAAGGAAGCCGGGATGCACGTGTACAAGGGCGAGAAACCACGTGAGGAAAAGGAGAAGCGCAAGGAAAGGGAACTGGTGAATGTCGCACGTGACATCTTCGGGCGGCAGACACGCATCACCTACATAGACCTTTGCGAGCAGTTGCAGCAGGTCTTGGACATCAAGGAGCGCACCGCAAAGAGCTATATCCGCTTCATGCGGGAAAGGGACATCATCACCAAAGACACGGCGAACCAAAGCTGTTTTGTCATCGGTTCATATAATCTTCAAAGGAACGCAAGCTGCCCGTAGGCGTATGGGCTGAACTTGTGTATTTTTAGGTGCTTGTGTCCTGCCCTGTTGTGATAACACGGCAGGATTTTTTCTGTTTGCACGTGATTTTTCAGGGTATTTGCTTAACTTTGCAGAAGTTACACGGAAAAGTAACGGCAATAGGACGGCGGTTGCCGGAATATTGCCTTTATATATAACATATACGTTCGCCGAACGTCCCGATGCGAAAACTGGCACTTTTCAAAATGTGGGGATATTCAGCGCAGGATATGCTATGCGTTTGTCATAGCGTGGCTGCACTGTTTCCACATTTGGGTATGCCAGTACCTCGCATCGAAACAGCGTCATGCCACGCTTTCTTTTTTGGGGTGGCGGCTAACGTGCAAAGACAGTAGGGATTTATATCACTTTAATACCTGACAATATGGAACAAATCAGAGCGCACATCGCCGTATCGCTGGACGGGCATACCGCCACCTTAGACCAAGAACTGGACTGGTTGCCTGATAAAGTGAAAGCTATCATCGGCAAATACTATTTGGATGCGGATTGCCTGCTTATGGGGGCGAACACCTACAACTACATCTTTGAACACTGGGGCGGGTGGCCGCACAAAAGCAAGCGGTCTTTTGTGGTGTCACACTACGACACCAACGTAACGCCGGACTGCGGCGTGGAGTTCCTGACCGAAGAACCGCTGCAAAGGGTCTATGAACTGAAACAGGAAACCGACATGCTGGTGGTGGGCGGCGGCAAGCTGCTTACTTCATTGATTAAAGCCGGACTGCTGGACAGCCTGACAATCTACACCGTCCCGGTCATGGCGGGCAAAGGTATCGGCTTTATCGGGGAAACATTCGGCTCACATTGGAAACTCTCGGAAAGCAGGGTGCTGGATAACGGGGTGGTCTGTTCGACCTATCTGTTTGGCGGGAGCGTATAAAAAATGCGCCCGGTTTCCCTCCGGGCGCAACCACTAAAATTTCAATTATCATAAGTGGCAAAACCTATCACAATGAAATTCCAGCGGCAAAGATAGGCTATTTCTTCGGTTTCGCTTTCTTTTCGGGGAATGAAAAACCGACATTGAACTGTTCGTCCAGCACAAGCGAGGCATCGAAAGCCTTGCCGTTCTTGCCCTTGAAGCCCTTGATTAGCCCGGTCTTGCGTTTTGTCACCAGCTCGACAATCTGCTTGTCGGAAAGCTGCTTGTCGCACTTGTTGCGGAATATGGTAAGCGTGCAGTCCACGTTGGAACACTTCGCCACTTTCGGGTAGAACAGGATGCGCCCGCTGCCGCATTTCGGGCAGGGGCAGGTTTCACCAGTAGCGACAGATAGCTGCACCGATAGCAGTTCTGCGGTGATTTGCGTTGCGTACACCTCGATGCCCTTCCGGAACGTGTCGGCATCCATGCTGCCCGCTTCTATCTTGGCAAGGGCGGTTTCCCACATGCCCGTCATTTCGACATCGGCAATCTTCTTGTCCCTGACAATCCTGTAAACGGCAAGCCCCTTGTCGGTGGGTACAAGGTTCTTCTTCTCACGCACGATGTACTGGCGGGCGAACAGCGTTTCGATAATCGCCGCACGGGTGGCGGGCGTGCCTATCCCGGCATCTTTCAGGCTGGCTTTCAGTTCGGCATCTTCCAGTTCCCTGCCTGCGTTCTCCATTGCCGCCAACAGGCTGCTTTCCGTGTGCAGCGGTTTCGGCTTGGTCTGCTTTTCGAGCAGATCCACGCCGGAGAGTGGCAAATATTCTCCCTCTTGGAGTGGCGGCAGGCTGGCGGCTTCTTCATCCCCGCCCGTTTCCTGCTCGCCGAACACGGCACGCCACCCGGCTTCTTTCATCACAGACCCTTTCACCGTGAAGTCGGTATCTCCCCCTGACAGCAAGGCGGTGGTAACGTCTTTCACGCACTTGCCCGAAAAGGCTTCCAGCATACGCCCGGCTACCAGTTCGTAAACCGCCCGCTCGTCTTTGGAAAGTTCGCCGGGCAGGTTCTCGGTAATGATTAAGGCGTGGTGGTCGGTCACTTTGCTATCGTTCACGCTACGGCGGTTCAGTGCCGCACCGTCCAGCCCGGCGGCATACCCGGCAAAGCGGGAGTATTGCCCCAGCAGGGCGACACGCTCCGGCATTTCATCGAAAACGTCCTCCGGAATATAGCGGCTTCCGGTTCTCGGGTAGGACATCACTTTCTTTTCATACAGGCTTTGCGCTATGGAAAGCGTCTTGTCAGCCGAGAAGTTCAGCTTCGTGTTCGCTTCCTTTTGCAGCGTGGTAAGGTCGTACAAAAGCGGCGGTTCTTGGCAGGCTTCTTTCCTCTCAACGGATTTAACCACAAGTTGCCCGGCATCCTTTACCCGTTGCAGGGCGGCTATGGCTTCGGGCTGCTGTTCCCACTTGGCGGTAGATTGGGCGGTGAAACTTATTCCCCCGCTGGCGGTCGCCGCTTTGAGTTGCCAAAACTTGGCGGGTACGAAATTCCTGTTCTCCAAATAGCGGCTGCATATCATCACGAGCGTGGGTGTCTGCACCCTGCCCAGCGAGAACACGCCCTGCCCGGCGGCTACGCTCAACGCTTGGGTGGCGTTTATCCCTATCAGCCAGTCCGCTTCGCTACGGGACTTGGCAGAGAGGTAGAGGTTATCGTAACGCTCTCCCGGCTGCAAGTTATCCAGCCCCTCACGGATTGCCTTGTCGGTAAGGCTGCTTATCCACAGGCGCACGAAAGGCTTCCGGCAGTTCAGGTAATGGAAGATATAGCGGAAGATTAACTCACCCTCACGCCCTGCATCGGTGGCGACAATAATCTTGTCGCACTGGTCGAAAACTTCCTTTATCACTTTCAACTGTTTCAGCACGCCGGGGTCTGCCTTGCAGCCTTTCTCCGCTTTCACCTGACGGGGGATTAGCTGGAAATCGGGCGGCAGTATGGGCAGGCTCTCCCGGCGGAAGTTCGCCACGCCATAGGCTTCCGGCATGGCAAGCTGGATTAAGTGGCCGAACGCCCATGTCACCATATACCCGTTGCCGGAAAGATAACCGTCATTACGCTGGGTCGCACCGATGATGCGGGCGATGTCCTTTGCCACGCTGGGCTTTTCTGCTATCAATGCAATCATAATTCTTTACTTTTTAAGGTGGATACTACATTTTCATTCCTCTGGACTTCTTGGGCTTGTCCGCTTTCAGGCTCTTGTCCTGCGCCTTGTCCTGCTTCTCTTTCTGCTTGGCGGTGGGCTTGTCCTGACCCTGTTTCAGCGGCTCTTTGCCCTGCTTGGTGGCTTCGTTGGTCTTGCCCCCCGAATTGACCGCTACCTGCGTCCGGCTCTCGGCGGCGGGGGTAACGTCTTTCGGCTGCACCTTGTCGGGGGATTTGCCCTGTGCGCCGGGCTGTACATGACCGTTGAACTCAACGCCCTTGCCGTCCTTTAACCCGGCTACCTGCTGCTCTCCGGGCTGCTGCCCCTGCTGCAAGAACTGGACGGCGGCACGGGGCAGGAACTCCAAGCCACGCTCCACCGCGCTGACCTGCAAATAGGCACTGCGCTTCGTGCCGTCCCTGAATTGCAGGTTTTCCATTTTCACCGCTTGCCCGGCTTCAAAGGCGGCTTTCTGTTCCGGGCTGACTTGCACGTTACAGATTGTATCGGGGCATTTCCACTTGTCAGCCCGCATATACTCCAGTTCGTGCGTGTACCTGTCCCGGCTGACGAACACGGGGATTTGCTCGCCGCTTTTCGGGTCTTTGATTTCAGCGATGCCGCCCAAGTTGCCAGTGCCTTGCAAGTTGCCCTGTTCCTGCTTGGTGAACCCGTGTTCATGGAACGGGCGTTGCAACAGTTTCTCGTCCTGCTGCACGCCGTGCAGCTTGGGTACTACCGCACCGTCCTTTGCCTGATAGAAAGAGAGCTTGACATCGGTAGGTTTGAGGTAGAAGCCGCCCACCGTCCCCGAAACGGTGTAGGTGTTGCGGGACTTGTAGCCACGCATCACCCGGTCGAAGTCCTTCGTGTTTTTCAGGGTGTCGGCGGTGATGCCGACTTTTTTCAGGTTCTCCCAGTCGATTTTTGCCGGGTCGAAGCGGTAACCCTGCTTGAACTCGTGGAAGTCGGGCTTCGGAACTCGAAGCATTTCAGCCCGCTTGTCGCCCTCCGGTGTAGGGTTGCGGTGGTTGTCCTCGATTGCCTTTGCGTCCCGCTCCGCTTCGGAAGCCTTGACGCTGAACAGCTCCAGCCCGGAAGTGTCCTGATACTTGCGGTAGAAGTTGGAAATGAAGTTGCTGAACACATCGCTGTTCTTGTCCACCTGCATGAACTCGCCGCCGTGTCCGGTAGTGGGTGGCACGGTCTGCAAATTGCCGTCCTTGTCGATACCCTTAACGGCACTCACCTTTCCCTGCTGTTTATCCAAGACCAGCAGCACGTCTTTTTCCTGCCCCTCTGCGGGCGGGGTCATTCTGTTTGCCATAAATAATTGGAATTTTAGTGGTTACGGGAATAGTCCCGCCCAAAGGTAGCGACTAAATATGCTATATTTGGACGGGCGGCAAGGACTGTCCGAATTTGTCCTGCGCTGTCCCGATTTGTCCGGGTGGGATGAAATTCCGCAACCATTGGTTGCAGAATTGAAAAGGGCATAAAAAAAGAGAGCGAAGTTAATCACTCTCTTTGGGTGAGCCATTTATGAGCCATTTAATTATAGACCTTATGCCTTATAATCAACGGCTTATTAAAATTTGCATTATGCCTGCGATACGTTAGTGAGCCATTTAGGAACATAATAAGTTCCTTTTCCCACTTTACCCTGCATTTCCAGCCAACCATTCATTTGTTGGAGTATGCGGGATGCTGTCGGCTTGCTTACCCCCAAAATGTTCTGTACGTCCGAGTTCGTGACACGTCCGTTATTGGCTGCATACTCGACAACTGAAATATACCTTTCATCCACCCGCTGCGCCAATAGCTGCGAACGTATATCGGTATAATAGGTAATCATCAGACCGCTTAACATTTCAAGTTTGGGCGGTAACAACTTGTATGCGCTGACGGCTTCCAAGATACGCTTGTAGCCACGTCCCCAGCTTTCAATGTCCCCGCTTCTGAAAAAGGCGTTGGCGATTAGCGGATTATAAGGAGAGGACGGGTGGCTTTCAAAAAGTTTTTCGGTCGTCCAGCTTTCCGGCAACTGCCCGGCGTTCCAAAAGGTGATATGGTCGGGGAACACGCTAATCTGAATGGGTACGGCACTGGCATAGTCTTTATGTGCCACACAATTCATCAGTGATTCCCTGACAGCTTCCACCGGGAACTGCGGTGTTTCACGCCGGGAAATGCCCTCGTATGAAATGCGGTAAATCAGGTATTTGGTCTTTATCAAATCCATTGCCTTATCCACCTGCTCCATTAAAGAGCCGTGAACCTCGTCCTGAAACTCCAAGTTACCCTTATCATCCCGGAAGAAACCTATCTTGATATAAGCCCCGGTTACAAAGCGTTCCGGGTCGGGGTGGAACAACAGCAAGGCGGCACGGGTCGGACGGTTGGTTTGGGTGTCAATCAGCCTCAAATCGTGCAGCAAATTTTCGGTAGTATCTTTCAACACATCTTCGTCCACACGCCCGCTTCTCGCCGCTTCCTTGCGGAAACGGTTCAATGCGCCGGGGGAAAGTTCCTCTATGCCTGCCCACTCTATGGGAAACTCGTCCCAATGCCTGCCAGTACGTTGCAGGATAAAACGGTTCAACGCCGCACCTTTCAACTCCTGTTTCGTGCTGCCGCTGCGATAGTGGTACTGACCTTTGTAATTGATAGGATTGGAATAAGGCGGTACGTCAATCTCGATATATTTCAGCCCGTTTTCTTCCAGCAGGTTCACGTCCACGATGATACCCAGCACGTCACGCACTTTGTTCGGTATATCCTCCAGCAGTTTGTCGGCATCGGCAACGCCGACTACCTTACCGTTGTCATTCATACCTATATATATCTTGCCGCCTGTGGCGTTGGCAAAGCCGCATATCCATTTCAGATACTCGTCACGCCAGCTTTCTTTCCATTCCGTATTTTGGTTTTCATTCATAATCATTTCTTTGTCTGCAAAATTAGTAAAAATACTGTCTGTCAGGAAAGAATATCGGTTATTCTTCCTCTTTTATAAGGTGGCATAGTTCCGGGTCGTTCTTAATCCGGGTTATCTCGTCCTCGACAATCTGCCGGACTTCCTGACGGATGCGGTCATAGTTGGCTTGTATCTCCTCCTGCATCCGGTCGTTGCCGTCCTTGTCGGTGAAGTCGATAATCTGCGGCAACTTCACGTAACGGGCGGTTTCCCGCTTCACCTTTTCATTGTCCACCACGATTTCACAGTGGAAAATCTTCTGTTCTATCCGTTCATCGAAGTTGTCCGCCACCGCACCCACAAACATACCTTGCGTGAGGTTGGATATTTTGCTGGCGGGTATCAGGCTGTCCATTTGGGTGCTTATCGAGGTGGACTTCTCCCGCTGGTTGATTGTCATGCTCTGCCGTTTCTGCAACACCTTTCCGAAACGCTCCGACAGGATTTTCGCCGTTTCACCGACTACCTGACCGCTGAACACGTTGCCCACAGTATTTTGTATCACACGGCTTTCCTTGTCCCCGTAGTCACGGGTAAGCTGGCTGTAATCCTGAAAGCCCAGCAGAACCGCAACCTTGTTGCTTCGGGCGGTCGCAATCAAATTGTCAAGCCCACGAAAATAAATCGTTGGCAACTCGTCTATTATCACCGAACTTTTAAGCTGACCTTTCTTGTTTATCAGCTTCACGATACGGGAATTATATAAGCCCAGTGCTGCCGAATAGATATTCTGACGGTCGGGATTGTTGCCGACAACCAAAATTTTAGGCTCTTTCGGGTTGTTGATGTCGAGTGAAAAATCATCCCCCGTCATTACCCAGTAAAGGGCGGGTGAAATCATCCTTGAAAGCGGGATTTTCGCACTGGCAATCTGCCCCTGCAACTGCTCTTGAGCGTCTGATTCCCAAGCATCCACGAACGGGGAAAGATAATTTTCCAGTTCAGGATAGCTGCGCAAAATCGTGAAAACATCAGCGTATTTCTTGTTCAGCAGTTCAATGGCATGGGGGAACGTGCAATACTTACCGCCTTGATAGATACGGAGATACCAAATTATAGCCGCCAAAAGAATAATCGGGCTTTCCACGAAGAAGTCGCCCTGCTTGCTTATCCAACTTCGATTGAGGTTAAGCATTATCGTGTAGCTTGCTTCGTAGGCATCCGCAATGTCCGACATGAAACTGGCGTTTATCGGGTTGCATCGGTGGCTCTTGCGTGGGTCGTCAAAATTGATAATGTAGAATTTGGGCTTTACCTTATACCCGTCCAAGTGGTTAAGCAAATGATTATAAGCGATTTCCGATAAATCGGGAAACTTATAATCATAGCAGTAGAGCGCAAAACCTTTCTCGATTTGCTGTTTTATGTAACTATTTACCACTGCATACGATTTGCCGCTGCCCGGCGTACCCAACACAAGGCTGGCACGGAACGGGTTCACAACATTTATCCAGCCGTTATTCCATTTCTTCTTATAGTAGAACCGGGTAGGCAGATTTACCGAATACTCGTTCTCGATAAGCCTTGTTTCCTGCTGGAAACTTTCATTTTCCGTATTAAAGACATCATCCATTAGGTTGTTCTTCAACAGCCGGGACATCCATGTACCCGCCATGAGCATACAGATATAGCCCGCCGACAGCGTGGCGATATAAAACACAGTGTCCGCCGTATGTGGCAGCGGAAGTTCCAGCAGCCACCAGTTCAGGAAAAACAACACGACACCCGCCGCAAGGCTGCAATGTATCTTCGTCCACGTTATCTTTTCCTCTTTCACGCCCTTAGTGCCGATACACGACAGGGCGAGGAACACCACCGCAAAAAGTTTCGTCCAAAGAACGGACGAGAACAGCCCGGTGGTGCGCTGGAAGTTCCACAGTATCTTGTCTATCACCTCAAACGTCACTCCCCATTCTTTCAAGGTGGAGTAACAGAACCAGTACACGTTTATTCCCACGAATAGAATACTGACAGCCCGCATAAAGTCCATGACCCTTGCAAGCCCTCTCAAATCATCTTCCTGTTGCATGATTGTAATGTTTTTTAGTTAGTCGATACGCCTTGTGCGCTTCTTTTTCTTCTTTCTCTTTTGGCGGGCGGTGTCCTGCGGCTCGTCACCGCCTGATGCACCGCCGCCCAGCAAACCGCCGAAAGCACCCAGCACGGAAGCCATGCCCGAAACGATGTCGGATTTCGGAGTGAAGCCCGGTTGTTCCTGATGCGTGGATTGGTCTTGCTGCGGTGCTGACAATTCGGGCTGGTGCATCTTTCCGGTTTCGCCCGAAAAGCGTTCGTTGAACACGTTCGCCGAATACTCCTTGCCCAAGCGTGAACCGTTCAGCACCACACGGCTGTCATGGTCGATGAACGTAACGCCATAGATGCGCCCGCTGTCGTTCTGACGGAATACCACGTCAATGCCCTGCTTTTTTAGCTGCTGTTCCAGTTCCTTGCGGCTGCGGGCGGTCTGCATGGCAGTGGCTACAATCTTCCGGGTGCGCTCTTTCAGTTTCCCGTTCTTGATTGCTTCGCCCGATTTCTCCATTCTGCGCTGCACCGCTTCATAACCTACCGACTTGCCGATGCGGGAAGCCTTTACCGGGTTGCCCGCCTTTTCGCCCTTGTCATTCATGGCGGAATAGACTATGCCCTGATAGGGCTTGCCGTTTATCTCCCCTTTGACTTCCTCGGCGCACACGTTGTAAGCGGCAAGCAAAGCCTTGTACTCCCCGAACGACTGGAAGCGGTAGCCGTAACAAGCCGCTTTCACGGTATTGCCGATTTGGTGCTTCACGTCCCCGGCGGCATAGTCCACCTTTTTAAGTTCCGGGCGTTCGGCACGTTCCTTTCGTTCTGCCGGGTGCAGGTTGTATTTCTGCTCCAGTTCACGGGTGATTTGCTTGCTGCGCCGATGCTCGAACCTGTCATTCAGCGGCTTGCCGTTCTCGTCCACCCGCAACCCCACGATGTGGATGTGGTGGCGGTCGATGTCGGTATGCTTGTACACCAAATAAGGCTGGTCGCCATAGCCCAACTTCCGCATATACTCTTTGGCAATGTCGGAAAGCTGCCGGTCGGTCAGCACGTCTTCCGGGTGCGGGTTTATGGAAATATGAAGTATCGGCTTCTTGGTGGATAGCTGGACGGGCATCTGCATTTCAAAGCTGCGCATACACTCGCCGATAGAGAAATTCCCGTCCTCGCTTAACAGCATCCGGTTGGAGAAAAGCACCTTTGCTTCCCCGCTGTCCACCTTGTTTTGGTTGTACGCCAGTGCGCCGAACATATTGCCGCCCGTGCTTATTTTGGCAACCATAGTTCCCTGCATTCATTGGTTAATGCAATAACTTGGCGGTTCAGTGCCGCCAATTCGGTGGTCGCTTTCTCCAGTTTATAGAGAAAAGCCAGTGCCTTTTTCTCCGAAAAGTTACTATTCAGAGCCTTTACCACTTGGTTGTAATTGACCGCTACCGCTCTGAATTGTGCGTAAAATTCGGTCAACCGGGCACAATATTCTACTGCCGATTTGTCCACTTTCACCACCCGGAACGGCTCGCCGAACAGCCGGGCGGCGATGAAACGGGACTTGCTCGTAACGCCCGACTGCTCCCACTGCGAGAGGAAGCGGGCGTTCTCCCGGTCGTTCAGGTAAAGGACATGGCGATGCTTCGCCGGGTCTGCGAGGGCGGGGCGACCGCCCTTGTTAGGTTTTCTTGTTTCCATGCTTCTTTCAATTAAAAAATTACGACTTCGGAGTGATTTTTACCCCCGCAAGGGGCAAGGCGTTTTCAGGCACGGAAAACGGTTCTATGTGCCATAGAACACACCTTGCTATTTTCTGACGAAAATCGAAATCCGTCCGTGACGGATTGGGGTTAGCGTGAAACGGTAAGCCCGGTTATGCACCAGCCTGATTTTACACCCCTGCCCCCAGCGGTTCGTTACTCCGCTGCAAAGTAACGGTGATTTATAATGCTGTAAAATAGGTAGTTGATGGACAAATCGGGACAGTGCAGGACAAATCGGGACAAGGTTTTCAGGGGACGTTTTTTCTCCCTTTTTTTGCATCGGATTTCAAGATTGAAAGCAAGATTGAAAGAAATATTCCAATCAGGAAAGAATGATTGAAAGCATGATTTCAAGAAAGCATGATTGCAGGATTTCAATATTTCAAGAAAGAATGAAAGCAGGAAAACAAGATTGAAATAAAACAGTCTTTCAATATTTCAAGATTGCAATATGGAAAGAATGAATGAAAGCAATAAATAAATCTATCTATCAACCAATAATGAACGAAAGCAATATGGAAAACGAGAAAACACCCCTTTATGTCGCCTTTTCCACACAAAAGGGCGGGGTCGGCAAAACCACCTTTACCGTGCTGGCGGCGAGTTACCTATACTACCTCAAAGGCTACAATGTGGCGGTGGTCGATTGCGACTACCCCCAGCACTCCATTGCCGGGATGCGCAAGCGGGATGCCGAGCAGGTCGGGGCGGATGAAGATTACAAGCGCATGGCGTATGAACAGTTCACCCGGCTGGGGAAGAAAGCCTACCCGGTACTGTGCAGTTCGCCCGAAAAGGCGATTGCAACGGCTGACGAATATATAGCCGCCGGACACGTGCCGGATATTGTCTTTTTCGACCTGCCCGGTACGGTGAACAGCGAGGGCGTGATAAACTCCCTTGCGGGCATGGACTACATCTTCACCCCCATTTCAGCCGACAAGGTGGTGCTGGAAAGCAGCCTGTCGTTCGCAATGGCTATCCAAAAACTGCTGGTGAGGAATGAAGCCTGCCGACTTGCCGGGCTGTACCTCTTTTGGAACATGGTGGACGGGCGGGAGAAAACAGACCTCTACGCCGCCTATGACAAGACCATTAAGGAACTGGAACTGCCGCTGATGAAAACCTTTATCCCCGACACCAAACGCTACAAAAAGGAACTGGTGGCGGATAAAAAGGCGGTGTTCCGCTCCACGCTCTTTCCCGCCAGCCGCCCGCTGGTGAGGGGAAGCAACTTGGAAGAACTGATAACCGAAATAACGTACTACATCAAATTACAATGATATGGCAAAGCAAAGCGGCGGGATGCCGAAGATAGACGAGGATTTTATGCGGGAACTTATCTCGCAGGGTGTCCCCAGTAAACAAGATAATAATAAGACGAATGATGTACCGCAAGAAACACAAACAGAAACGGTGCAAGTAGAGAAACCGACACCCCGCAAGCGCAAGGGCGGTTCGGGCGACTACCGGGAAACCTACTTTCAGAAAGTGGAACTGGCAGACCGACAACCCTTGTACGTGAGCCGAACCACGCATGAGAAGCTGATGCGTATCGTGACGGTGATAGGCGGGCGAAAGGTGACGGTAAGCAGCTACGTGGAAAACATTCTGCTGCGCCACTTCGAGCAGTACCAAGACGAGATAAACACCCTGTACGAAAGCCACTTCCAAAAGCCTGTCTGACTATGGTAATCTATTGCATACTTACCGGGCTTTTGGTGTACTACATCGCCCTGTGGCTGTGGTATCGCTACACGGACAGCCGGACATCACCGGGCAGAACGGATGATGCGCCGCTTCCACGAAACGGGGTTTCAGGCTACACGCTGATAGGTGAAAGCCGATACAAGGGTGGACTAATCGGGACAGCGCAGGACAAATCGGGACACCTCCCGCAAGCGGCTGAAAATGATACTATTTTTGCGCCGCAGGCTGACGGACTGCCGGAAGAAACGCCCGGTTACGAGAATGACGAACCCGACTACGAGGACGAGGAAATAGCCGGGTACATGGACGGTGACGATGATACCGGGCGGGCTACGGGCGTGAGCTTTGACGAACTGGGCGAAGCGGTACGCACGGCGAACGCCGATACCCCCACCGAAACGGAACAGCGGCAAGCCGCCGGGACACTGGCAAGGATTGAGGGAACGAACCTCTACGATGCGGTGGTGGAGAACATCAACGGCGGGCTGGCAAAGGTGGCGGAACTGCTGGGACGCAACGAAGCGGAACTGGCTGCGGCTGCTGTCCCTGCCGAAGCTGACAATAAAAGCAAGGAACACGAAGCGTTCGACATGAACGATTTCCTGTAATATAATAATGTATAAGCCTGACAGCATGAAACAGCGGGATTACGGTTGATTGGCAACCTGAAAACCAAACAGACAAACGGGACTATCCCCGACCACTAAAATTTCAAATTATTCACCAGCCGGGAAAGGCGGACTATCCACCCGCCGCCCGGCATTAAAAACAAATCACAATGAGAAAGAAAATCTTCTTGTCGGCGGCTATACTTGCCGCCGTGGTAAGTGCCTACGCACAAGGAAACGGGCAGGCGGGCATCACCGAAGCCACGAACCTAATCACCGGGTATTTCGACCCCGGAACAAAACTGGTGTACGCAATCGGGGCGGTATGCGGCTTGATTGGCGGGGTAAAAGTCTATAACAAGTTTTCAAGCGGCGACCCCGATACCTCAAAGACCGCCGCCAGTTGGTTCGGGGCGTGCATCTTCCTTATCGTAGCCGCCACTATCCTGCGCTCGTTCTTCCTCTAAAACGGCGGCTATGTCTGAATATCCGGTAAACAGGGGTATCGGGAAGCCCGTGGAGTTCAAGGGGTTAAAAAGCCAGTACCTCTTTATCTTTTGCGGCGGCTTGCTCGCCGTCTTCGTGGTGTTCATCGTCCTGTTCATGGCAGGCGTGAACCAGTGGCTATGTATCGGTTTCATCGTGTCGGCTTCGCTGCTGCTCGTGTGGCAGACGTTCCGGCTCAACGCACGGTACGGCACGCACGGGCTGATGAAAGCTGCCGCCCGCAAAAGACACCCACGCTTCATTATCAGCCGAAAGGCGTTACCCCGATTATTCACCTACAAAAGAAGAAAGGAAGAAAGAACATGAGGAATACATTAAAGGCTACCACGCTGGAAAGGAAATTTCCACTTTTGGCGGTGGAGAACGGCTGCATCATTTCAAAGGATGCGGACATAACGGTGGCTTTCAGGGTGGAACTGCCCGAACTGTTCACCGTCACCAGTGCCGAGTACGAAGCCATACATTCGGCATGGTACAAGGCAATCAAGGTGCTGCCCGACTACTCCATAGTACACAAGCAGGACTTCTTCATCAAGGAGAACTACCAGCCCGACACCGAAAGGGACGAGCTTAGTTTTTTAAGCCGCTCCTTTGAACGGCACTTCAATGAACGCCCGTTCCTGAACCATTACTGCTACCTGTTCCTGACAAAGACGACAAGGGAGAGAAGCCGCCGACAGAGCGACTTCTCCACCCTATGCCGGGGCAGGATTGTACCGCAGGAGATAGCCGACAAGGAAGCGGCGGCAAAGTTCATCGAAGCGGTCGGGCAGTTTGAAAGGATTATGAACGACAGCGGGTTTGTCACCCTTACCCGGCTGGCGGCATCGGAAATCACCGGGCAGGACGGAAAGGCGGGCATCATCGAGAAATACTTCTCGCTATCGCAGACAGATACCACCTGCCTGAAAGACATCGGGCTGTACCCGGAAGAAATGCGTGTCGGGGACGATATACTGTGCCTGCACACGCTTTCGGACGTGGAAGATTTGCCCGGAAAGGTCGGGACGGACACACGGTTTGAGAAGCTGTCCACTGACCGGAGCGACTGCCGACTGTCATTCGCCGCCCCGGTGGGCGTGCTGTTGTCGTGCAACCACGTCTATAACCAGTTCATCTTCATAGACGACCACGCCGAAAACCTGAAGAACTTCGAGCAGACCGCCCGGAACATGCAATCGCTCTCCCGTTACTCCCGTGCCAACCAAGTGAACAAGGAATGGATAGACGAGTACCTGAACGAAGCGCACAGCAAGGGGCTTATCTCGGTACGCTGCCACTGCAACGTTATGGCATGGAGTGACGACCGGGACGAACTCAAACGCATACGCAACGATGTGGGAAGCCAGCTTGCGCTAATGGAGTGCAAGCCACGCCACAACACGGTCGATACGCCCACGCTCTTTTGGGCGGGCATACCCGGAAACGAAGCGGACTTCCCCGCAGAGGAAAGTTTCTACACGTTCTTGGGGCAGGCTCTCTGCCTGTTCGTGGAAGAAACGAACTACAAGAGTTCGCTTTCGCCGTTCGGCATCAAAATGGTGGACAGGGTGAGCGGTCGCCCGCTGCATATCGACATATCGGATTTGCCCATGAAGAAAGGCATCACCACCAACCGCAACAAGTTCATACTTGGGCCGAGCGGGTCGGGTAAGTCTTTCTTCACCAACCACATGGTGCGCCAGTATTACGAGCAGGGTGCGCACGTGCTGCTGGTAGATACGGGTAACAGCTACTTGGGGCTGTCCCAGCTTATCCACAACCGCACGCACGGCGAGGACGGGATTTATTTCACCTACACCAACGAAAACCCGATAGCGTTCAACCCTTTCTATGTCGAGGACGGGGTATTTGACATCGAGAAGAAAGAAAGTATAAAAACCCTTATACTCACCCTGTGGAAACGGGACGATGAAGCCCCCAAGCGGTCGGAAGAAGTGGCGTTGTCAAATGCGGTAAGTGCCTATATCGAGTTGATAGGCAAAGACCGTTCGGTAACGCCCTGCTTCAATACATTTTACGAATTTATCCGTAATAATTACCGCCGACAGCTTGAACAGAAGAACGTCAGGGAAAAGGATTTTGACATTGCGGGCTTCCTGAACGTGCTTGAACCATATTACAAGGGTGGCGAATATGACTATTTACTGAACTCCGACAAGGAGCTGGATTTACTGCATAAACGCTTCATAGTCTTTGAGTTGGACAACATCAAAGACCACAAGATTTTATTCCCGATAACGACTATCATCATCATGGAAGCCTTTATAAACAAGATGCGCAAGTTAAAGGGAATAAGGAAGTTAATACTAATCGAGGAAGCGTGGAAAGCGATTGCATCGGCGAACATGGCAGACTATATCCGCTACCTCTACAAAACCGTCCGAAAATATTTCGGGGAAGCGATTGTAGTCACGCAAGAGATTGAAGATATTATTTCTTCCCCTATCGTGAAAGAGAGTATCATCAATAACTCGGACTGCAAAATACTGTTAGACCAAAGAAAATATCTCAACAAGTTCGACAGCATACAGAACCTCTTGGGACTGACCGACAAGGAGCGTTCGCAGATATTGTCTATCAACATGGCGAACCACCCCGGACGGAAGTACAAGGAAGTTTTCTTCTCGCTGGGCGGCACGCAGTCGGCGGTATATGCCACAGAAGTTTCATTGGAAGAATATTACACCTTCACGACAGAGGAAAGCGAGAAAATGGAACTGTTCGCACTTGCCGACAAGCTGGGCGGCAACCTTGAACTGGCTATCAAGCGGCTTGCAGAAAGCAAACGTAATCCCCAATCATCAACAACTTAAAAATTAGGAACATGAAAAGAACAATTCTCCTTATGGCGGTATGCCTTTGCTTCATCGGCAAGGCATCCGCACAGTGGGTGGTGTCAGACCCCGGCAACTTGGCACAGGGCATCATCAACACCACCAAGCAGATAGTGCAGACTTCCACCACTGCCAAGAACACGCTGGACGGCTTCATGGAAGCGCAGAAGATTTTCCAGCAGGGTAAAAAATATTACGATGGTGCGCCCGTATAGGCGATATAATAAATATAGCATTGGCAAGCTATTAGGTA
>NZ_QTNB01000012.1:0-135822 GCF_003603395.1 Bacteroides sp. AM44-19 | reverse complement strand
CTTCCGAAAACCCACCGTAGTAATACGGCAGGGCGTTGGATGCTTAGCCTACCCCTCAAATCCGTGAACAACCTCGTCAAGGATGCCCGCAAGGTACAGCAGACCATCCTGATGGTGGGCGACATCACCGACATCTACGTGACCAGCTTCCAGAAGATGCTGCGCGACGACAGCTTCACGGTGGAGGAACTGGGAGCCATCGCCTTCGGCTACACGAAGCTCTTGGAGGAGAGCAACGACGTGCTGACGGAGTTGAAAAATGTGGTGAACATCACCACGCTCTCCATGACCGACAAGGAGCGTATGGACGTGGTGGAACGCTGCCATTCCAAGATGAAGCGTTACCGCAACCTCGTGAGCTACTACACCAACAAGAACATCGGCGTGAGCTACCTGCGGGCAAAGAAGAGGAACGACCTCGACCGCATCATGGGGCTGTACGGCAGTATGGACGAAAGATACTGGTAGCCTATGGAGTTCGACAACCTTCATCAGATCCTGCGCTCGCTCTACGGGCAGATGATGCCCCTGTGCGGTGACATGGCGGGTGTGGCGAAAGGGATAGCCGGGCTGGGCGCGCTGTTCTACGTGGCATATCGTGTATGGCAATCACTGGCGAGAGCCGAACCGATAGACGTGTTCCCCATGCTCCGACCGTTCGCCATCGGTCTGTGTATCATGTTCTTCCCCACGGTGGTGCTTGGCACGGTGAACAGCGTCCTCTCGCCCGTGGTGCGGGGCACGGCGAAACTGCTGGAAACGCAGACGCTGGACATGAACCGGTACCGTGAGCAGAAGGACAGGCTGGAATACGAGGCGATGGTGCGCAACCCCGAAACCGCCTACCTCGTGTCAAACGAGGAGTACGACAAGCAGCTGGAGGAACTGGGCTGGTCGCCCGCCGACATGGTGACGATGGCGAAAATGTACCTCGACCGGAAGATGTACGAAATAAAGAAAGGCATCCGCGACTTCTTCCGCGAGATACTGGAACTGATGTTCCAAGCCGCCGCCCTCGTAATAGACACCATCCGCACCTTCTTCCTCGTGGTGCTGGCGATACTCGGTCCGATAGCCTTCGCCATCTCGGTGTGGGACGGCTTCCAAAGCACGCTCACGCAGTGGTTCTGCCGCTACATACAGGTCTATCTGTGGCTTCCCGTGTCAGACATATTCAGCACGATACTCGCCAAGATTCAGGTGTTGATGCTCCAGAGCGACATCGAGCGTATGCAGACCGACCCCAACTTCTCGCTGGATTCCAGCGACGGGGTGTATATCGTGTTCATGATAATCGGCATCATCGGCTACTTCACGATACCCACCGTTGCGGGCTGGATCATCCAAGCCGGGGGCATGGGCGGCTACGGGCGCAACGTGAACCAGATGGCGGGACGCGCCGGAGGCATGGCGGGCAGCGTGGCGGGCGCCACCGCAGGCAACGCCGTGGGACGCATCGGCAAGCTGCTGAAATAATCAACTGACAATTAAAAACGAATAAATAACAATGGAATTCAAGTCACTCAAAAACATCGAATCATCGTTCAGGCAGATACGCCTGTTTGGTATCGTCTTCCTCTCGCTGTGCGCCGTGATAACGGTATGGAGCGTGTGGAGTTCCTACCGCTTCGCGGAGCGGCAGCGGGAGAAGATCTACGTGCTGGACAACGGCAAGTCGCTGATGCTGGCTCTCTCGCAGGACCTGTCGCAGAACCGTCCGGCAGAGGCAAGGGAGCATGTGCGCCGCTTCCACGAGCTTTTCTTCACGCTCTCGCCAGAAAAGAGCGCGATAGAGCATAACGTGAAGCGTGCCCTGCTATTAGCGGACAAGAGCGTGTACAACTACTATTCGGACTTCGCCGAGAAAGGGTACTACAACCGCATCATCGCCGGGAACATCAACCAAGTGCTGAAGGTGGACAGCGTGGTGTGCGACTTCAACGGCTATCCTTACCGTGCCGTGACCTACGCCACGCAGAAGATCATCCGGCAGAGCAACGTCACCGAGCGCAGCCTCGTGACAACGTGCCGCCTCTTGAACTCGTCCCGTTCGGACGACAACCCCAACGGGTTCACCATCGAGGGTTTCACCATCATTGAGAACAAGGATTTACAAACCATCAAACGCTAACAGGCATGAAAGGAATCGGAAAATCGCTGTGGAGGGTCTATTGGAAACTCCACGACAAAAAGAAAATGCTGGTGGCAAGGCTCAAAGGGTATCTGGACGGCTTGCCGCCGAAGACACGCAGGCGCATCGTGCTGGCAATGCTCGCTGCCTTCGCCGCGCTTGCCCTCTACACCTTCGGCAAAGCCGTCCATGACATCGGCAGGAATGACGGCAGCCGTATGGTGACAGACCATGCCGGACAGGTGGAACTGTCCTTGAAGCCTGAAGTGAGCGACAATTTTACACCTTATTATAATAATATGTATGGAACAGACGAAGAATGAACCTAAAAACGAGAACAAGGCGGCTCCCGACAACGGGAAACCGAAGAAGGTACGCAAGCCGCTGACCGAAGCCCAACGGCTGAAACGTCAGAAGATGATAGTGCTGCCCGCTATGGTGCTGGTATTCCTCGGTGCGATGTGGCTGATATTCGCACCGTCCTCCGGCAAGGAGCAGGAGCCGGGAACGGGCGGCTACAACATCGAAATGCCCGACGCGGACAAGGCGAACCACCGGATTATCGGCGACAAGGCGAAAGCCTACGAACAGGGGGCGATGGAGGAACGGCAGGCGGACCGCAGCCGCGCCATGCAGCAGCTGGGCGATATGTTCGACAGCGAGGTGACGGAAACGGACGGCGGCAGGGACTTCGACCTTGCCAATCCCGGCGGCACGCAAGAGGCGGTGAACCCTGCCCCGAAAACCATCCAATCCTCCGCAGCCGCCTACCGCGACCTCAATGCCACGCTCGGTAACTTCTACGAGCAGCCGGAGAACGACAACGCGGAGATGGACGAACTGCTGGAGCGTATCGCATCGCTGGAATCGGAACTTGAAAGCGAGAAGGGCAAGGCGTCCGCTATGGATGAGCAGGTGGCACTTATGGAAAAGTCCTATGAGCTGGCGGCGAAATACATGGGCGGTCAGAACGGCGGCAAGCCGGAACCGGTGCAGGCGGCTGAGCCTTACCCCGTGCAGAAAGCCGGAAAGAACACGGCAAAACCCGTCAGGCAGGTAGTGCATCAGGTGGTGTCCTCGCTTGGACAACCGATGAGCAACACCGAATTTGTCGCCTCCTTCTCGCAGGAGCGTAACCGCAGTTTCAACACGGCGGTGGGCGTCACAACCGTATCGGACAGGAACACCATATCGGCGTGCGTCTATGGGGCGCAGAGCGTGACCGACGGGCAGGCGGTAAGATTACGGCTGCTGGAGCCGATGGCGGTAGCGGAAAAAATCATTCCCCGCAACGCGGTGGTGGTCGGCACGGCAAAGATTCAGGGCGAACGGCTTGATATTGAAATTACTTCGCTGGAGTACGCAGGTACGATCATCCCGGTGGAACTGGCGGTGTATGACACGGACGGGCAGCCCGGCATCTTCATCCCCAACTCGATGGAAATGAACGCTGTCAGGGAGGTTGCCGCAAACATGGGCGGCTCGCTGGGGAGCAGCATCAATATCTCCACCAATGCAGGGGCGCAGCTCGCCTCCGACTTGGGCAAGGGGCTGATACAAGGCACGAGCCAGTATATCGCCAAGAAGATGCGCACGGTGAAAGTGCATCTGAAAGCCGGGTACAGGGTCATGCTCTATCAGGAGATAGACTGAAAACAGAATACAGAAAAAGTAACAACAACCAATGTTTAATTTACCACTAAAATCCAAAGTAATATGAGAAAAGTAATCATCATGTTTGCCCTCGCTATGGGCATCGCTACTGCCAACGCGCAGGAGAACGTGACCGTTGGAACGGACAACGGCAGTGTAGAACAGCCGACGACAGAACAGCCGACCTTGACAAAGGAGGTCTATCCGCAGAAGGAGGCGGACGGCGACCTGTACCACGGGCTGACAAGAAAGCTGGGATTTGACCGCATGGTCCCCCCGCACGGTTTGGAAGTGACCTACGACAAGACCGTCCACGTCATTTTCCCCTCGGAAGTGCGCTATGTCGATTTAGGCTCGCCCGACCTGATTGCGGGCAAAGCCGACGGAGCCGAGAACGTCATCCGCGTGAAGGCTACCGTGAAGGACTTTCCGAACGAAACCAACATGTCCGTAATCACGGAAGACGGAAATTTTTACACCTTCAACGTGAAGTACGCCGCCGAACCGCTGCTGCTCAACGTGGAGATGTGCGATTTCATCCATGACGGCTCGGCGGTGAACCGCCCGAACAACGCGCAGGAAATCTATCTGAAGGAGCTGGGCAGCGAAAGCCCGATGCTGGTGCGCCTTATCATGAAGTCCATCCACAGGCAGAACAAGCGCGAGGTGAAGCACATCGGCTGCAAGCGTTTCGGCATCCAGTACCTGCTGAAAGGCATCTACACGCATAACGGTTTGCTCTATTTCCACACGGAAATCAAGAACCAGAGCAACATTCCTTTCGACGTGGACTACATAACGTGGAAAATCGTGGACAAGAAGGTAGCGAAGCGTACCGCCGTGCAGGAGCAGATCGTCCTGCCGCTCCGCGCGCAGAACTACGCCACGCTCGTGCCGGGCAGGAAGAACGAGCGCACGGTCTTCACGATGGCAAAGTTCACCATCCCCGACGGCAAGTGCCTCGTGGTGGAGCTGAACGAGAAGAACGGCGGTCGCCACCAGTCCTTCGTGATTGAGAACGAGGACTTGGTGCGTGCCAATACCATCAACGAACTTCAAGTGCGCTGACTATGAAGAAGTACCTTTTTATGATTATCGCGTCGCTTACCCTGTTCACAGGGCGGGCGAACGCCCAGCGGTGCCTGCCGAAGATGCAGGGCATCGAGTTAAGGGCGAATCTGGCGGACGGCTTCAATCCCGGCGGCAACGACGGCGGATACAGCTTCGGGGCGGCTCTCTCCACCTACACGAAGAAAGGTAACAAATGGGTGTTCGGCGGCGAGTACCTGTTGAAGAACAACCCGTACAAGGACACAAAGATACCCGTGGCTCAGTTCACGGCAGAGGGCGGCTACTACTTCAAGATACTGTCCGACGCGCGTAAAATCGTCTTCGTCTATGCGGGTGCTTCGGCTCTCGCCGGGTATGAATCGGTGAACTGGGGCGAGAAGGTGCTGCCTGACGGCTCCACGCTCCATGACCGTGACGCCTTCATCTACGGCGGTGCGCTGACGCTCGATGTGGAGTTCTACGTGGCTGACCGTATTGCCCTGCTCGCCAACCTCCGGGAGCGTTGCCTGTGGGGTGGCGACACGAGAAAGTTCCATTGCCAATTCGGGGCGGGCATCAAGATAATCATCAACTGACGCACCGCATGGAGCATACGGACATCGACATGATAAGGCGGATTCCGTTGGCAGACTTTCTCGCGCGGTTGGGGCACGAGCCTGTACGGAGAAGCGGAAACGAGCTTTGGTATCGTGCGCCGTACCGCAATGAGCGCACACCCTCTTTCCGCGTGAATGTGGCGAAACAGCTCTGGTACGACTTCGGTTTGGGCAAGGGTGGCGACATCTTTACGCTTGCCGGGGAGTTTGCGCAAAGCGTGGATTTTATGGAACAGGCGAGGTTTATAGCGAAAGCCGCAAATATGGTGGTTGATAGGTCGGCTTTTCCGACCTATCAACCGAAGCCTGCCGAACCTGCCTTTGAAGGAGTGGAAGCCGTCCCGTTGCTCCGCTCACCGCTGACGGACTATCTGGCGGAACGGGGCATACCTTATGCCGTTGCATTCCACCATTGTTTCCGCCTGAACTATGGCGTGCGTGGAAAGCGGTATTTCGCTGTAGGCTTTCCAAACATGGCTGGCGGCTATGAGGTACGCAGCCGCCATTTCAAGGGTTGCATACCACCGAAAGATGTGTCACTGGTAAAGCTGGAAAATACCGCTGCCGACGTGTGCAGCGTGTTCGAGGGATTTATGGATTTCCTTTCCGCTGCCACACTCGGCATAGTCGGCAATGGCGACAGTCTTGTGCTGAACTCCGTTTCCAACGTGGAAAAGGCGATGAAGCATTTGGACGCTTACGGACGCATCAACTGTTTCCTTGACCGTGACGAAGCCGGACGGAGGACGCTTGACGTTCTTGGCAAACGCTATGGCAGACGTGCCTGTGACCATTCAGCCCTCTATGACGGTTGCAAGGACTTGAACGAGTATCTGCAACTGACAACGAAAAAAGAAATGAACAATAACTTAAAAATCAAATTGAAATGAACTTACTGAACAACAAGAACCGAAGAAAATCCATCTTCAAGGCGTTGGCACTCTGCCTGTTCGCCGCCATGTCGTTCACGCTCGTATCGTGTGACGACGACATGGACATCCAGCAATCCTATCCCTTCACGGTGGAAACCATGCCCGTGCCGAACAAGGTGACGAAGGGGCAGACGGTGGAAATCCGCTGTGAGCTGAAAAAGACGGGCGACTTCGCCAACACCCTCTATACCATCCGGTATTTCCAGTTTGAGGGGGAAGGTACATTGAAAATGGACAACGGCATTACGTTCCTGCCCAACGACCGCTACCTGCTCGAAAACGAGAAGTTCCGGCTGTACTACACGGCAGAGGGCGACGAGGCGCACAACTTCATCGTGGTGGTGGAGGACAATTTCAAAAATTCCTATGAATTGGAATTTGACTTCAATAATCGGAACGGTAAGGACGACATTCAGACCGTCATCCCTATGGGCAATTTCAAACCTCTGCCAAGATGATGCGTGTATTCATGATGATGCTCTGTTCGCTTATGGCGGTCTGTTCCGTGTCCGCACAGGGCAGCCGCCAAGAGGGAACGGACAGGCAGGCGGCAATCTACCGCCTGCCGCTTATGGAACGAGCATTTTTGTGTACCCGCTACTTTGAGGGCTGGCATGACCAAAGTTGCTATCCCTATATAGGCTGGGGTCATCAGTTGCAGCCGGGCGAAAGGTATTCTGCACGCACCATGACGAAACGGCAGGCGGACGCGCTCCTGCGTAAAGACCTGCGGAAGTTTATCGCCATGTTCCGCAGGTTCGGGGCGGATTCGATTTTGCTTGGCACGCTTGCCTACAACGTGGGTCCATACAGGCTTTTGGGTAGCAAGACAATCCCCAAAAGCACCTTAATCAAGAAGCTGGAAGCTGGCGACAGGAACATCTATCGGGAGTATATCGCTTTCTGCAACTACAAGGGGAAACGGCACGCCATGCTGCTCAAACGAAGAAAGGCAGAGTTTGCGCTGCTGTATGTACCTTAAAGAATTAGAGAGAACATTAAAATGTTCTCTCTAATTCTTTATCATGTGCAAATGTGTCTAAATTCTTAAAGATAAGAATCATATATGTTTAATATCTCGGCAACTATATTTATAACTTCAACTACTTCATCACAGATTAAGTCTATAGCTTCAACTTTTTTCCCTTTTGAATATTCTTCAAGTAATGGTGATAATGGAATACCTAATGTTGGAAGCGTATCCCAACATAGTGATTTATCAAAATAACCTATCTCTGCATCTCCCGTGTGGATTTTTTCATTCCTAATTGTTCTTATTGAAGAAATCTTTGACAACAAAAGTTGCATTTTATTTTTTATATCCTCATTAGTAACTTTTGTGCTGTCGGGGATAGTAGTTCCATAACATTTCTTTTTCGGTATGCCCCAATTACAAATTGTATTACCCAATTGTGCTAATATGTCAGGAAGTGAGTTTATTCTAATAACATAGTTTTCAAGATGATAATTATAATACTCTTCAAGACTTAAATCAGGATATGTTTGGGAAACCTTTTCTTTATCAAGCTTCAAAAAAACAACAACCTTTTCTAAATCTGAAACAACTGTTCCAAGATTAGCATATATGGCGATTGCCTTTTTGAGCATTTTTTCATGTTCATTACCTAACTCATCATAATTAAGACTTTTATCAGCTAAACATTGTTCCAAATGTGAACTAACAATAGGCTTAACTAAACTTATCAGTTTTACAGCCAGAGTGGATTTAAATAGTATATCTGAAAAAGTTTTTTCTTCGTTCATAGCATATTTCCTTTTTTGCAAAATTACTGAATATTATTCATAACGAGAAATTTCCTATGAATAAATCTATTTGAAATTGCTGATTATCGTAGATTGGGACAGCGGTTTCTTTGCCTACTTTCTTTTTCGCCATCATGCTCACGAAAGAAAGTAGGCGGCTTTTGCCGCCCACCCCTCAAAATCGGGTGTAAAGCCCCGTTACCATCGTGAACATTTCTTCCAGCATATCGCAATATATCCCTTCGTGCGTTTCGATGTCCTTCGTCTTGCACTCGAATGTCTTTTTGCTGAACGTCTTGCGGTAGAAACGCATATTGTAGAGGTCTGCCCCTCCGTCATAGATGATGTCAAGGCGGTTGGCACTTGTCTTGTTCCTCGCAAGGCTCATGCGCAAGCCGTTGCCCATGTCTATGAAGTCCTTGCTTCCAGTCATGGCGGCAAAGCGTCTGCCGCCTATCTGCTCCAAAATTATCTTTGCTATCATATACGCTGTCTTTTAGGGTTTATATGTTGGCGGTGCGTACACCGCCAACGCGCTTAAAATTCTGCTTTCTCGGTTATGGGGGTGTGTCTTTCCAGCCACGCCTTCAGACACTCCATGTTGTACTCGCTTGTGATTACAGCCGTATGGCTGTCAATGGCGGTGAAACGTGAACTCTCATAAGCATTTATCCACTCGCAAAGGGTTGTTACTCCCCATGCTTCAGCATCGTCAAACATTTCGTCCAACACCTTGATAGGCTTGCTGAATTTCACTATCAGCGTTTGATAACCTGCTGCGTTCATAAGTTTCCCTCCTTTCCCTTTTTCGTGGTCAGCCACTTGTCACGTGCGGTCCGGCACTCGTCCAACGTAGGTTTGACACAAGAGAACAATTCTCCGTCTGCGGGGTGGCGGTAGTCGTACTGCACAAGTGTCCGCTTGCGTCTGCCGACACCCATTTGGAATTTTTCGTATTTCTCCGTACCTGCTTCCGTGCAGGTGCTTACTCCGTTGATAGTCATTCGTGTTGCCATAATCGTTGATTTTAGAGTTGTTAAAAATGTACTGACAAAACTCGGTTGCGCATCACCATTTCGGGGTCGCTCGTGTAGCGTTGGTGCAGGTAGAAATGGTGTGAGCCGAAGCCGTAAAGGAAGAACCTGTCAAGTTCGTGCTTCTCGGCAAAGTCCTTGACGCTTCGTCTTAACTGCTCCTCACTCGTTGCCAGAGTGAGGAGGTTCACAAATTCAAGGAACATCGTGGGGATTTTATCGTCCCACAGACAAATCATGCTTTCAATTCTTACTTCCATACTATTGGGTATTATAGGTTTATACTATGCCGCTTCCATCCGTTGGCGGATAAGGTTCACGTTGCTGTTCACAAGGTTTACAATGCGGTCGTGGTATTCGGTGTTCTCGTTGCATAAGCCACGACACTGCACCACCTCCAAAGTTTTCAGTGATACCTCTATCGTTTCTATGCGTCTGCCGTCAATGGTCGCTGAAAGGATAAGAGAATTTTCCCGATTGTGGTAGCCACCCACGCAATGGTGCATCATACGTCCTTCCTCTATCATTTCCTCCACGCTCTCTATGACCTTGATACGGATAAGGTTGTCGGAGAACACAAGTCCGAAGAAGATACCTTTGGCTTTCAGATAGTTCTTCTCGTCCTCAATCGCCTTTTGCCGTTGCTGTTCCGTCCGCTCACGTTCCCTTTGTCGGTTACGCTTCGCCACCAACTTGTCGTGTTCGGCTTTGAGGTCGGCAGGGCAAACGTACTTCGGGCTGTTCGTGTCCTTGCCGAAATGACGCAGGAGGTCTATCGTGTCACGCCACATAGAGCCGTTGGCAATGGTGTAGCCATTTCGGATACATATCTTCACGGATGCCCAATACTCTACGATATTGAAAGAGTGGTATATATAGTAACGCAACATGGGATATTGCCCTGCCTTCAACAGCGTTTCGGCTCGGCAGTCGGAAAGTATGGCTTTGAAAAGGTCGTAAGGCAGGATGTTGTGATAATCACCCTTGAAGCCGTTGCGTTTCACTTCGGGTATGAAACGCTGTCGGGGGTAGGTGCATACCGGATTTATGTCGTATGCCCGAAATTCTCCGTTCTTGCGTACCTCCATGTCGCTGTATTCATTCCATAGGTCGTAATAGAACAAGGACATGCCACGCAATCGGGCAACGGTCGTTGTCTTGCCGTCGGGGGCAATCCACCTCTGCACCACTTCAAAGATGGAATATTCGGCTGGCTGCCCTGCCTTGTATCGTGACTTGACGGAAAAGAAGCGTATCACTTGGTATCGCTTGCAGGTGGTGACGATGGAGAAATACTCCATATCTCTGAAAACACTCTTTCGGGTGCGCAATGCTTCCAACTCCATACCGCAATGGGAGCAGGTGCATCCGCAAACGGTATCCGCAAGGTCGTGGTCGCTTTTCCACGAATGTCCGCATTCGGTGCAGATGTTCGTGCCGTCTGCCCTTTTGACTGCGTAATGCTTGAAGCAGTGGCGGAAAGCGTATGCCCTTTGTTCTTCGGTCAATCCCGGTAGTCGCTTGCTCAAACGTGCGACTTCCTGTTGTATGCGTGTTTTCGGTTTCATAATCAGAAGTCAAATAGTGATGGTTCAACTTTGGTTTCTTTCTTCGCTGTCGGCTTGTTGCGGTTCTGCAACTTGCGGAGTTCCTCGTCTTGGTATTGTCGGATAGCGTTCTGCCGTGCTTCCGCCTTTTCCTCCGCTGTTAGTTCCACCACATGGTTCACGGCTACCTTGCATTGGATAGGTTCGCCCACCTCTATCTCGTTCTCGTCATAGTAGTGGACGGCTTGTCCGTATATCTCTCCGTCCGTGAAGCCGTTGCAACCACTTTTCTGCACATAGTTCAGAATGTAGGTCACGCAATCGTCTATGTTCTTGGCTGGGTTGCGGTAGTTCTTGGCAAAGAGCGCATCTTCCGCTGCCCGCTGTTCCAAATACATCTGTATCGTTCTCTTGAAATGGTCTGTCGTTTTCATATCGCTGTCATTTTAGATTGTCTGTTTCAGTATCTCTCTCCAATAGGTCGGCTCAACCTCGCTCAAAAGGAAGTCTGTAAAATCCCTCCGTGCGTCCTTGTTCAGTTCGTGGTAGAGGTCACGGAACACGGATATGTTTCCGTTGATATACGTTTCCACCATGTACACGAAGATGTTGTCCACCTCGTAGTATCTGCACTGCTGTGCTGCCGTCTTGCTGCTTCTCTTTGCCATTTCGGTAGGGGTTAAAGGGTGAATAACCAAAGGATGAAGCCGAAGAAGGCGATTGTGGAAAGGATAGCCACGATTACGCCTATCGCCACTCGGAACACTCCGTTTATTATCTCCGTGATGATGCCCCAAAGGATGTCCAATATCCCGAAGGCGGTGCGCACGATTAAACCGCATATCGCAAGTCCTATGTATTGCGCCACTTGTCTGAAATTTGCCGTTGCCGTCATAGCCGTATCATTTTTCAAGTTCCACAATGTTGTCTATCCTGCCGTATAGGTATCTGCGAAGTCCGGTCTTGTCCGTTGCCTTGTATTCCGTCCAACGTCCGTATTGGCATACGAGGAACGTGCGGAGAACATCGGAGAAGTCAAACCTCCAGCCTTGCAAGGGGACTGCGCTCTTGAAATAGGTGTTACTGTTCACGTTTTCGGTGAGCCAATCCTTTTCCTCTCGGTTCATCTGTCCTCCGTTGTTCAGTTTCTCACGAAGGATGTAAGCCTTACTGCCTTTCAGTGTTTCCAATGTCGGCACTTCCCAAGCCACGAATTTTGTTGCCATTGTTGTTTCCATATCCGTTTTGTTTTTGATTTTTTGTTTTTAATGCGGATTCAAGAGCTGAGGGAGTTGAGTTTCAAACTATCTTATCTGCCTCTCGTTTATCCGACATTTTTTTTATGCGTCTTTCTGTCGCATCGGTCGTTTTCGTTTCGGGTGCTTAAAAAGGTAGGGATTAGGGAATGCAAGGTTTTTCGCGGAAATACTACCCGCACAGGGCTGGAGATTTCCGCAGAAAACAGGAGGCTTGACCTTGCTTTCCCGTCCAATCCCGGAATTACCTTTGCGCCCAGAACGGAAATGACTGCCTGATGCGGCTCACTGAAAGGCGCGGAAATGGAGGTAAACGGAAGTGGAGGCAGATTGGACAGGAAAACTTCAAAAGAGAAATCCGTAAAAAAGAAGTCCACAAAAGAAAAAGGGAAACAGCCGGAAGCGTGGAACCGGGCAAACCACCGTGTGGAAAGTATGGTTTTATATGTCCGGCAGGACGTGTCCGGTCGGACATATAAAATCATTCTTTCAGGTTTGCCTGCCGTGGGTGACGGCTTGTTCCATTCATGGAGCGGGCGGTCTTGCACGGCTTTCCGCTTCCGGCTCAAATGGACAGCGAAAAAGAAAAACAGTCAGAAATCCGTAAAAGCACCTCTCTGGCATAAGCGCAAAAGAAATGGGCCTTGCATCATCAGTCTAAACTTCTGTTTAGGCGTGAGGCAAAGCCCTTTTCTCCGCTTATGCGGTAGTCGGCATACGTTCGTCCAAAATCTCTTTGGGCGATGGTGTGCCGACGGACAAAACCGCTTTTACGGAAAAACTTATATGTGAGGATAAAAAATCAGGAGATTTATTTCTAAATCTCCCGTTTAATTTCTATTTTTGCATACGAAGAGTTCTTTGAAGGTTACGCAACGCGCAGAAGGATAATGCAGTAGATAACTAACTAATTCGTAACCTATTACTATCATGAGCAATTAACCTACGCTCATTTCCAATAAATTACACTCTTTTCGTAACTTCGTGGTGCAAACATGAAAGTTCTGTATCCGGTTTGCACTATCTTTGTACTCAAAATTGACATACCTATGGATATATTGTTTCTTGTCGGAGGACTGCTCCTCATTCTTCTGGGTGCCAATGGCTTGACAGACGGTGCCGCATCCGTTGCCAAACGTTTCCATATACCGTCCATCGTCATCGGGCTTACCATTGTTGCCTTCGGCACTTCCGCACCGGAACTCACCGTCAGCATATCCTCTGCTCTCAAAGGCAGTGCAGACATTGCCATTGGCAATGTGGTGGGAAGCAATACGTTCAATACCCTGATGATTGTGGGTTGTACGGCCCTTTTTGCCCCGATAGCCATTACCCGTAACACACTGAAACGCGAAATCCCCCTTTGCATCCTTTCATCCTTCGCCCTGCTGATTTGTGCCAACGACGTCTTACTGGACAGCAGTGGGGAGAACATACTCAGCATCACCGACGGCCTATTGCTGCTATGCTTCTTTACCATTTTCCTGAGTTATACTTTTGCCATTGCAAAAAGGGATGGAAGTATGAAGGAACCGGAAAAGGAGCACTTACAGGAAGAAGACGAAATCAGGCTGTTACCCGCGTGGAAGTCCGCCCTATACATTCTCGGCGGACTTGCCGGCCTCATCATCGGAGGTAATTTCTTTGTAGACGGTGCCAGCGGCATAGCCCGCGGATTGGGTGTCAGCGAATCCATCATCGGGCTGACGCTCGTAGCAGGCGGCACTTCATTACCCGAACTCGCCACCTCCATCGTAGCCGCCTTGAAGAAAAACCCCGAAATAGCCATCGGAAACGTCATCGGAAGTAATCTCTTCAATATATTCTTCGTACTGGGTTGTTCGGCCTCCATCACTCCACTGCGTCTGACGGGCATCACCAATTTCGATTTGTGGGTACTCGTAGGGTCCAGCATCCTGCTTTGGCTGTTCGGTATCTTTTTCGGGAAACGCATCATCACCCGGGTGGAAGGAAGCATTCTGATTCTCTGCTACATTGCCTACACAGCGGTACTGATATACAACCTCTAACAGCAAATTTACAAACACCCTACGCGGTATTTTAAAGATTATCACGTATTTTTAAATAAGGCAAGCTGTACCTCGGCATAAAAAATAAGCAAGCTTATTTTGTTCTGCTCTCAGTTTGCATTACCTTTGTGGTCTCAATATTGAACAACTATGGCAATTACAATCAAGAAAGTAACCACAAGACGGGAACTGGAGCGCTTTATCCGTTTCAACTACCTGCTATACAAAAACAACCCCTATTCCGTCCCCGACCTTTTCGATGACATGCTCAACACCTTCAACAAGAAGAAAAACGCTGCATTCGAATTTTGTGAAGCCGACTATTTCCTGGCTTATCGGGAAGGTAAAATCGTAGGACGTGTAGCTGCCATCATCAACCACAAGGCAAACCAAACCTGGAACAAAAAGGAAGTCCGCTTCGGCTGGATAGACTTCATCGATGATGCGGAAGTCTCCGATGCCCTGATTCGCACCGTGGAAGAATGGGGAAAAGAACGGGGAATGACACATATACAAGGCCCGCTGGGATTCACAGATTTCGATGCCGAAGGTATGCTCATCGAAGGATTCGACCAGCTCAGCACCATGGCCACCATTTATAACTATCCCTATTATCCGCAACATCTGGAACGCATGGGCTTTGAGAAGGATGCCGATTGGGTGGAATACAAAATCTACATTCCCGACGCCATACCCGACAAGCACAAGCGCATCTCCGACCTCATCCAGCGCAAGTATAACCTCAAGGTAAAGAAATACACATCTGCCAAGAAGATTGCCCAAGACTACGGTCAGGCCATCTTCGAACTGATGAACGAAGCCTATCAGCCACTCTATGGCTATTCTGCACTGAGCCAACGGCAGATTGACCAATACGTCAAGATGTACCTGCCCATCCTCGACCTACGCATGGTGACATTGATTACCGATGCCGATGACCAGCTGCTTGCCGTAGGCATTTCCATGCCGTCACTCGCCGAAGCGTTGCAAAAAGCCCACGGGCGCCTGCTTCCTATGGGTTGGTATCACCTGGCCAAGACCATCTTCTTGAAGAAATATCCCAAGATGCTCGATTTGCTGCTGGTTGCCGTGAAACCGGAGTATCAGAACAAGGGGGTAAATGCATTGTTGTTCTCCGACCTTATCCCCGTCTATCAGCAACTTGGTTTCGAGTATGCCGAGAGTAATCCGGAGCTGGAGCTGAACGGCAAGGTGCAAGCGCAGTGGGAGTACTTCAAGACGGAACAGCATAAACGGAGAAGATGCTTTGTGAAAGGAATAAAATAAGTTCTAAATCCAGAATATAAGCTTGTCAGAAGTCCATAAAAGACATTATTTTTTTGCGAACCCCCGAATTTCTCATTACCTTTGTCGCAATGCGCAATATGAAGGAATAACGTACTTATGGAAGATAACAACAATATGACCCTGCCGCTGGAAGAAGCAGACAACAATATCACAGAGAGCCCCGTTTCCAGCGTGGAATATACCGACGACAACATCCGCCACCTGGACGACATGGAGCATATCCGTGTCCGTTCCGGTATGTACATAGGCCGTCTGGGCGACGGCTCACAGAACGATGACGGCATCTATGTGTTGCTGAAAGAAGTGATGGACAACAGCATCGACGAGTTCAAGATGGGTGCCGGAAAGCGTATAGAAGTGACTATAGAAGACAGTCTGCGTGTCAGCGTACGCGACTATGGACGAGGCATTCCGCAAGGCAAACTGGTAGAGGCGGTCAGCAAACTGAATACCGGGGGTAAATATGACTCGAAGGCTTTCAAGAAAAGTGTCGGACTGAACGGCGTGGGCATCAAGGCGGTCAATGCGCTGAGTAGCCGTTTCGAGGTACGCAGTTACCGCGACGGCAAAGTACGTACCGCCATCTTCGAGAAAGGAACGCTGTTGAGTGATGTGACCGAAGACTCGACAGAAGAAAGCGGAACCTATATCTTCTTCGAACCGGACGCCACACTCTTCCTGAACTATTCCTTCCAGAACCAGTTCGTAGAAACCCTGCTGCGCAACTACACCTACCTGAATACGGGCCTCACCTTCATTTACAACGGCCAGCGCATCGTTTCCCGCCACGGGCTGGAGGACTTGCTGAAAGACAACATGACCAGCGAAGGCCTTTACGACATCATCCACCTGAAAGGAGAGGACATCGAGATTGCCTTCACACACACCAACCAATACGGCGAAGAGTACTACTCCTTTGTCAACGGGCAACACACCACCCAAGGCGGCACACACCAGACTGCCTTGAAGGAACACATTGCCCGTACCATCAAGGAGTTCTACAACAAGAACCAGGAATATGCCGACATCCGCAACGGACTGGTAGCCGCCATTGCCATCGACGTGGAGGAACCCATGTTCGAGAGCCAGACCAAAACGAAACTGGGCAGCAACAACATGTGGCCTGCCGCGCCGCAGGAACACAAGCCCGCCGGCCCCACGGTGAACAAATACGTAGGAGACTTCATCAAGACGGAAGTGGACAACTACCTCCACAAGAACCCGCTTGTGGCCGAAGTGATGCTGCAAAAGATACAAGACTCCGAGAAAGAGCGCAAAGCCATTGCCGGCGTCACCAAGCTGGCACGCGAACGCGCCAAGAAAGCCAACCTGCACAACCGCAAGCTGCGCGACTGCCGCTACCACTTGAGTGACGGTAAAGGCAAAGACCAGGAAACCGAATCCTGCATCTTCATTACCGAGGGAGACTCCGCCAGCGGTTCCATCACCAAGAGCCGCGACGTGAATACCCAAGCAGTATTCAGCCTGCGTGGTAAACCGCTAAATTCCTACGGACTCACCAAGAAAGTAGTTTATGAAAACGAAGAATTCAACTTGCTTCAAGCAGCCTTGAATATAGAAGACGGCATAGAGACACTGCGCTACAACAAAGTCATCGTAGCTACCGATGCCGATGTGGACGGCATGCACATCCGCCTGCTCATCATCACCTTCTTCCTGCAGTTCTTCCCCGACCTGATAAAGAAAGGGCATGTATATATCCTGCAAACCCCTCTCTTCCGCGTGCGCAACAAAAAGAAGACAAGTTATTGCTATACAGAGGAGGAACGTGTGAAAGCCATTGAAGAACTGGGTCCCAACCCCGAAATCACCCGATTCAAAGGTCTGGGAGAAATCTCGCCCGACGAGTTCAAGCATTTTATCGGCAAGGATATGCGTCTGGAACAAGTGTCCCTGCGCAAGACAGACCTCGTAAAAGAGCTGCTGGAATTCTACATGGGTAAGAATACCATGGAACGACAAAACTTTATTATCAACAACTTGGTTATAGAAGAAGATTTGGCATCATGAGAAGAGCTATCTTTCCGGGAACATTCGACCCGTTTACTATCGGACACTCTTCGGTAGTGAGCCGTGCACTGACTTTTATAGACGAAATCGTCATAGGCATCGGCATCAATGAAAATAAGAATACGTATTTCCCCTTGGAAAAGCGCGAACAAATGATACGAGACTACTACCGGAACGAGCCGCGCATCATTGTGCAGTCCTATGACTGCCTGACTATCGACTTTGCCCGGCAGGTAGATGCCAGTCTGATAATACGCGGCATACGCACCGTGAAGGATTTCGAATACGAGGAAACCATTGCCGACATCAACCGCAAACTGACCGGCATAGAAACCATCCTGCTCTTCACCGAGCCGGAACTTACCTGCGTCAGTTCCACCACCGTGCGCGAACTGCTGCAATACGGCAAGGACATAAGCATGTTCATACCGGAGGGAATGGAGATTAGGGATTAGGGATTAAGGATAAAGGATTAGGGATTAAAATGGAAATGATGAAAAAACTATTTACTATTATAATATGTATATGCGCGGTGACGGCGCAAGCGCAAAAGCCGAACAATGAAGCCCTGCGCAAACTGCAAATGGCAGAGTTTGCCATCACCAACCTTTATGTGGACAAGGTGGATGAAGACAAGCTGGTGGAAGAAGCCATCATCAAGATGCTGGCACAACTCGACCCGCACTCCACCTACAACAACGCCGAAGAAGTGAAGAAGATGAACGAGCCGTTGCAAGGCAATTTCGAGGGCATCGGCGTACAGTTTCAGATGATAGAAGATACCCTGCTTGTGATACAACCCGTGAGCAACGGACCTTCCGAGAAGGTGGGCATCCTTGCCGGCGACCGTATCGTAGCCGTCAATGACAGCGCCATTGCCGGAGTAAAAATGAGCACGGAAGATATTATGAGCCGCCTGCGCGGACCGAAAGACTCGGAAGTGAAACTCACCATTGTGCGCCGTGGCGTGGACGACCAGCTGTACTTCACCGTGAAGCGTGACAAAATTCCCATCCTCAGCCTGGACGCATCTTACATGATACAACCCAAAACCGGCTATATCCGTATCAACCGCTTCGGGGCAACCACCGCCGAAGAGTTTGCAGAAGCCCTGAAAAGCCTGCAAAAGAAAGGAATGAAAGACCTCATCCTCGACCTGCAAGGAAATGGAGGAGGGTATCTGAATGCCGCCATCGACCTTGCCAACGAATTTCTGAAGCAAAAAGAACTCATCGTCTACACCGAAGGAAGAGCCGCACGCCGCAGTGATTTCTTTGCCAAAGGTACGGGCAACTTCAAGAACGGCCGTCTCATCATATTGGTGGACGAGTACTCCGCTTCTGCCAGTGAAATCGTGACCGGAGCCATCCAGGACTGGGACAGAGGCGTGGTAGTAGGACGCCGCACCTTCGGCAAGGGATTAGTACAGCGTCCTATCGACCTGCCGGACGGTTCCATGATTCGCCTCACTATCGCCCGCTACTATACTCCTTCGGGCCGTTGTATCCAGAAGCCTTACGACAGCACCGCCAACCTCGACGGCCGCCTAACCGGCGAGAACAGTCAGGATAAGTATAACCAGGAACTGATAGACCGCTTCAATCATGGAGAAATGATTCATGCGGACAGTATCCATTTTGCCGACTCCCTGAAAGCACAGACCAAGCGTATGGGACGTACCGTTTACGGAGGTGGAGGTATCATGCCCGACTTCTTCGTCCCCATCGACACTACCCAGTACACAGACTATCACCGCAACCTCGTAGCCAAAGGCGTGGTTATCAAAGCCACTACCGGCTACATCGAGAAGCACCGGAAGGAGTTGCAGAACAAATACAAGAAATTCGAAGCCTTCAACGAGAAGTTCGAGATAGACGATAACTTCCTTGCCGAAATACGTACGCTTGCCGACAAAGAGAAAATCAAGTTTGACGAGAAACAGTACAACCAATCCCTACCGCTCATCAAGACACAACTTAAAGCCTTGATAGCCCGTGACCTATGGGACATGAACGAATACTTCCAGGTGATGAACAGCACGAACCAGAGCGTGCAGCAAGCTCTAAAAGTGCTGAACGAAGGCATCTACAGCACTATTATCCAATAGCCGACTTGAAACAAACTTAGGCGCGGATTATGCGGATTTAGTTTATCTAACTCCGCGTATTCCGCGTAATTCGCGCCTAAAATCATTCTCCGAACAGCCACTTATTCAGCCACTTGTTGACGTAGATGTTGACCACAGCACATCCAGCACCGATTGCAGCCCCCGCCAACACATCTGACGGATAATGCACTCCCTCGTTCATACGGGAAACTCCCACGGAACAAGCCCACAGGGCAGACGGAGCTATCACATACCATTTAGGATACTTTACACTGAGCGAGGTGGCAAGGGCAAAAGCCGTCGCCGTATGTCCAGAAGGAAAAGACGGGCTGCCTTCATGGCTATATGCATGCACTCTGTCGGGATATTTATCATAAGGACGCTCACGGTCCACCAGATATTTCATTCCATAAGTCACAACAAAAGCCCCCGCTACACTTGTACCTACGTAGACCGCATCTTTCAGCAAACCCTTATCATGTTTTATCCAAGCGGCAACCGCCATCGCCACCGGAACACCGACAGCAACATAGGGCTCCGAACGTGAAATTATCTTATTATAGTTACGGACAAACTTGCCATCCCAACTGTTAACCCGGTGCAAAGTGTTAATATCCCAATTCTGTGCCGAAAGACCGGATACAACAAGGCAGATAAAATATACAAAAAAAATAGCCTTTTTCATAAGTCCTTTATATTAGTTTGACGCAAAGATAGGACAAATAGATAGAGTTTTCACAAAAAAATTCTATCTTTGTTGCCACATTTATAATAATTCGCTAATCATTTCATGAGACTGGAAACTTGCTGCAACCGACAGATTGATTGTATGGTATGTCCCCAAAAATCAGAAGGAGTATTGGTTTACCGCCACTACCCCAAGGGACAACATTTCTCTGCTGAAAAGTGCACACAGAACTGCATGATATTTATGCTGAAAGGTGAATTACTTGTAAACAGTGACGAATATCCGGGCACCACTCTCCAAAGCCGCCAGCTCATCTTGCAAGCCATCGGCTCCAAAGTAGAACTCCTGGCTTTGACCGAAGTGGAATATATTGTGTATTGGTTCACCGAGCTTCCTCTGATTTGCGAAGAGCGCTACAAGGAGATACTGAAACGCTCGGAAGCCCCCTTGACTTATACCCCGCTTACCGCGATTTCCATGCTCGAAGGGCTCCTGAAAAGCCTTGCCTGCTACCTCAACGAGCAACCCTATGCGTGCAGCAAATACATTGAAATGAAATGCCAGGAATTGGTATACATATTGACATGCTACTATCCGCTACACCAAATCAGTACATTCTTCTACCCCATCAGCACTTATACGGAAAGCTTCCAATATTTCGTCATGCAGAACTACGACAAGGTGAAGAATGTGGAAGAGTTTGCCCACCTCGGTGGATATACCACCACCACATTCCGCCGTCTGTTTAAAAATATGTATGGGGTCCCGGTCTATGAATGGATTCTGGACAAGAAACGTGAAGGAATTCTGAACGACCTGCAATACACCAAACAACGCATTTCAGTCATCAGCGCCCGCTATGGCTTTGATTCCCTATCCCACTTTGCCCACTTCTGCAAAGACTCTTTCGGAGACACGCCCCGCGCCCTGAGAAAACGTTCAGCAAACGGAGAAAAGATTTCCATTATCTGCAAAGAGCAAGGCAAAGACCAGGAGGACGAGTAAACCTTTTACTTGTCCGTAAACTTCGCATTCTGCCGGATTACGGAATTATTTCTTTAATCGCTTGCTTTATCGCTGGATTTCTCCTATTTTTGCGAAACATTTACAGAAGTATCCTGATAGAACAAATTTTCAAACTATTAAATAACTTAAATTCAATCATTTATGTGGTTAAGTAATTCATCTGTAGGAAGGAAAGTGGTGATGAGCGTTACCGGTATCGCCCTTGTCCTGTTTCTGACATTTCACATGGCGATGAACCTGGTTGCATTAGTCTCGGCTAATGGCTACAACATGGTTTGTGAGTTCCTGGGAGCAAACTGGTACGCATTGGTGGCTACGGTAGGTCTGGCTGCCTTATTCATCATCCACATCATCTACGCTTTCTGGCTGACTATGCAGAACCGTAAGGCACGTGGTAGCGAACGTTATGCCGTTACGGAAAAGCCCAAGACTGTGGAATGGGCTTCTCAGAACATGCTCGTACTGGGTATCATCGTAATCGTGGGTTTGGGCCTGCACCTGGTAAACTTCTGGGCTAAAATGCAGCTTCCCGAGTTGATGCACAACATGGGCATGCATGCTGACACCCTCACGCTGGCATATGCAGCCAACGGTGTCTATCACATTCAAAACACCTTCAGCAATCCGGTATTCGTAGTGCTTTACCTCGTTTGGCTGGGCGCATTGTGGTTCCACCTCACTCACGGTTTCTGGAGCTCCATGCAGTCTTTGGGCTGGAACAACAAAGTATGGATTAACCGTTGGAAATGTATCTCCAACATCTATTCTACTATCGTTGTCCTCTGCTTCGCTCTGGTAGTTGTCGTATTCTTTGCAAAATCATTGTGCGGCGCTTGCTAAATTCAAATTGTAAATGACTAAATTGTAAATTGCATTATGACTAAGATAGATTCTAAAATACCGGAAGGACCGGTGGCTGAGAAATGGACCAATTATAAAGCTCACCAAAAATTAGTGAACCCTGCCAACAAGCGTCGTCTGGACATCATCGTAGTAGGAACCGGACTTGCCGGTGCCAGTGCTGCCGCCTCTCTGGGCGAAATGGGTTTCAGAGTATTCAACTTCTGCATCCAGGACTCTCCGCGCCGTGCACACTCCATCGCTGCACAAGGTGGTATCAATGCTGCTAAGAATTACCAAAACGACGGTGACTCTGTATACCGTCTGTTCTACGATACAGTAAAGGGTGGCGACTACCGTGCCCGCGAAGCTAACGTTTACCGTCTGGCTGAAGTATCCAACAATATTATCGACCAATGCGTTGCACAAGGTGTTCCTTTCGCCCGCGAATACGGCGGTACACTGGACAACCGTTCTTTCGGTGGTGCTCAGGTATCCCGTACTTTCTATGCCAAGGGTCAGACCGGACAGCAGCTGTTGCTGGGTGCATACTCTGCATTGAGCCGCCAGGTGAACGTAGGCACTGTGAAACTGTATACCCGCTACGAAATGGAAGACGTTGTCCTCATTGACGGACGTGCCCGCGGTATCATTGCAAAGAACCTCGTTACCGGTAAATTGGAACGTTTTGCCGCCCACGCTGTGGTAATCGCTACCGGTGGTTACGGCAATGCCTACTTCCTTTCTACCAATGCAATGGCATGTAACTGCTCTGCAGCAATGGCTTGCTACCGTAAAGGTGCCTGGTTTGCCAACCCTGCTTACGTACAGATTCACCCCACTTGTATCCCGGTTCACGGTGACAAGCAGTCTAAGCTGACTTTGATGTCCGAATCTCTGCGTAACGATGGTCGTATCTGGGTTCCGAAGAAGCTGGAAGATGCCAAGAAACTGCAGGAAGGTACACTGCAAGGAAAAGATATTCCCGAGGAAGACCGCGACTACTACCTGGAACGCCGTTATCCGGCATTCGGTAACCTCGTTCCGCGTGACGTTGCCAGCCGCGCTGCCAAAGAACGCTGCGACAAGGGCTTCGGCGTAAACAACACCGGTCTTGCCGTATTCCTTGACTTCTCCGAAGCTATCAACCGTCTGGGTAAAGATGTCGTTGCACAACGTTACGGCAACCTCTTCGATATGTATGAAGAAATCACTGATGTCAGCCCATACGAAAACCCGATGATGATTTATCCGGCTATCCACTATACCATGGGTGGTATCTGGGTTGACTACGAACTGATGACCTCCATCAAGGGACTGTTCGCCATCGGTGAATGTAACTTCTCCGACCACGGTGCAAACCGCCTCGGTGCTTCCGCCCTGATGCAAGGTCTGGCCGATGGTTACTTCGTATTGCCTTACACTATCCAGAACTATCTGGCCGACCAGATTACAGTTCCCCGTTTCTCTACCGACCTGCCCGAATTTGCAGCTGCAGAAAAGGCCGTTCAGGAGAAGATTGACTGGATGATGAACATCAAGGGTAAGAAGTCTGTAGACTCTATCCACAAGGAACTGGGCCACATTATGTGGGAATATGTAGGTATGGGACGTACGGCCGAAGGCTTGAAGGAAGGTCTGAAGAAGCTGAAAGAAGTCCGCAAGGAGTTCGAGAAAGAACTGTTCATCCCAGGCGACAAGGAAGGTATGAATGTAGAACTCGACAAGGCTATCCGTCTGTACGACTTCATCACTATGGGCGAGCTGGTTGCTTACGATGCACTGAACCGTAACGAAAGCTGCGGCGGTCACTTCCGTGAAGAATATCAGACTGAAGAAGGCGAAGCCAAGCGTGACGATGAAAACTACTTCTACGTGGCTTGCTGGGAATATCAGGGTTCTGACGAAAAGGAACCGGTATTGCTGAAAGAGCCGCTGGTTTACGAAGCAATCAAGGTACAGACTCGTAACTACAAGAGCTAATCGGGAAGTTGAACATTTAAAGAATTAAAGAAAATGGATAAAAATATATCATTTACGCTCAAGGTATGGCGCCAGAAGGGTCCGAAAGCAAAAGGCGCTTTTGAAACATACCAAATGAAAGATATCCCGGGCGATACTTCATTCCTCGAAATGCTGGATATCTTGAACGAACAGCTGATTTCTGAAGGTAAAGAACCGGTTGTATTCGACCACGACTGCCGCGAAGGTATCTGCGGTATGTGTTCGCTCTACATCAACGGACACCCCCACGGTCCTGCAACCGGCGCTACGACTTGCCAGATTTATATGCGTCGTTTCAACGACGGCGATACCATCACTGTTGAACCGTGGCGCTCTGCCGGTTTCCCGGTTATCAAGGACTTGATGGTCGACCGTACGGCCTACGACAAGATTATGCAGGCAGGCGGCTACGTCAGCGTACGTACCGGTGCTCCCCAGGATGCCAACGCTATCCTGATTCCGAAGCCCATCGCTGACGAGGCTATGGATGCTGCCAGCTGTATCGGTTGTGGTGCTTGTGTGGCTGCTTGTAAGAACGGTTCTGCTATGCTGTTCGTTTCTGCCAAGGTGAGCCAGCTGAACCTGTTGCCCCAAGGCAAACCGGAAGCATTGCGCCGTGCCAAGGCTATGTTGAGCAAGATGGACGAACTCGGTTTCGGTAACTGTACAAACACTCGTGCGTGCGAAGCTGAATGCCCGAAGAATGTTTCCATCAGCAACATTGCTCGCCTGAACCGCGACTTTATCATTGCGAAACTGAAAGACTAATCCGGTCTTTCTGCAAATAATATAGGATGCGCTTCGGATAAACCTTTTGAGCAAGCTCAGATTTATCACTCAGCTTTCACTATATTTGATTAATATCACAAGAGACTCCTCTGCCGGGAAACCGCCGGAGGAGTTTTTTATGACATGCCGTTTACTTCAGATAAATTGCCGGCACGCAAGCTACGGGGAGAAGCCCCGAAATTCTTTTTGCAGAAATTGGAAAAATGAGGCAGCGATTCAAAGCCATATTTATAGCAAATCTCTGATATAGAAGCATCCGTATAACGAAGTTCATAAACCACGCTTTCCTTCCTCCGTTCCATCATCCACTCGTACACCGGTTGATGAAAAACAGAATTGAATATACGCCGGAAAGTAGCTACTGTATATCCTCCCAACTGGGCAAGTTCCTCTACCGTCTTGACTTTGGCATGATTCTGCAAGACAAAGTAGTGGAAGGAATTAGTATACTGGGCAAGAGGATGTATCAGCATGGAAAGCTCATAGTCGGAGTAGTAATTTCCAAGAATGAAAGCAAGTTCTTTCCGTTTGAAACAAAGCATTTCCCGGCAAATCTTCTCCTCGGACAAATAGGCCTTGGAACTTTCCAGAAAGAGCTGCAACTCGGGAGTAATGGTCAAAGGATAGAATATCAATGGAGGGGTAACCTCTTTCATAATATGGTTATACCGGTCCTCACAGAAGAATTCAGGCTTACTGAACCGGTAACAAACGCATTCCACATCCGTCATGGCAAGTATTTCGTACTTGGAACCAATAGCTTGAAGGATGAACTCACCTGCATGCAACACAGTTCCCGCATACTCCTTACTGTTGACAAGCACTTCTCCTTTCAGCAGGAAAATTATAATATTTTCCTCACACTTTCGCGCCGGCAGATGGAATCCTCTGGGGTGGGAAGCATATATTATTGCATTGTCCACAGCCTTGGGACATTGAGCGCATTGTTTTTTACCTCTGCAAGCAGAAGAGTTGGGCATCGGCAAGTAGATTTGTTTGTTTGTTGCAGTGACAAAAATAGATAAATAATACTCATAAAAGAAACATTCCCCGAAAACTTTCATAAAGAAGTTTCGGGGAATGAATAAAATAGAAGTAATTCAGTTTTTTATTGCGGACAGTGCCGTTTTATTTTTCCACGTTCGTATCATCAGCCGTACTCCATGGACCAACTTCAGGTACAAAGGTTACTTTTGCCGCCTTATTGGCCAGCGTCAGCGTATAACGTATCTTTTTGCCTTCACCCCAGGCTTGTGTATCATTCAAGTCAATGGCGGAAGTTACAGTATCAAGAAGAACGTCTTTCTCATAGATGTCATAGACAACATTGATTTTGGCATTCGTATCCAACGTCTGGGGCATCAACATCCAGGCTGTATTCACTTCCACACCCGTTGTATTCACTTCCAATGCACTGCCGGCAATCGTATGCGCATAAGTGGCTGTTCCTTCTTGTGACTTCCATGTTGAATCATCAAAACCATAAGTTCCCTTATTGTGCACGCCGGATATTGTAAGTGTTTTCAGTTTATAAGTCAAAGCGTCGGCTGCCTTGACAGTGAAATTTATTTGGGTCAGTATATGGCCGAATTTCAAAGATACCCCACTGGCATTTGATGCCTTGGTTGCATCCGTCACTTTCGCGGCTACCAAGTCCGTTTGGGCAGCTACATCTGCTACCGTATAAGTAATGGAAGGATATATAGCACCAGCAGCCGGTTGATTGTACGTCAAGGCTCCGGTACCCGGATTCCCGTAAGCAAAGAACTGCAAGTTATCCGTCATTGGCCAATAATATGTTCCCCCAGTCAAACTCCAGTTGGGAGCACTATAGGTTACTTTAACATCTGTCATGAATTCCTTCATCGCATCAAAAGTCGCAACGGAGGCCATTGCTGTCGCTCCCGTATTATAAGCATACACAGTGAACCCTACCTTCTGCAATTCCGGCAAATCAGTCACTGTGGCTCTCGTAGTGTTACCCACTACTGTTCCCAATTTAATCTCTGCCTTTTGTCCGGCATTCTCTATCTCCTCACTTTCCGAGCAACTCATTACTGCTGCTGCAGCCAAAGCCAAAAATAAAACCTTCTTCATAATTGTCTGTTATTAAAGTTAATATATTTATTTGTCTGTTTGCTATCAATTCACCGGTAGCTCCACATCCGTCTCATCATCCCAATCATCCACATCGCCACCAATCCCTCCATCTCCTTCATCGGTTCCCGGTTCCAAATCATCCACCACAACCTTGTCCTCCGGTACGGGAACCTCGATATGGATTTCCGACCCAGGAACGCCCACATCAGGTTCTTCTTCGCCTCCTCCCGAGGGAGGAGCTGTTTCAATCACTTCCGTGATATCCACCTTCACCTCTTGAACCGTTTTATCTCGTTTCACAATCTTCAGTGTCAGCAACATAGGACTATCCGCACGGGTCTTGGTATCTTTCAGTAATACAAAACTGGAGAAATACCCCCATAAAAGCCCGTTTTCACGCTTTGTATCCACACATATAGGTACCTCGCTCAAATGGCAAGCACGGTTGCCTATAAAGTAACTTCCGTTCAAGCCGTCCACATGGCAGATGATGCTCGATATTCTATCCCATCCTTCCACCTTTATATCAAAGGAATAATGGTCCACTACCGCTTCCGGCTTCCAGTTCAACGGAAGCGCCACATCACTCTGCCTTATTTCCACCTCGTCCAAAGCCACCACATACAAAGGGTCGGGCGACCAAACCATATCTTCGTGTACATCCAGCCCCGTACAGTGTCCCGTAAAAGCCTCAATCGTCTCATAACTCTCGTCGCCCCGTATCTGTATACTCTCCGTATTGAAGTTATAGGCCACCACCGCATACTTCCCCGGCGGTACCTTCACCTCACCCCCTCCGGCAGGCAGATAACTTTCAACCTTTCTCCCCTGAGTATCTTTCGGATAGAAGATAATCCGCATGGTCTGCGGCAGCTTATCCGTCACCCCTTTCCAATCCAGTTTAATCTGTACTCCGCTAACGGGATAATCATCCAGCATATCGCGGAAGTCACAGCTTCCCAGCATTGGCAACAGTCCGAAGAACAGCCAGAGAATCATATGCCGTGCATCTTTCATACCACTCATCTCCCCGACGTTAGAAGCCATACCAAAGAAATTTTTGCTTTTGTCGGCCCGATAAAGTGATACTTTCCACTGCTGACCCAAACCAAGTCATTTCCATAAGAAGTATATTTCCTGTACTCCGTATCCAAGTATCCAATGCCCACACTGAATTCAATCGCCAGATGCCGAGCCAGTGGACGCACGTATCCATAAGTTATTCCTGCAGCTGCGTAATACTTCCCCCGGTATCCCTTCTCCTTTTTCAACTGAAAATCATAGGTACCTCCTTCGGCATATGCTCCCAGGAAGTGTCCGGACAATCTTCCGCGCGTATGGCGGTTTCCCAACCAGTAACGCGCCTCTGTCCCTCCCGAAAGGAGCTGATAGCAGAAATTACATCCGCTGTCAGACCACCAAGGGCATTTGTACTCAACATTCAAAGACCACCTCTTTCCCAATGGCAGCTCCACTTCTATGTTCGGAGCCAAGGCCAGGTCGTAAAGCAAATTATTTTTTAACGCCAGCACCGTTTTACAAGTATGGCTATGGGATTCTACCGACTTATTCTGCCCTATTACCTGCCCCGACATCATGCAAAAAAGGAGTAGCCAAAAGACATATATAAAAATGCGTTTTCCCATAATTTCGCGTTGTATACAAACAAAAGTAGAAGATAATTACCGAATAAAAATCACTTTCCATCACTCTTTTCAAAGGCTGAAAGGTTCTGTGAAACGATTGAAACAGATTTGCAACTTCTGCCTTATCCGGGACGCTGTGAATAGATTCTTCTCTCTCAAAAAGTCAATCCGTGTGCGAAAACAGTAAAATTCAGTGAAAGAAATACAAAAGAAGTAGCAGGAACATTCTGAAATTTGGAAGATAACAACGGGAACCTTACATTTGTAATGTGATTTTTTTCATAGTATTAGATTTAAGGTTAACAAAGGTTGGAGTACAGCGGTACTCCTTTTTTTATGCCCATACGTTTCTCCGAATGACAAAAAATAGCTATCTTCGATGGCTTTTATAACTGTTAAAGAAGAAAACATCACCACTTGAGCCCATTATGAAAAAACCGGTACTCGCATTGCTTTCCATAATCCTACTTACCGCAGGATGTTCCCAACGGCCTGCTGCCACCACCAAGATACCCCTAACCAGCGCACACCGTGGTGCCGCCACCATCGCTCCCGAAAACACAATGGCATCCGTAGATTCGTGCATCAAATACGGTGTAGGCAATATAGAATGCGATGTCTGCATCAGTAAGGACAGTGTCTTCTACGTACTGCACGATTCCACCCTCGACCGTACCACCAACGGTACCGGCGCCATCTCCCAATGGCTGTCCGCCGACATCGACACACTGGATGCCGGCTCTTGGTTTGCGCCCCGATTTGCCGGACAACGGGTACTACGTCTTACCGACCTGCTACGCAAGGCCAAAGAGCACGGTTTAAGAATCACCATCGACTACCGCAACGGCGGTCTGCACCAATTACTGAATCTGATAAAGGACGAAGGCATGCTGGAAAACTGCAACTTCACCTTCAGCAAGGAGTATCATGCCAAATGCTTCAGAAAGATGGCACCCGAGGTAAGAACCCTGCAAGCCTACATCAAAAGTGAAAAAGACATAGAGCATGTCGTAAAGGAACTGCACCCCGACATCGCTGTCGTCTGGATTGACTCCCTTACCCCGCAATTCGTAAAGAAATGCCGTGAGCACAACCTGCAGGTACTGGCACTCGTCCTGGGGCTGGACGACAAGACGGAAGAGAACCAGAAGGCAGTCGACCTGGGGGTAGACATCATAGCGACGGACCACCCGGAAAAGTTCATCATGAAATACGGGAAACCGTCCATGTAAGGCAAGAGACCTGCCGCGCTCAAGTCAGCAAGTGATAGACACCGCCCACCATTGCCTTGACCACTCCCTTCATCTCCAACTCAAAAAGCAAGGCACTCATCCGGTTGACGGGTATGTCCGCTTCCACCACCATCGCATTGATATGGAGGTCTCCCTGCCGCATAAGGATGCGCACAACAAGCTCCTCCTCTTCCGTCAGTTCCGGAAAGAGATTACGCTGAATACCTTCTGTCCGGGCAGGCTGCTCCGCTACGGCCCAGCCCATAATCTGCACAAACTCTTCCGCACTCTGGATAAGGGCGGCCTTGTTGTCGCGTATCAACCGGTTACAACCGATGGAAGATTCGTCCGTAACACGCCCCGGAACGGCAAAGCAGTCACGATGATATCCCTCTGCCAACTCTGCAGTGATAAGGGAACCTCCCTTTGCGGCAGATTCCACCACAATGGTAGCATCACTCATACCCGCCACAATACGGTTGCGGCTGACGAAATTATGCTTGTCCGGATTCGTCCCGGTAAGGAATTCGGTCAACAGTCCGCCTTGTGCCAGCATGTCGATGGCTGTTTTCCGGTGTACATACGGATAGATGCGGTCCAGTCCGTGAGCAAGGACAGCAACGGTAGGGAGATGATTTGCCAAAGCGGCCCGATGGGCATGGATATCTATCCCGTAAGCCAGTCCGCTTACTACCAGCACATCGGGACAAAGAACGGCCAAATCGCGCAGGAAGTCGGCACAGAATTGCTTGCCGTAATCGGTGGCACGGCGTGTACCTACCATATCGACGACATGCAGGCGGTTGAAATCGGTGTTTCCTTTAAAGAAAAGTACAATCGGTGCGTCCTCACATTCACGCAAGCGGGAAGGGTAAGCCTCATCCTTCAACGTCAGGCAGGAAAGACGATTCTTCTCTACAAACTCCATCTCCTGCTCGGCACGCAGAAAGGCAGCGGGACAATCAAGAGCCGTCACTACCCCCGGATTCACACCGGGCATGATTTCGGGGAGCTCCTTCCGCCGACTGAATACTTCGGCAGCACTGCCCATACCCTCTATTAAACGCTTTGCCCCGATATGTCCTATACCGGGGCAAAGTGTGAGAGCTATACTGCAAATCCGTTCGTCACTGTTCATTCCACCAAAGATTACACGGACTTACCCGGGTTGAGATAAGGGGCAAAAAGGCGGTCGAACAGTTCGCTGTCGCTCAACCGGCCATTGACTACACACACGGTCTCGACCACGCCCTTGAGGCAGACCTTACCGTCGGAAGCACGGAAGATGTCTTGATAGAAGACGTACTTGATGCCTTCCTTCTTCATATAAAGCTTGGAGACAAACTCGTCACCACTCCTCAGGGGAGTCTTGAAAGCCATATTGATACGTGCCACTACCGGGTCTACCCCCTGCTCGTGCAGTCCGGCAAAGCTGACGCCGGCACTCAACAGAAACTCATGGCGCGTATGCTCCAGATAATGCTGATAATTGGCATTATTGACGATGCCTTGCAGGTCGCATTCATAGTCGCGCACCTTCATGGGAAGTTCATAGATATAATTCATATTTACTATTGGACTATTTACTATTTGATACTTAGCCACGTTGTTTCTCCACATCCAAGCCTTTGAACTTCTTCAGTTCCTCTACGCTGACCAGCTTGTAGAGTTTGTCACTGGGACGTATTTTCACCGATTTCATCGAGAAATGCTGGCCTTTCTTTACAGTCTGCACGGGTTTCAAATCGACGCGTGCCTCGTCCAAAGTGACGAATTCGGCACCCGTTGTGGGACCCGTAATCAGCAACTTGTCGCCTACGCTCACTTCGGCTGCTTCTACCAGGAACTCTGCCACACCGATGTTTGAGAAGTAGCGGATGCCCTTACCCACATAGATTTTACGTTCCGTAGCGGCAGAACCGTAGTTCTTGGTCCATTCGCCCAAGCGTTGTCCCAGGTAGTAGCCGTCCCAGAAACCACGATTGAAGACCGTCTTCAAACGTTCGTCCCACCGGGCAATCTTCTCATCGGTGAATGTATCGTCCAGATAGGAACGGATGGCTTCTTTGTAACACTCCACTACCGTGCGCACGTACTCGGGTCCGCGGGCACGTCCTTCTATTTTGAAAACACGAACACCTGCATCCAGCATCTTGTTCATGAAGTGGATAGTTTTTAAGTCTTTGGGGGACATGATGTATTGGTTGTCCACCTCCAATTCCACATTCGTCTCCTTGTTGCGCACCGTATAACTACGGCGGCATACCTGCATGCAGGCACCGCGGTTGGCGGAGTGGTTCATTTCATGCAATGAGAGATAACACTTTCCGCTGACTGCCATGCAAAGCGCACCGTGACAGAACATCTCTATACGTATCTGCTCTCCACTGGGACCGCAGATATTCTCCTCACGGATATGTCGGTAGATTTCTGCCACCTGCTCCAAATTCAGCTCACGCGCCAGCACCACCACATCGGCAAACTGTGCATAGAAGCGCAGGGCTTCCACGTTGCTGATGTTGAGCTGTGTGCTGAGGTGTACCTCCTGCCCTATCTGCCGGGCATAGCTCATCACTGCCACATCAGCGGCAATGACTGCCGAGATGCCTGCCGCCTTTGCCGCATCTACAATGGTACGCATCAGCGGAATGTCATGGTCGTATATAATGGTATTGACGGTGAGGTAGCTCTTCATGCCATGTTCGTCGCACGTCCGGGCTATTTCCCGCAAATCGTCGATAGTGAAGGTATTTGCCGAACGGGCACGCATGTTCAGGTTCTCGATACCGAAATAGATGGAGTCGGCACCTGCTTGTATGGCTGCTGCGAGAGATTCGCGCGAGCCTACCGGTGCCATGATTTCGAAGTCACTGATTGAGTGTTTCATCATTTCTTTTTGAATTAGAGTATGCAAAGGTAGGCTTTTTTCTGTACTTTTGCGGACAAATCCGCTTAGATTATGAAGATTAAAGATATAGACCTGGGCCCACGCCCCGTATTCCTCGCCCCGATGGAGGACGTCACCGACCCTGCTTTCCGCCTGATGTGCAAGCACTTCGGAGCAGACATGGTATATACCGAGTTCGTTTCTGCCGATGCCTTGATACGCTCCGTAGGCAAGACCCAGCAGAAACTGAACATCAGCGATGAAGAGCGGCCCGTAGCCATACAGATATACGGACGGGACACCGCCACCATGGTAGAAGCCACCCGCATTGTGGAGCAGGCACATCCGGACACGCTGGACATCAACTTCGGCTGCCCCGTGAAGCGCGTTGCCGGCAAGGGTGCCGGTGCCGGTATGCTACAGAACATTCCGCTGATGCTGGAAATCACTCGTGCCGTGGTAGATGCCGTGAAGATTCCCGTCACCGTGAAGACCCGCCTGGGCTGGGATGCCAACAGTAAAATCATCGTAGACCTTGCCGAGCAGTTGCAGGACTGCGGCATTGCCGCCCTCACCATCCACGGCCGTACCCGCGCCCAGATGTATACCGGTGAGGCGGACTGGACACTCATCGGCGAAGTGAAGAAGAACCCGCGCATGCACATCCCCATCATAGGCAACGGCGACATCACCACCCCCCAACGCGCCAAAGAGTGTTTCGACCTCTACGGCGTAGATGCCATCATGATAGGCCGTGCCAGCTTCGGCCGCCCGTGGATATTCAAGGAAGTGAAGCACTACCTGGAAACCGGCGAAGAGCTGCCCCCGCTCAGTTCGGAGTGGCGGCTGAACGTGCTGTGCCAGGAAGTGGAGGACAGCGTGAACCTGCTGGACGAACGCCGCGGCATTCTGCACGTACGCCGACATCTGGCGGCAAGTCCGCTGTTCAAGGGCATCCCCAATTTCAGGGATACGCGTATCGCCATGCTGCGGGCAGAAACGAAAGAAGAATTGTACAGCATCTTCGACACTATCAGTCCATTACTTCCTTAAAACACTTTCACGAAAGGCCATGATTCAACCCGAAGTAGAAATCCCACTCTTCCTCAGACAGTTCCGCAAGTAAATGATAATTTAGTTTTCACCACAGAGGACACAGAGTCTCACAGAGTTTTCTCCTTTTATAAGCTAAAACTATCTGTCATTCAGAGCGTAGCGAAGAATCTACTCTCCTTGCATACAGCTGCGCTATCCTAACAAGAGAGTAGATTCTTCGCTACGCTCTGAATGACAGATACTGCGGATTCGAATTCATTAAAAAAACTCTGTGAGACTCTGTGTCCTCTGTGGTGAAATAAATTCCCATTTACCAGCAAGTGTATCTACCGTGATTTATCGGAGTAACTCAATTGTTTACCGGAGTAACTCAATTCCCCTCCTTCTTTCTCATCGGAGCTATAGACTCCTCGCCTGAAACAGCAGTACTTTTTCCCTGCCTCCTTAATGGATAATGCGGAGATGCACCGTGCTAAAGGACGGAAAGCTTTATTCTAAACTGCGCCACGCGTCCGTGGGCTGTCGGGCACACGTATGTGAACCCGCCGTCACACGCACGTGGGCTGTACAGCCCGCGGACGTGTGACGCAGTTTAGAATAAGGGATAAGGGGAAAAATGACAAGGCATAAGCGGTTTCAGGCTCTATCTTTCACTAATTCCGCCCATGTGTTTCAGACGACAGACAATGGCATTTCAGACGATAACACACTGGAGAACAACATCTAAAGCACTTCATTTAGAACAAACACAGTGCTGGCAAATGATTTGCCAGCACTTGCCAGCACAGTTGCCAGCACTGCATTACATCCATTATATCAGCAAGTTGCATGCGGTAGTGCTGCGTGCTGGCAGATATTGCGTTTTTTGAAAATTCATTTCGCAAGAAGCCCCACCAATCCTGCCCGATTATAAACAATCACATCGCCGGGTGTCACAATCCAAAGATTGCCGTTGGCATCGGCATATAGCCCTATGGTGTAGCCCAAATCCTTCTTCCCCTCCGGAGTATTGAGCGAAGCAAGAGTTCCCGGAGGAGTTTTCCCGTCTTTGCCCATGCACACCACTCCCTCACCCGAAACCAGCCAAATAACTCCCTCCCTATCTACAGCCATCCGGGAGAAAGAAGTCCCCTTAGGCTCATAAAGCGGAATCCATTGACCGTTCCGGCAGGTAAGCAGATTGCTTCCACACACCAACAAGTCATTGCCGTCGGCACACATATCCCTTACACCGGACAAAGGATTGCCCCACTTGTCTTCGTAGGAATGTTCCACCGGCACACCGGAGAAACTGCCCGACACGATTTTAAACGCCGACTTTGCCCACACCTTGCCGTCGGGCATCATCAGCACCCGGTCACCTTTCAGCTTATCGGAAGATGCAAGCAGCTTGCCGTCGGCCGACAAGAGCACCGTAGGCGAGGAAGTACCTCCATACACAAGCAAATCTCCCGCAGATGTTACCGTGACTGTTGAGTTACGGCCGGCAGAACCGTCATATTTAAAGATTACGGGTGAAGTGGCTATGCTCTTCCCGTTCCAGCAGATTAAACCGCGCCCGGTATAGAGCAGCAGCCTTCTTTTACGATCTACCGCCACACTTGCTATGTCCATAGCATCGTATGCAGTGGTCACTTCGCGCTTGCTGCCGCTCTCTTTGTCGATTGCCAGCAGCGGACCGCGCTTATACAGAATATACATCGTACAAGGGGCTTCGGCAAACTGCAACACTTCACGTCCCGATGCAGGGATGCTGACAGCGGTCTGCGAAGAACGCTTCAAGACGCAAGAGCCGGAAGTAACGACCTGAGCAGGTTCCTGCTTTTGTGGAGTTACAGTCGTTGCAGGTTCCCCAGGCAGTTCAGGTTCGGGTTCCGGTTGGGGAATCGCGATTATCAATTCGGGAGGTACAAGCGGCTTCGGAACGCCCACGGACAATGCACCGTGTTTCAGCTTGAAATGCTTCTCAAAGTCGGGACGCATCGTGTCGCTGAACTCTTCCGGGAATTTCTGCCTCATATCCGGGTTGATTTCCACTCGGTAGAAGAGGGCAAGCACCGTGGCATCTGCCTTGGGGTCGTAATATTGGTAAAGGTCGTAGTAAAAATCCATCGGAGGAACCATCGCACTCAATAAGCTCTGGCTCAACTTCATGATGAGCGCACGGTGCAATGCTTCCGTATCGCCCATAAAAGTCACTTTCTCTTCTATTTCCACATCACCCGCCTGCATCACCACTTTACCGTTTATCTGCATGTTTGTACGTGAGCGCAAAGTGGCGCGATGGGATTTATAAATCTCATCCACCAAGTCCATACGGCGTTCCTTGCCCCTCCATGCCACAACATAGACTTTGGAACGGTTGCCGAAGTAATAGTCAAGGCTCGGCAAATCTCCTTCTCTCACTTCCACATTCTCGGCTCCGAAAGGAGTGTACCGCTTGATGTAGTCCACCATCGGAATGGAATTGTCCTTCTTTCCCACTACCATGCTGTACTTCTCCTGCGAAGAAGACAGCAGTCCGCCCACCGTTGTATATAAAGACTGAGGATTCTCGAAGTAGAACAAATCATTTTCCAAAACTTGCGCCCTACACGAGAATCCTCCTCCAATCAGTACAACGGCGAGCATCGTTAAAAGTCGCCTTATACTCATCCTTATTTATTATAACGGTTATTTCTTCAATGTGTCATATTCTTCTTTTGAGATAAAGACCACTTTGCAAGCACCGCCATACTTAGGCATATCGTAAGAGAGCTTCAGCTCCTCGTCCAACACCTGTTCTGCCTTCAGCTCTACAGCCTCACGATTGGGAGACATTCCGAAAGGATATTTCAGGCTTGCTCCCACTACATTCCCTCCTGCATCCACATACTTATAGCAAACGGGATAGCCTGTGCTTTCGCCTTTGGCTACCGTCAAAGGTTCGTTTATCTTGATGCGGAAAGAGATAACGGCTGCCACGGCTTCCTTGCCGTTGGCATACGCCTCGGTCACCGTGAGCGGGGAAGCGATGGAATAGAACAATCCTTCGGAAAGTTCATAAGGCAATTCCATGCCCACCAGTTTCTTGGCAGCAGCATCCAGTTTTGCTTCGCTGTCCTTGTCCAACTGTTGTTTTCTCTCCGCCAACTTAGTTAGTTCTGCCACGTCGGGCTTCTCCGCTTTGGCAAGTTTCTCCAATTTCTGCTGTATCTCAATGTCTTCCGCCTGATAATCTGCTATGATACCTTCCACTTCGCTTGTCGGGCTTCCAGCCTTGCCTGCACTGCCCGCCGATGACGACGAACCGCCTCCGCAAGCTGCAAACAATGTCACTGCCAATACTCCACAAAGCACTGAATACAAAACTTTCTTCATAGTATTCTCATTTTAATTGTTAGTCATCATTCTTTTGAAACCCATGTAATAGGAATGTCACGTGCCTCGAATCCTTCCATATTGCTGACTGTGAACAGCACTGCTTTCAAGGACTTGGTTTCGGGAGATACCGTAATACGGCGCAACTGACAATCCGTAAAGGTTCCTGCCGCAACATCATAGCCATTGGAACCCTGTTCCCATTGCTTGTCGCCAACAAGGTTTTCACCGCCGCCACCCACAACGCCTTTCATCCTGATTGTAGCGGAAGTTTGTCCGGCAAGCGGCATCACCTTAAAGATAACAGTCATATTTCCTGTTGCCGGATCACCTTCAGCGCTTTTAAGTTCCATCTTCCACTCCCCTAATTTAGGATAGACAAAAAGTGTCTCCTTTGAAACGTCAATGCCCGTGGCAGACTCTACACCTTTCTTTACTTTATTCCACAACCCGCCTTTTTTCTTTTTAGGCGCATCTTGTGCCATGACAGCCCCAACAGCCAGAAAAGCTGCCAATACTAACCAAACAACTCTTTTCATATTTATTATATTTAAATGTTACACAAGGCAAATATAGCCGGATGAAAAGAAGTTCTTCTCACGGAATTCCGTGAGATTTCAGACAAATCCAACAAAAATCAGATGGAAATAGTGAGATAACCGCTTGCCAAAGCCTTTACTACCAAGTCCGTCGAGTTCTTGGCTCCGAATTTCAGCATCAGGTTTTTGCGATAAGTTTCCACAGTGTTTTCCGATATGCACAGTTTTCCGGAGATTTCTCCCGTGCTCAGGCCTTCGGAAATGGCTTTCAGCACTTCCCGCTCCCTCGGTGTGGGGACATCCTGGTTCAGAAGTTTGGAACCGGGACGGTGGCGGAGCTTATGACGGATATGCTCAAAACGGGGGCAGAAATAGGACTTGCCATCCAATGCCGCCTGAATGGCATTCTTTATCTGCTCCGTATCGGATGTTTTCAGGATTACGGAGTCAACATTACTTTGAATCAGCTTATTGATAATCCAGATTTCCTCGTGCATCGTATTGATAATGATATGCGCTTTCTTATCTTTGGCACGGATTTCCTTGATTACGTCAAAGCCATTCATCCCGGACAACTCAATGTCGAGGATATAAATATCGAAAGTTCTTGTTTTCAGCAATCTGACGAGTTCCTCACCAGTAAAAACCGCCTGTACGCTCCCTATCTGAGGCATATCGTTCAATATACTTTTAAGCCCTTCCAATACCAGACCATGGTCGTCAACTATTGCTATCTCCGTTTTCTTATCCACCATAACTTTATATTACAATACACCTAAGTTTGTCTTTCTATTCTTTTGGCAAATATAACCGTATATAGCTTACCGCTCCTCACGGAATTCCGTGAGAAAAATTATTTTCTTATGCTTGCATTCAATATGCCAACAACCAGTTTTACCTTCGTACCTGCTTCATTGCTCTCTATATTCAGCTCTCCACCAACAACAGAAGCACGTTCCCTCATCGTCTGTATGCCAATGCCACTGTGCTTGGAAGAAGGATTGAAGCCTATACCGTTATCCATGATACAGATGGTCAGGATAACTCCATCCAATTCCATGCTGACAGTGACAGATGTGGCGGAAGCATGTTTCAGACTATTGTTCAGAGCCTCCTGAACAATCCGGTAAACTTCATATCCGATATTCTCCGGCACAATGCTCCAATCCACTTCCGAAGGATCCGAATAGTATTTCAACTGTACCTGAGAAGAATCCACCAAATGGCTTACGTAATCCCACAGCATCTCGTCAATCGTGGCATACCGGAAAACAGGCGGCATCAGCTCATGAGAGATATTCCTTACGTCCTCACGAGTCTCCGAAAGAAAAGAAAAGACAGAAACATCCTTCTCTGCCAGCAATTTCTTCAGACGAGTTTCCAGAACAAGCAAATTGTTGCTTACTCCGTCATGCAGCTCTTTGGCAAGACGGCTGCGTTCAGTTTCAAGCCCGTCGATATATTTCCGGACAAGACGCAGTTCGGATTCCTTCTTCAACACGGCAAATTCGCGTTCTTTTTCTTCGACAGCTCGCTTCAGACGCTCCGCCCTTGTTTTCTGCCGTTGGACGGCATAAAGAAATATCAACGATGAGACCACCAAGCAGCTCACCAGAATCAATATGCGCAATTTTGCCTTTTGTTCATCTCTTGCTTTCCGGGCGTTCAGTTCTACAATTTCAAGTTCTTTTTCTTTGGCCTGGTACTTCACGGCAAGTTCCTGCAACTCCTTGGATTTTTGCGAGTCGTTCATGGAATCCCGCAGAGCTACCTGCCTGTCAAAGTCCTCGTAAGCAACCTTATAATTTCCCAACCGATAATGGCATACCCGTGAGTTTGCATAAAGTTCCTGCAAAACAAAGTTGGAGGATTGCACGCCTTCCTGCCGGAGAATCCTATCGGCAACCCTCAATGCCCCGGCATAATCCTTCTCTTTCATCAGCCACTTCATCAGCGCCTGAAAGTAGCTGACCTTCGGCATCACAGCCCGTACAAGCGGAACACGTTCTTCTGCCTTCCGGATATACCGCCGGACGGAATCAACGGCATATTCCCTATCTTTCTGAAGCATGATATAATAGGACAACGTCCTCAGGTAATTGTCATTCACACCCAGCTTCTCAGCCAGCACCAACGCACACTTCAAATACAAATCCGCCGCTTCATCTTCTCCTTCCCTCTGGTAAATACAGCCGATATTGGAATATACCTGTGCCAAAAATATTTCATTATTTACGTCACGAACCGTTTCTATGGCCTTTGCCAGATAATTGCGCACCTCCACTCTCCGCTTCATATCTATACACAGCACGGCAAGATTGATGTACAATGCGGTCAGTTCCTCCATCTCACTCGAGGTTCTCTTTTCTTGCAACAAAGACAAATCCAGCGCTTTTCCATAGTACGCCAAGGAGGAGTCCATATTGCCCAATGTACGGTAATACATGCCAAGCGCACGGTAACTGCCGGACAGATAAAAAGAATCACGCAATTCCGTGGAAGCCTCGACAGACATCTTTTCATAATGAATGGCAGAGTCTTTTTCTCCCATTCTGTAATAAGTATCTGCCAGACAAGACAACATGATGTGGTAGGACGATTCTGCCACGTGTTGCTTTGCATACGGCTGCATCAGGTATAAGTAGATTCTTGCCGAATCATATTCGCCTATGGCATTATAATAATTCCCAATATAGATGCAACAGTTTGCCTGAGCAGCATTCTTACCCAGTTTCCCATAGATTGAGTAAGCTTTGGCTTTGTACTCCATATAGTGGCTGAGATTTCCCTGAAGCATGTCATACTCTGCCTTACAATCATAATAACGGGCAATGGATTCCGCATTTTTTTCACGAAGAGCCATCCGGTAACCTTTCTCCAGATATTCTGAAAAAGATTCCGAGACCTCCCCATTCTCTACCAGATAGGAACAGACATCCAGGCAAGCGGAAGACTTATCCGCTTTTCGGGCAACTGCCAGCAGTTCCTCCAACGAACCATTTCCGGTTGAAGAAGCAACTGTGGCAAACAACAAGAAAGAAAGACCGGCAACCAGTCTGAGTATGTATTTCATAAATATCAGATTTTCATCTTCATTTGAACATCGGCTGTGCAAACCACCGCTTGAACATCCACGTGGCTGCGATATAAATGCCGAAAGCCGAAACGAAACCCACGATAGAGTCTATCAGGTAATGCGCCTGAATATAGACCGTAGCCCCGCACAGCAGCAGATAGAAAGGAAACAGGCAGGCAAACAAGCGCTTGCTGCCACGCCATGCCATAATCATCAGTACCGTAGACATTCCGACGTGCGAACTGGGAAAAGCAGCCGTGGGACGCTCACCCACCTGCTGGGAACTCTCCACCAGGTTGTAGAAGAAGCCGTGCTCATAGCCCGGACCGGGAAGAAGTTCCTGATGGTGATGGAAATAGTCACCGATGGACGGGAAGATACCTTGCGCCACATGGTCGCTTCCAATGGCGGGAAAGTAGAACTGCGGCCCGGCAACGGGGACGAAGATATAAATAAGGTAATAGATGAAGAAAGCGGTGACGATGACGAACGAAACCTTCTCGAAAAGGTCGAAACGATAAAGGAAATACCACACCACCACCAGCAGAATCATCGGATAATAGAAGAAGTACCCCATATTAAACGGCTCGCTCACCCACATCTGCGGAAACCTTTCACAGAACCACACAGCAGGCTGTCCGCCAAACATCCACTGCTCCACCGACGCGAACATGTGGTCGAGATTGGGGAATATCCGGTTGAACTCAAAGGTGTCGGGATACCAATAGGAAAGCAGTGACATCTGGATGGCTATGCGCACAAAGGCAGAGAACTTGCAGGGTGCCAGCCGGTAAAGATACATCAGCAGGAACGTCATACCCGCAATGACAACACGGTCTGCAAGCATCTGCACCGGATGATCCATTTCCTGAAAAAGAAACAGAATGAGAATGGAAGTCAGCAAATTGTATATCAGCGTAATCTTCTCTACCGCAAAAAGCCCCTTACGGGTTTCTACCCTTTTAAATAAATCTAAAGCCATCCCTTATCCTTATACCAGGCAATGGTTTCCTTTACACCCCGTTCCAGGTCGTACTCAGGACTGAAGCCCAGTTCCTCGACGGCCGGTGTGATGTCACACTGCCAGTTGCGTTGTTTCATTATTCTATACTTGTCCGAATTGAGCGTACTGGTCTTGTTCTGCCGCTTCGCCCAAAATTCAGCGAGCAAAGATACGACTTTCAATACAATTAACGGACATCTCAAGCGAATAACAAACGGATTGCCCAATTCTTTCCTTATCAAATCGGAAAAAGCACGGCTGCTATACACCTTCCCGTCAGCCAGGAAATAGGCGCGGCGGGACACCTGCTTCTCTATCCCGAGGAAGACGGCCTGCACGATATCCTTTACATATACAAACGTCAAGTCCTGGCGGCAGAAGCCTACAGAAAAGTCCGTATGCTGCCGAATGGACTTTGCCATAAGATAATAATCCTTCTCACGCGGCCCGTATACACCCGTCGGCCGGTAGATGACGTAGGGGAAACCCGGAATACTCTGCAAATAAAGTTCTGTTTTCAGTTTACTGAGTCCGTAGGCGGTATTGGGTGAAGGGGGGTCACTCTCCATAATCGGGTCGTAGGTCCTCTCGCGTACCGGGCCGAACACACTCAGCGTACTGATGAAGATAAACTGCTTGGGAATCATGTTCAGCTCCCTCAGCGTATCGATGAAGTATTTGGTCTGCAGATAATTCACCAAATCGAATTCGTTCTTGTCCACACACTTCGTCACACCGGCACAATGGACAATATAATCAAACTTATTGTAGGTCCCTTTATGTCCCGAGAGTTGTGCCCTCAGTTCATTGGGGTGCGCAAAGTCCAGTTCGAGGAAATGTATCTTGCGGTCACGCAGATACTCGCGGCTGCTGGACGAACGTACACCCGCCCACACACCGAACTTGCGCTTCAACGCCTCCTCCACGATGAAACTTCCGATAAATCCGCTTGCTCCTGTAATTAAAATCGATTCCACTTCTTCTGTTACAAATTACTAATTACTTTTCATCCGGTCCGTCACCTTGACGCTCCTTGTGTTACTCTGTCGCCTCGTTACTCTTCTTCACCGGCTCCACATGGATGCTGACCAGTGTTCCTTTGCCGAACTGCCTTTTCAACTTGTTCTCCACCGCCGTTGCCGTCTCGTGAGCTTCCTCCAGCGAGATGCTACCATCCATACGCACATGCACCTCGATGGCACAATAACTGCCGATGCGGCGCGTACGAAGGTGATGCGGCGAGCTGATACCGGGAAAAGAAAGAATCGTCTTCAGTATCTCATCCTCCACCTCGGCAGGCAATGATTTCTCCAACAGTTCGTCCACACACGGTATCAACAACTGCACAGCCACCTTCATAATGAAGAAGCTGACAATAACCGCTGCCACCGGGTCCAGCACCCGCCAATGGTTACCCAAAAGAATAGCGCCACCTATACCCGCTGCCGTGCCTATGGACGAAAACGCGTCACTCCGGTGATGCCAGGCATTGGCAACAACCGCCTGCGAATTCAACTTCCTGCCCTTGAATACGGTATATTGATAAAGCACTTCCTTGAAAACGATGGATACCAATGCAGCCACCAGTGCCAGTATACCGGGTTCCTGCAGAGAGCCGCCTTGCAGGAAGCGGTAAATGGAGGAAGCCCCGTTCCAGAAAATGCCGAATCCCACAAACAACAGAAAAATACCGATAATGGCAGTTGCCAGCGTCTCGTACTTGCCATGACCGTAATCGTGTCCTTCATCTTCGGGCTTTGCCGAAATGCGCACAAAAACAATGACAATAATATCTGTAATGAAATCCGACAAAGAATGTACCGCATCCGCCAGCATGGCGGCACTGTGACCTACAATACCTGCAAAGAATTTGAAGACAAGCAAGAGAAAGTTTACCACACTTCCCACAACCGTCACCCGGTAAATGTCTTTTTCCCGTGTGGCATCTGCTTTTTTGTTCAGAGTTTGCATTTCCATCTGCTTTTCGTCTAAGGTACAGCCTATCTTCACTTTGTGTGCAAATATAGTACATAAATCCATTACAATCTGTCGTTCCTTCATTATTTTCAATAGAATGATAATATTTTGAAGTCTGAGTGAACGAAGGAACGTATTTATTTGTTTACTTTGCAAGAGGTAATCACCACAGATTACACAGATTGACACAGAATCTCTATTTATACATAAAATACATCATAACATTATGGCCAAAAAGAAAGAAAAGAAAGCCGGCAAACGCATGAAGAAGAAAGAGCTCGTCAAAGTACTGCTGGAATTCTTCCACACAAAGCAAGACGAAGTATTATCCCTGAAATACATCTTTGAACAACTCCACCTCACCACACATCCGCTGAAGATGCTGTGCATGGACATCTTGTCCGAACTGTCGATGGACGACTACATCACAGAAGTGGACAAGCACAAATACAAGCTGAACAACCACGGCGTGGAAATGACCGGAACCTTCCAGCGCAAGAGCAACGGCAAGAATTCCTTTATACCGGAAGGTGGAGGCGAACCGATATTCGTGGCCGAACGCAACTCGGCCCATGCCATGAACAATGACAAAGTACGTATCGCCTTCTATGCCAAACGTCGCGGACGCGAAGCCGAAGGAGAAGTCATCGAGATACTGGAACGTGCCAACGACACCTTCGTGGGTACCCTGGAAGTTGCCAAGTCATACGCTTTCCTTGTAACGGAAAACCGTACGCTTGCCAACGACATCTTCATCCCCAAAGAAAAGTTGAAAGGCGGCAAGACGGGCGACAAAGCCATCGTAAAGGTGGTGGAATGGCCCGACAAAGCCAAGAACCCCATCGGCCAGGTAATCGACATCCTGGGGCGCGCAGGAGACAATACCACCGAGATGCACGCCATCCTGGCGGAATTCGGCCTGCCCTATGTCTACCCCGCTGCCGTAGAGAAAGCTGCCGACAAGATACCCGCCGAAATCTCCGCCGAGGAAATAGCCCGACGTGAGGACTTCCGGGGTGTGACCACCTTCACCATCGACCCCAAGGATGCCAAGGACTTCGACGACGCCCTCTCCATCCGCAAACTGAAAGGGGGACTTTGGGAAGTAGGCGTACACATTGCCGACGTGACCCACTACGTGAAAGAGGGCGGCATCATAGACAAGGAAGCCGAGAAGCGTGCCACATCCGTCTACCTCGTAGACCGCACCATCCCAATGCTCCCCGAACGGTTGTGTAATTTCATCTGTTCACTCCGCCCCGACGAAGAGAAGCTTGCCTACTCCGTCATCTTTGAAATGACGGAAAAAGGCGAAGTGAAGAACTCACGCGTGGTACATACCGTCATCAAGAGCGACCGCCGCTTCACCTACGAAGAAGCCCAGGAGATTATAGAAACCGGCAAAGGAGACTTCCAGGAAGAGGTGCTCCAACTGGATAAGCTTGCCAAAATACTGCGTGAGAACCGCTTTAAGGCAGGAGCCATCAACTTCGACCGCTACGAAGTGAAGTTCGAAATTGACGAGAAGGGCAAACCCGTCAGCGTCTACTTCAAGGAGTCGAAAGATGCCAACAAGCTGATAGAGGAGTTCATGCTGCTTGCCAACCGCACCGTAGCCGAAAAGATAGGCCGCGTGCCCAAAGGCAAGAAAGCCAAAGTGTTGCCATACCGTATTCACGACCTCCCCGACCCGGAGAAGCTGGACAACCTGGCACAGTTCATCGCCCGTTTCGGCTACAAGCTGCGTACCAGCGGTACAAAGACCGACATCTCCAAGTCCATCAACCACCTGCTGGACGACATCCAGGGCAAGAAGGAGGAGAACTTGATTGAAACCGTCTCCATCCGCGCCATGCAGAAGGCACGCTACTCCGTGCATAACGTGGGGCACTATGGTTTGGCTTTCGATTACTATACCCATTTCACCTCGCCCATCCGCCGCTATCCGGATATGATGGTACACCGTCTGCTCACCAAGTACTTGGACCAGGGAGGCCGCACCGTGTCCGAACAGAAATACGAAGCCCTCTGCGAACACAGCAGCAGCATGGAGCAGATAGCCTCCAACGCGGAACGCGCCTCCATCAAGTACAAGCAAGTAGAATTCATGACCGAACGCCTGGGACAGACCTTCGACGGCGTCATCTCCGGCGTAACGGAATGGGGACTCTACGTGGAGCTGAATGAGAACAAGTGCGAAGGCATGATTCCTATCCGCGACCTCGACGATGACTATTACGAATTCGACGAAAAGAACTACTGCCTGCGCGGACGCCGCAAAAATAAAATTTATAGTCTGGGAGATGCCATTACCATTAAGGTGGCACGCGCTAACTTGGAAAAGAAGCAGTTGGACTTTGCACTGGTGTAACCTCACCCCCTCTCCCCTCTCCGATAGAGAGGGGAGAGGAGAGCAATGAATTGAAAACTTGCGAAACTTGAGTGAAGTGAAATAAAGAATAACCCTACAATATTTAAATATCCCCACTCCCCTCTCTTTCGGAGAGGGGCCGGGGGTGAGGCTTTGCACATGAAGACAATTACTATTACAGACCCTACACAGATTGAGGAAATTATCCGTAAATGCCCATACTGCATAGTGGGCATCACAGACCTTGAAGGAAACCCATATACGGTTCCCATGAACTTTGCCTATCAAGACGGGGTAATATACTTGCATTCCGGCCCGGAAGGCAGTAAAGTGGAGATGGTAACAAAGCACCCGCAAGTTTGCATCACCTTCTGCGAAGGACACGAGCTGGTTTATATGCACCGGCAAGTGGCATGCAGCTACAGCATGAAGTCGCGCAGTGTTATCTGTCGTGGGAAAGTACACTTCGTGGAAGACATGGAAGAGAAGCGACGCGTACTCGACATGCTGATGAAGCAATATACGGAAAATGAATGCAAATATGCTGAACCCGCCGTACGCAATGTCAAGATATGGGAAGTAAAAGTAGAGAAAATAAGCTGCCGGTCATTCGGGTTAAGACCAAGCGAACTATAAATACCATCTGCCGGTCACCTGCTCCACATTGATGGAGCGGATAACCGGTAGAAATATTTACTTTTACAACGGATATTCCTCAAATGCATACAACAGCGTCGAAAGATACCGTTCTCCCGTATCGGGCAGCAGCGCTACAATCGTCTTTCCTTCATTCTCGGGCAACCGTGCCAAGCGGGTAGCTGCAGCAACGGCAGCTCCCGAAGAGATGCCGACCAGCAGTCCCTCATACTTCGCCAGTTCGCGACCCGTACGGATGGCGTCATCATTGGATACCAGCAGCACTTCGTCTATCACGGCACTGTTATAGTTCTTCGGCACAAATCCGGCACCGATACCTTGTATTTTATGGGGACCGGGCTTCCCACCGGAAAGTACGGGAGAATCTTCGGGCTCCACAGCCACAATCCTTACCTTTGGGTTATTGGCTTTCAAGGCTGCACCCACACCACTCACTGTGCCTCCCGTACCTACACCGGCCACGAAAATATCCACCCGGCCGTCTGTATCACGCCAGATTTCTTGTCCGGTAGTACGCTCGTGCATTGCCGGATTGGCAGGGTTGTCAAATTGCTGTAGAATCAGCGAGCCGGGGTTGGCGGCTTTCAGTTCTTCGGCACGGGCTATGGCGCCTTTCATACCGTCGGCACCCGGAGTCAGTACCAATTCCGCACCGAGGGCTTTCAAAAGGTTGCGGCGTTCCAAGCTCATTGTGTCGGGCATCGTCAGTATCAGCTTGTAACCTTTGGCAGCGGCCACAAAAGCCAGCCCTACGCCCGTATTCCCACTGGTAGGTTCGATGATGGTGGCACCGGGCTTCAACAGCCCTTTTGCCTCGGCATCTTCTATCATGGCAAGCGCCACGCGGTCCTTCACACTGCCGGCGGGGTTAAAATATTCCAATTTGGCGATAACACGGGCTTTCAGACGCTTATTCTTGTTATAATTATTCAACTCCAGCAAGGGAGTGTTGCCTACCAGGTCGGTAAGGCGTTCTGCTATCTTCTTCATAATCCAACTGTTTTTAAATTCCTCATTCCCCTAAGGGAAAAGACTAACAATCCGGAGTGGAACGAGGTATGTTATTTCTTACAAGACAAAAGTAGCGCAAAATTGGTTCGTAGAAAATACCACAAATATGGTAAATACATACTATAAATGAGGGATATGTAGGATATTTGACGAGTATTTCCTATCTTTGTTGCCACTTTTAAACTTAAGGATATCATAATGAGTCCACTCAACTTTACCCACATTTTGACACAAGCAGTCGATGAGCTATCGGAAAGCGAATCATACAAAGGACTGTTTCACCAGCATACGGACGGCAACCCGCTGCCTTCGGCAAAAGTGCTGCGCGACATCATCGAACTGGCGCGAGCCATCATCTTCCCCGGATATTTCGGAAATTCTACGGTCAACAGCCGTACGGTGACTTACCATATCGGTGTCAATGTCGAACGCTTGTTCGACCTGCTGACCGAGCAAATCCTTGCCGGCCTCTGCTTTGCAGGCGACGGCGAATGCAACTGTTGTACCGAGCTCCAACGGGAAGAAGCCGCCTTATTGGCTGCCAAGTTCATCAGCAACCTGCCGGCAATGAGACGTACACTCGCCACAGATGTGGAAGCCGCCTACAACGGTGACCCCGCCGCACAGTCGTTCGGCGAAGTCATCAGCTGCTATCCGGCCATCCGCGCCATCAGCAACTACCGCATCGCACACGAGTTGCTCAAGTTGGGTGTTCCCCTCATTCCCCGCATCATCACCGAGATGGCGCACAGTGAAACGGGAATCGATATCCATCCAGGAGCGGAAATAGGTGGTTATTTTACCATCGACCACGGTACGGGTGTGGTAATCGGCGAGACCTGCATCATCGGCAACAACGTGAAGCTGTACCAGGGTGTGACCCTCGGTGCCAAGAGCTTCCCGCTAGACGAAGACGGCAAGCCCATCAAGGGTATTCCCCGCCATCCCATTCTGGAAGACAATGTGATAGTCTATTCCAACGCCACCATATTGGGACGCATCACCATCGGACAAGGAGCCACCGTAGGCGGCAATATCTGGGTGACAGAAGATGTTCCCGCAGGAGCAAGGATTGTACAGACAAAGGCCAAGAAGTAAGTCACAAACAACCAATAAACAATTAAAATCGTAAATAACTCAAATCAGCAGTTCAAGTAGTTAAATGGTTATCAGCCACTAATGAGAGAAACGAGTGACAACTACCCAGATTGCCGATTCACATAAAGTAAATGCATAGATGAGCGAACAATCTTTTGAAATGATTGCCAAAACCTTCCAAGGACTGGAAGAGGTACTGGCACAAGAGCTGACTGCACTGGGCGCCAACGAAATAGAAATAGGCCGCCGCATGGTATCTTTCAGTGGTGATAAGGAAATGATGTACAAGGCAAACTTCTGCCTGCGTACAGCCATCCGGATACTGAAACCCATCAAACACTTCACAGCCAAGGATGCCGACGAGGTTTACGAACAGATTAAAGCCATCCGATGGGAAGACTATCTGGATACGGACAAGACCTTTGCCGTGGACGCGGTTGTATTCAGTGAAGAGTTCCGTCATTCCAAGTTCGTTTCCTACAAGGTGAAGGATGCCATCGTGGACTATTTCCGCGAGAAGACCGGCGAACGTCCCGGCGTGCGTGTCAACAAACCGGACGTGCTGCTGAACATACACATTGCCGAAACCAAATGTACGCTGTCTCTCGACTCCAGCGGCGAATCGCTGCACCGCCGCGGTTATCGCCAGGAAGCAGTAGAGGCCCCGCTGAATGAGGTGCTGGCCGCCGGCATGATATTGATGACCGGCTGGCGTGGCGAATGTGACCTGATAGACCCGATGTGTGGTTCGGGAACCATTCCCATCGAAGCGGCGCTGATTGCACGCAACATCGCTCCGGGCGTATTCCGCAAGGAGTTCGCTTTCGAGAAGTGGGTGGATTTTGACCAGGAGCTGTTCGACACGATATACAATGACGACAGCCAGGAACGTGAATTTACGCATAAGATATACGGTTACGACAACAGCCCGAAGGCAAACGAAATTGCCACACACAATATAAAGGCTGCCGGCGTAAGCAAGGACGTGGTATTGAAGCTGCAACCTTTCCAGCAATTCGAGCAACCTGCGGAGAAATCCATCATCATCACCAATCCTCCCTACGGTGAGCGTATCTCTACCAACGACCTGCTGGGCCTTTACTCCATGATTGGCGAGCGTCTGAAACATGCCTTTACGGGCAACACCGCATGGATTCTTTCTTACCGGGAAGAGTGCTTCGACCAAATCGGGCTAAAAGCCACCTCCAAGATACCTTTATTCAATGGTGCGCTGGAATGCGAATTCCGCCAGTACGAAATCTTCGATGGAAAGTACAAGGAATTCCGTGCCGAAGGCGAGGAGTTGAGCAAGGAGCGCAAAGAATTTCGTCCGGCTTCTGGGGAACGGAAAGAGTTCAAACCCGGAGAAAGACGCGAATTCCGTCCCCGATTCAGTGGAGAGAGACGTGAATTCGGTAGCGAAAGACGCGAGTTCAACGGCGAACGCAGACCAAGAGAATTCAAGGACGGCGAAAAGCGCGAATTCCGTCCGCGTGAAAGAAGAGAGTTCAAGGATGGGGAAAGACGGGAGTTCAGACCGAGGGAAAGACGTGAATTCGGTGGAGAACGCAGAACAAGGTCGGGTGAGTCTTACCCGGAAAGCAAAAGAAGAGAGGCGGGAAAGAAGGAAGAAGAATAACACGAACAATGACAAGGAGAATGAATGCAAAGAAAATAAGTAAGAGCATTCTTGCACTGCTGATAACAGTACCTGCTCTGCTTGCAACAAACGCTATGGCACAAGAACTGAAAAAGCCGACCCTGGAAGATCTGATTCCCGGAGGTGAGACCTACCACAAACCGGAAAACAAATCGTACCAGTGGTGGGGCGATGCCGCTTGTTTGGAACTTGGCATCGACAATATAGAAGGTACATGGGCTGTCAAAGGATTAGGTGCCAAGCCCGGAGAGAAATTCACTGCCATCACATTGGAAGAAGCCAACGCGCTGCTGGAAGAAAAAGGACTTGGAAAACTGCGTCACTTTCATGCTGCAAAGGCTGTCAACGTACCCCGAGGCGTCAATCTGGGTATTCAAGTCCAAATAGACCCACTCCTGCTGCTGAACACCGGCAAGTACCGTGCCCTCGTCGACTGGAAGAAGAAAAAAGTCATCTGGAGCCAGCCTTGCCCCACCCAAGCCGCAAATGAGGATTGGAACGAGGTAAGCCGCCATTTGGCTTATACTATCGGCAATAATCTCTATGTGATGACCGATGACGGGCAAACCCTGAAAGTCACCAACGAACCGGAAGGTATCGTCTGCGGACAAAGTGTGCACCGCAATGAATTCGGCATTTCAAAAGGCACTTTCTGGAATCCTGCCGGGGACCTGCTGGCCTTTTATCGAATGAACGAAAGCATGGTCACCCCCTATCCATTGGTTGACATCACGACAAGAATAGCACTGGTGGATAAAATACGCTACCCCATGGCCGGCATGCTCAGCCATCAGGTAAAGGTAGGTATCTACAATCCGGCTACTCAAAAGACCATCTACCTGGACATGGGCGACCCAAAAGACCGCTACTTCACCAACATCACCTGGGCACCGGATGGCAAAAGCCTCTATCTGATAGAGCTAAACCGAGACCAAAACCACTCCGAACTGTGCCGGTACGATGCTGAAAGCGGAAAGCTGCAACAAGTGCTCATCGAAGAGAGACATCCCAAATATGTGGAGCCGCAATCTCCCATTCTATTCCTGCCATGGGACAGCCACAAGTTCATCTATCAAAGCCAGCGTGACGGCTTCAACCATCTGTACCTATACAATACGGAAGGGGAACTGCTGAAGCAACTCACCTCCGGCCCCTGGCTTGTACAAGACATCGTAGGTTTTAACCGGAACACGAAAGAGCTCATCATCAAGAGTACGGAAATCTCTCCTTTGCAGAGCAACCTTTACGCTGTCAACCTGAAGAATGGCAAACGCAGCTTGATAGGAGACCCAACCGGCATGCACTCGGCACAAATTTCCGGTTTCATGGGAACTTACCTCATCGACAATGCCTCTTCGCCCACTTGCCCCCGTATCATAAAACTGATGTCCACCAACCCGAAAAAACAACGGGAACACACACTGCTGACAGCCAAGAACCCCTACGAAGGCTTTGAAATGCCCAGCATAGAAGTAGGCACCATCAAAGCCGCCGACGGCAAGACAGACTTGTACTACCGCCTGATAAAGCCTGCCGACTTCGACCCGGCAAAGAAGTATCCCGCCATCGTCTACGTATACGGCGGCCCGCACGCCCAGATGATAACGAACGGCTGGATGAACGATGCCCGCGGCTGGGACATCTACATGGCAAACAAAGGCTACATCATGTTCAGCCTCGACAACCGTGGCAGCAGCAACCGTGGACTGGAGTTTGAAAACGCCACCTTCCGCCAGCTGGGCATCGAAGAGGGCAAAGACCAGGTGAAGGGCGTAGAATTCCTGAAAAGCCAGCCTTATGTGGACGGAGAGCGTATCGGCGTGCACGGCTGGAGCTTCGGAGGACACATGACTACGGCGCTGATGCTGCGCTATCCCGAAATTTTCAAGGTAGGCGTTGCCGGCGGACCGGTTATCGACTGGGGATACTACGAGATAATGTACGGTGAGCGCTATATGGACACTCCGCAAGCGAACCCGGAAGGCTACAAGCAGACAAATCTGAAAAACCTTGCCGGTAACTTGAAAGGACATCTGCTCATCATACACGACGACCACGACGACACCTGCGTGCCGCAGCACACCCTTTCATTCATGAAGGCGTGCGTGGATGCCCGTACCTATCCCGATTTGTTTATCTATCCCACGCACAAGCACAACGTCCTGGGACGCGACCGTGTGCATCTGCACGAGAAGATAACAAGATATTTTGAAGAATATCTTTAATGTACAATGTACCATATACAATGTACAATTTGCTATGCAGTGCGGGCGTGCAAATAGGGAGTAGATGGTAGAAGAAAGAAGAGAATAAAAGAGAGAATAAATCATTAAGTATAACAATCTGTACAACTTACCTGATGCCCCACAGCACAGACAAATTGTACATTGTAAATTGTAAATGAACCCATGAAAGTATTATTATTAGGCTCCGGTGGCCGCGAACACGCTCTGGCATGGAAGATTGCCCAAAGCCCGAAAGTAGAGAAACTATATATTGCTCCCGGCAATGCAGGTACAAGCGAAGCAGGCGAGAATGTGAACTTGAAGGCGACAGACTTTCCCGCACTCAAGGCTTTTGCCCTTGAGAAAGAAATCGACATGATTGTTGTGGGCCCCGAAGACCCGCTGGTACAAGGCATCTTCGACAGTTTCAAGGAAGACCCTGCCACTTGCCATATCGACATCATCGGCCCCACCGCCAAAGGTGCCACACTGGAAGGTAGCAAGGAATTTGCCAAAGGCTTCATGATGCGCCACAACATCCCCACTGCCCGCTACAAGAGCATCACCGCCGACAACTTACAAGAAGGACTCGATTTCCTCGCAACCCTCGAAGCGCCTTACGTACTGAAGGCCGACGGACTGTGTGCAGGCAAGGGCGTGCTGATTCTCCCCACACTGGAAGAAGCTCAGAAAGAGCTGAAGGAAATGCTGGGCGGCATGTTCGGCGATGCCAGCGCCACGGTAGTCATTGAAGAGTTCCTCAGCGGCATCGAGTGTTCCGTATTCGTGATGACAGACGGCCGCCACTATAAGGTATTGCCCGTAGCCAAAGATTACAAGCGTATCGGCGAAGGCGACAAAGGCCTCAACACCGGCGGTATGGGCAGTGTTACTCCCGTACCTTTTGCCGACGAAACATTTATGGAAAAAGTACGCACCCGCATCATCGAACCTACCGTAAACGGTCTGCTGGAAGAAGAAATCGGCTATCAAGGCTTCATCTTCCTGGGACTTATCAACGTGAAGGGCGAACCGATGGTCATTGAATACAACGTCCGCATGGGCGACCCCGAAACCGAAAGTGTGATGCTGCGCATCAAGAGCGACCTGGTAGACCTGCTCGAAGGCGTTGCCCAGGGCGACCTCGACCAGCGTACGCTGGAATTCGACCCTCGCACAGCCGCTTGCGTCATGCTGGTGAGCGGAGGATATCCGGAAGTCTACGAAAAGGGCAAGGTGATGACCGGATTCGAGAAGGCTGCCGAAACAGACAGCATCCTCTTCCATGCCGGAACAGCCACCAAAGACGGACAGACCGTAACCGCCGGTGGCCGTGTCATCGCCGTCTGCTCCTATGGTGAAACGAAGGAAGAAGCCTTGCAGAAAAGCTACCGCGTGGCCGACATGATAGACTTCGAGAAGAAATATTTCAGAAGAGATATAGGATTTGATTTATAAATGAGAACGAAGAGATTCCAGAACCGGATAACGGCAGGGCGGTTCACACTACCCGCCGCTATCCTGATTTCAGTATCCTGCTGGATACTGACTGCCGTTCTGTTGCCCGAGACGGAGACACAGCAAAGCGGATATTCCCTTTGGGAAACATTCTGCGACTTCTGCATCCCCACCTGGGCAAACCGTCTCTTCAGCTTTATTCTGTATGCCGTCATCGGGTACTTCCTAATACAGCTCAACAATACGTTCGCCATCATCCGGATGCGGGCATCGGTACAGACTTCTGTCTACTTCCTGCTGATATCCGTCTGCCCCAGCCTGCACATGCTGTATGCGGGAGACTTGGCAGCCGCCTCCTTCCTGGTGGCACTGTTTTTCCTCTTCAAGAGCTACCAGCAGGCACGGCCCACAGGCAATCTCTTCCACGCCTTTGTCTTCATCGGACTGGGCAGCCTGCTTTTTCCGCAGCTCATGCTGTTTGTCCCCATCTTCTGGATAGGTGCCTACAACTTCCAGTCTCTCCAACCCAAAAGTTTCTTCGCTTCCTTGGTAGGATGGAGCGTACCCTACTGGCTGTTGCTGGGACACGCCCTCTACTACGGGCAAATGGAACTCTTCTGCCAGCCCTTCCGCGAGCTGGTGACCTTCGCTCCCACCCGGTTCGACTATCAGCCGTGGGAACTCGCCACCCTCGGGTATCTCCTTGTTCTGTTCATCGTCAGCGCGGCACACTGTCTCATTGCCGGCTATGAAGACAAGATACGCACCCGAAGCTATCTACACTTCCTCATCCTGCTGAATTTCTGCATCTTTGTCTATATCGGACTGCAACCGGTATTGAGTGTCCACTTGATGTCCTTCCTGCTCATCGGTGTCAGCATCCTGGCGGGACACTTGTTTGTACTGACAAATAGCCGCAGTTCCAATATATTCTTCATTTGTGCATTTATCGGATTATTCATTCTATTAGGATTCAACATATGGACGCTTTTGTAGATACACTCGTACAGCTGCTGATTGACTGGGGATATGTCGGTCTGTTCATCTCTGCCCTATTGGCAGGAAGCATCATTCCGTTCAGTTCCGAGATAGTGATGGTAGCACTGGTCAAGGTCGGTCTGAGCCCGGCACTGTGCGTACTCTCCGCCACCTTGGGAAATACGCTGGGAGGCATGACGTGCTACTACATGGGACGTCTGGGACGTATAGACTGGATTGAGAAATATTTCAAGATAAAAAGGGAAAAGATAGAACGGATGCAGCATTTCCTCCAAGGGAAAGGGGCACTGATGGCTTTCTTCGCCTTTCTGCCTTTTGTGGGAGAGGCCATAGCCATTGCACTGGGCTTCATGCGCAGTAATCTGATACTGACCACCACGTCCATGTTTGCAGGGAAACTGGTGCGCTACATAGCTATGCTGTGGGCACTGCAAGGAGCCATTTCGATGATGAATTATTGACATGTAGTGAGTTTGAGCAATAGATGTATAGATACAACGCGTTGGATGTATAGATGCAACGTGCTGGATGTATAGATGCAGCACGCTGGATATATAGGCGCAACAACACGCTGAATCACAGAGAATTAAGCTAAATAAAAACATTCAACAAAAGCAGAAGTGATGCAACGAATCATAGAGAAGACGGAAGACGGAAGTGCGACACTGTTTGTACCGGAACTGAATGAACATTATCATTCGGTAAAGGGGGCACGTACAGAGTCACAGCACATCTTCATCGACATGGGACTGAAAGCATCCGCTACTGCCCGCCCGCATATCCTTGAAATCGGTTTCGGCACCGGACTGAATGCCCTGCTTACACTGGAAACTGCCGAAAAGGAAAAGAGACCTGTGCACTATACCGGTATTGAACTCTATCCGCTTGCATGGCCGGAGGTGGATGCGCTAAAATATAGCGACAATCCTCTGTTCGAGGAACTGCATCGGGCTGCGTGGGAAGAAGAAGTTGCCATAACTCCTTATTTCACACTGAGAAAAGTGCGGGCAGATGTCGAAACAATAAGCATTGACAGTTTGTTAATGATTAATAAATCTCCGTTCGATGTTGTCTACTTCGATGCCTTTGCACCCGAAAAGCAACCGGGAATGTGGGAGGAAAAAGTCTTCCGGAATATCCATGCCGCCATGAGCACCGATGGCGTGCTGACCACCTACTGCGCCAAAGGAGTAATACGCCGCATGCTGCAAGCCGTAGGATTCAAGGTAGAGCGTCTCCCAGGTCCCCCCGGAGGGAAACGGGAGATACTGAGGGGAAGGAAAGAGGAAGTGATAAATGGATAAGGAATAGTTGATAATGAATAGTTGATGCCCCCTGCCACAGCGCAGCCAAATTGTAAATTGTAAATAGTAAATTGTAAATGAAAAAGTTTTGTTTTTTACTCCTCATAGCCACCTTGCTCTTCTCGTGCAAGCAAGGAGGCCAACAGAACAAGAAGAATGACGATAAACCCGTGATTACCGTCACCATCGAGCCGCTGCGGTATTTCACCGAAGCCATTGCCGGCGATGAATTCACCGTCGTCAGCATGGTGCCCAAAGGTTCAAGTCCGGAAACCTACGACCCCACGCCCCAGCAGCTTGTCGACCTTGCCCAAAGCAAGGCCTATTTCCGCATCGGCTACATCGGTTTCGAGCAGACATGGACGGAAAAACTGACGGACAATGCTCCCCACCTGCAATTCTTCGATATGTCCGAGAATGTGGAACTTATTCTGGACGATACCCATGCACATCATCATAAAGACGGGCATGTACACGAAGGCCATACGCACGCCGGTGGTGTGGAACCCCACATCTGGAATTCCACCATCAACGCCCAAATCATTGCCGGAAATATTCTGAATGCACTCTGCGCCATAGACAAAGCCAATGAAAACGCCTACATGGAACGTTACAACGCACTCATCCGGCGGATAGAGCATACAGACAGCCTCATCTGCCAGATGCTTTCCAGCCCGAATGCCGACCGTGCCTTCATGATTTATCATCCGGCACTTTCCTACTTTGCCCGCGACTACAACCTGCACCAGATTCCTATCGAAGCCGGTGGAAAGGAACCCTCTCCCACCCATCTGAAGAACCTGATAAACTCCTGCAAGAAGGAGAAGGTACGCGTCATCTTTGTACAGCCGGAATTCGACCGCCGCAATGCCGACCTTATCGCCCAGCAGACCGGAATCCGGGTGGTGGCTATCAATCCCCTCTCATACGACTGGGAGGAGGAGATGATGAATACCGCCAGAGCGCTTGTAAAAGAGTAAACGATGATTCTGTCCATTTAACGAAGAAGAAGCTATGCCTGCATCCCCCATTATAGAGATAAAGAACCTCAGCGCCGGATACGATAACCGGACCGTACTGCATGATATAAACCTGATTATCTACGAACGTGATTTTCTGGGCATCATCGGTCCCAACGGTGGTGGAAAGACTACCCTTATCAAATGTATACTGGGACTGCTGAAACCCACCGCCGGGGAAATTCTATATCACTCCTGCCCCCCATCCCCCTCCGAAATTGCCAATTGTCAATCATCAACTGTCAATTGTCAATTATCTATGGGTTACTTGCCCCAGTACAGCAGCATCGACCGGAAATTTCCCATCACCGTAGAGGAGGTCATCCTTTCAGGACTCAGCAGCAAGAAGCCGCTGGCTTCACGCTTCACCGCCCGGCACCGCGAGAAAGCCTCTGCCGTGATAGCCCGCATGGGGCTGGAAGGCATGGAGCAGCGTGCCATCGGCGCTTTGAGCGGCGGACAGTTGCAACGTGCCCTCCTGGGCCGTGCCATCATCTCCGACCCGCAGGTGGTGATTCTCGACGAACCCAGCACATACATCGACAAGCGTTTCGAAGCCCGCCTCTACGAACTGCTGGCAGAGATAAACAAGGATTGCGCCATTATTCTCGTCAGCCACGACATCGGCACGGTGTTGCAGCAAGTCAAGTCCATTGCCTGCGTCAACGAAACCCTGGACTACCATCCCGATACCGGCGTTACGAAAGAATGGCTGGAACGCAACTTCAACTGCCCGATAGAGTTGCTGGGGCACGGGACACTGCCGCACAGGATATTGAAAGAACACAAGCATTCTCACGGATGACTGGAAGCAAAGGAGGCCGGCCCATTGTAGAACCGACCTCCCGTTACCCTTCCGAATAACTATCCGACAATCTTCTTACCCGTCATTTATATTGGAAAGCCTTATACGAATGGGGCAGTAATGACAAACGGAAAGAGTTCTTTGGTGTCACCGGACGCCTGCTCTGTACGGGTTCGGCAGGAAGGGGAGCCAGAATATCCCCATTCTCCAGATTTTCCAACCTCGTCACCTCATCATCGGTAACAATACGCACTTCCACCGGTTCATCATTGAAGTTCTCCACCACCAGTGTTTTATTGTCATACACAAACAATCCGACTTTGGAGGGAGCCTCCAGATAGATATCCATATCCCTACTCATAATGCGGCGAATCTCATTCAAGGCTTTTGCCGGGAAATCATATAAATTTCCCATATCATCGGGAATGGTCAATACATATAGATTGCCGGCGGCATAGGGAGCTCTCAACAAAATAGGATACCCCGATACTCCTCCCGTCAACGGACGGCCCGCACTGACTACTTCCCAAGCATCATTCGTATAATACTGAACCTGCGGTATCAATAAATCGCGTCCGGCTTGTCCGTATCGGCCAAAATCATTGACAAGAGCTTTCAAATCGGTACAACGCAACTCTACTATTTCGGCAATTTTTTCAGGAATGGCTTTCAGCAAGCCGCTTGTAATCACCACATCCCGTCCGCTTTGCAATTGCTTCCTAATGTCGGTCATGAGCTCCGGAGCTTGAGCCGCCTGGGCAGTCAGCAGCACCACTTGTTGGTCTTTCGGAAAAACGGGACGTATATCCATCGGCAAACCTATCATGCCCAGATAATTCTGCAAGAAATCATCACCCGCCACATGAAAAGGCTTGTAGGACTTGATGCCAATGGGGTTACCCAACTTACCTATCAGTTTATCAGTCTGTTTCAATACAACATCCGCAATGCGTGCCATGGTGGTAGGCTCTATGGAAGTTCCGTCCTTCTGCCGGATAGGGGCAGTCATCTCATCATAATTAAAGCTGGTGCCCATGCCCTGCCAAGGGGTACGGAACCTGGGAGACAACTTCACGCCCAGAAGCTGGTTATAGGCAAAGAGAATGATTTCGGGAGCCTTGGCAAGCATGGTCAGATGCAGCTGCTCAGCATAGCGGTCCATGCCTAGATTCAGTCCACCGGAGTCCACCCATCCTCCACCGTTGTAGCCCGGACGCAGATTATCGAAATAGCGGATAATATTATAGCTTAGATAATTCTGCAGATGCTGGTTGCCGGCAGGATCCCTTGTTTCGGTACCCGTCCAGACACCGTCAAAGAGTTGGGGACCTTCCTCCAGATTAAAGCCCAAACCTTGGAAATGGTCGTACCAGTTGGGATACTTGATGATTACCTTTACACGAGGATTCACCTTCTTGGCAGGTTTCAGCACAAGGTCGCGCCCGGCTTCAGTCATCAGCTTCAAACGGTATTCCGTCCAGCTCTGCGCACCTTTGGCTTTTATCTCTATGTCCGACTTGCAACTGGTGAAGAAAAAGTCATCCAGAATAAACTCGTCAAAGTGCTTTGCCGTATGTTCTGCAATCTTTCGCACCATCTCACGATGCTCGGGATTGGAATAGCAGAACGTCTCGAAACTGTTTGCCTCGTTGATGGTGTAGGTAATTCCTCCGGCAGTCTCTATTCCCCGGTCATGGAAAAATTTCTTAGCTTGCTCCAGGGTGGCGTCATCCACAATCAGTAAATCACGATGTGTTTCCAGATAAATCTTGTCCACTTCCAACTGTTGTGAAATCACATTCCAAGTCGAATCCAGCCAATGGATGTCCTTCATCTTGTCTACCTCGTAGGCACGTACATAGACCGATACCTTAAAATTGTCATAAGCTTTTGCCTGCATGGCCATAGTGCAGACCATGCAGAGCAGAAAAGCTACAATTACAAACTTATCTACCTTTATTTTACTGTTCATTACCATTCAATATTTTCTGAGATGCCAATACCATATACATAAACCACGTAGCATGTCCGCCCAAACAGTACTCACCCTCCTGCCATAAGAACGGGAAATGAAGTAATTCGGGCAAGTCAGGACGAATCAGATTTGTACCCGGAGACACTCCACCCGGAATATAAGACCAGTCGGCACGGTTGACACCATAGGCAGCTTTCATCGTTTCGGCACCGACTCCCGTTACAAACGCTGCCTGATTACGTCCCGGATGCATACCGAGCAGGTATTGGACAGCATTGAAAATATAGTCCGGTGCAAACAAGTCAGGATAGGCAGCATGCAGGTAACAGTAATTGTAGCCCAGATGCTGGGGTTCCCATGAACCGGAAGAACGGTTACCTCTGTCATGCGGCACTCCATACGGAGTTTTACTGCTATACTCCTGATACATAGCCTGCAACTCCGGCAGTGCTTTGCGAACAGCCTTGCTGAAACGTGCATTTCCCACAGCCTTGTCGAAACGTCCGATGAACCAACCCGTCTGACGGATGTTCTTGCAGATGAAATCCTGCTGCTGCAAAACGAAATCACGGTATTCCACTTCCTTTGTCGCCAGATAAAGTTCTACGGCAGCATGTACCTTGGCTGTCAGCACCCGGTTGTTGTCGCAGCGGGTAATCCTGAACAATTCACGGGCTATCTCCAGACAATCCGCTCCCAATGCATCGTTATGTCCCTTCAAGACACGTGAAATACCTGCCAGCCAGGCAGCCACTTGAAGTTCCCTACCAGGGTTGTCCTCCGTAAACACCCAGCGGTCGTCGGCAGTCCCACTGACATGGTCTGTATGGGCCGACGCATCACCCAAGTGTGCATACTGGCGTACGGTAGGACACAGAATCCCTCTGTAGAGACGCCCCAGAGCCTTCCAACCCGCCACTATCGTCAAAGCACCGTTTTCCACCTGCTGCAACAAGTCATTCTTTCCATCCGGCTGGTGAATCTCGACTATCTTCTTTTCAAAATCTATGGAAGTCTCGTCCCAATAGGCACCAAAGTTCTCACAAGCCATGGCAAGTATATAGGCCTCGCCTGCCTGGGATTCCACACGCAAGTCATAGTCCCCGCATCGTGCCATCCACCCACATTCAGCCCTGGAACCAAATCACCCGGCTGATACTTACAAAGAGTAGAGGTTCCTTGAGTATATCCGTCTATATGGTTGATATCGGTTTTGGCCATACGTGCATCGTCATGATGACAGAAGTCATGCCATACACGGTATTTTTCGTTCACACGCATGTGGCACATCTGTACCGGCAAGAAGTATTCCACCTCTGCCTGCCAGATACCCTTGTCCCACACATCTTTGGCAATGCGGAACACCGGAGAAGCAGCATCGCCGTACATCACCTGATAGAGCCCTTCTTCCGTCACTTCCGTGAAGTCGAACTGCAGATAGTGGTAACGTTGGAAATCTCCCCAATCCTTGGCAGCCTGCTGCTTTACCAGTTTCCTGCCATCGGCAACAATGCGATAAAGGGCAGGTTGCTTGAAGTCTGTATCCCGTTTGTCCAACTCTATGACAGCTACTTTCTTCTGTCCAGGATGGTAACCTACTTGAGAGGCTTGCACCACCGGTGCATAACGCCAGTCTTTAGTGACTGTCGGACGGATTATCCATTTCACCGCACCTTCCTTTGTCCCTACCGGGAACTCCGAACGGAGCACAAACCAACCGTTGTTATGATTTATCCTTCCATCATACAGCAGCAAGTCTCCTTTCTCACTTTCAATCGTAATCTTTGCCAAATCATCCTGAGGATTGAGTACAAACTTTTTCCCCTCGGCAAAAGGAGCAGAGACGATATCATCGGCAATCATCGGGTTATAAGTCTTTCTATCCAACAGCAACTGGTCCAAATCAGCTTTCCCGCCAGGGTTGAAATCTCCGATATGCTCCATGTTGGAAGACTGTTTCATGGTGGGCCCCATCGCCTGGTGGGGAAAGACTCCCGTCCGGTTGTCCATAATCCACGGCTTGCCCAGCAAAGTGGAAGGTACCAATTCCAGATTAAAGCCCAACTTGCCGGCAAACCGCTCGGGCACCGGTTGGTCCAAATCAACGGTCAATACCAGATAATCCTTCTCGCCTTTGACCTTAATGGTATAGCCAAAAACAAAATCCGGATAAAGCATCGGATTAAAGCCTGCCATATGTTTGGCCGAATCCGGATAACTCAATGTGACACGGATTTCATTGTCAGCCTCATCCACCACCCGGCTTCTCATCTTGGGCAATCCCTGCCACTGCCCTTGCGAGATTTCAAAGCGCACATCTCCATTGGCAGCCCTGCGGTCTCCATTCAAAACAAGGGTCAGTCCTCCCTGGTGTCCTTCAGGGTAGACGTCACTGAACACCATCACATTGGCCCCGCCATTCTCAAAATATCCCGATGGATTGATTCTGAAATCCTGGGCGTGCAGCCCCATACAAAGCATCAGTGATGCTGCACCTGCTATAAATTTCTTCATAAATACTATTTTAAACGATTATGTATTTCCACTCTCAAGCGTACCGTATGATACGGGCAACGCCACATACTCACTTTGGGAGTATCCTTCTTGGGTTCTCCATCAAAACAATCACTGTACCATTCACCGTATTCCCGGTCTATCATACAGTCCTTTACGAAAGTCCAAACCGTATCGGCCGATTGCAGATAAACGTCATTCCCGCTGATTTGCCAGGCATTGACACAAGCTATCATCGTTTCAATCTGGCCCCACCATGAGGCATGCCCGGTTGTTCTTCCGCCCTTCTTTTCATACATCATATACCCTTTGTCACTCAGTCCTTCCGCCAAGCAAGCATCCGTCACATCCAGCGCAAGCCGATTCGCCCTATCCATCAGTTGCCGGTCTTCTAACACACGGGCAGCCTCACAAAGCAGCCATCCCGCCTCCACATCATGCCCATAAGAGTCCATCTCAACCAGACTGTTCCATGCATTATCAAAGAACAAATTAAAATGCCTCCTTGAAGAGTCATAAATACGGTCCATAAACAACCCGGTGCAGAACTTGAGTCGTTTCCTCAGTCCGTCGTCTTTCCAGCATTGATATAAAAGGGTATAAGCCTCCAACACGTGCAAATGCGCATTCATAGTCTTGGGTGCATTGTTATCATAATTATCCAGTTGTTTCCAATCTTCAGTAAAAGATTCCACATAACCGTCATATTGCGATTCACGGCCTTTCTCCTCCAAGGTATGATATAAACCGACAGCCATATCCAGACTCTCGCTGTTACCTGTTGCCAGATAGTGTTCAGCCAGCCCATAGATGGCGTAGGTCATAGCATACGTATATTTGGAAGCATTCAGCACCTCACCGTCAGGATTGACCAGCCAATATACCCCACCATGTTCCTTGTCTATAAATGTATCAATGAAGTAGCGTTGCGATTTATCCGCAAGCTTCAGATAAGCCTCATCCTTAAACGTACGGTATGCGGCAGAAAAACTCCACAGAATCCGGGCATTCAGAACCCCTCCTCTCGGAGCATCCACTACCGGAGTACCATTCCGCAATACAGTTCCATAAAAACCGCCGTCGGGAGCCACTGCATAATCCATCCAAAACGGCAACACGCTGTCTCTGACATTCGTGACAATCTCTGTACGCATGCGTGTCTGCATATCTGTCTCCCCTAAATGCGACCGGCAACCTGCCAGACAATATGCAACCAGCAGTGCTATCCAATAAAACATCTTCCTTTCCATAATTATTCTCTAAAACCATCAAACTTTTCCTTGTATAATTCCCCGTTTATCAGAGACTGGTGTTCGTCGTCTCAAGTACTGGTGTTTGTCATGTCAGACACCGGCTTTCATCACGACAGACGCTGACGTCTATCACAACAACTACTGGTGCCAGACATTTCACTCACAAATATTTTATTATTAAGTGTTTATTTATAATTTATCAATATCCCGGATTCTGGTCAGCCTGATTGATGAGCGGGTTGGTCAGAATCTCATTCGTCGGAATCGGGAAGATTTCCTGATAAGCCTCGTGCTCAAAGAAACGGAATGAGTCACCAGTCTGCAGACAAGCCTCTTGTGAAGAGTTGGCTGCTGTCTTCGGATATTCGGCGGCAAACCATTCTTTGCACATACCCATACGGCACAAATCATGGTAAAGCGAGAACTCGGCATTGAATTCATGGCGACGCTCTATAATCAGCGCCACCTTCCATACCGGAGAAGTATAGCCTTTGGCTGCTTTATAGCTTGTATAATAGGTCTCTGCATCCGGCACTTCCACCGTCTGGGTATTCAACATGTCGGCGGGTAGGTCAATCATCGTCGCTCCCATCTCCAAATTACCCCAAGCACGGTTACGTATCTGACGTATCATGTTCCATCCGGTAGCGTTGTCACCTGTCTCGAAACAACATTCTGCATAGTCGAGCATGATGCCTGCATAACGCTTCAGAGTCAATGAAATAGGATTGAATACTTTGTTGTTCTCACCTGGCTTGCATCTCCAGTATTTCAAGGAATAAACAGTAGGCATATTTTCGGAGCCTTGGAAAAGACCGTCAAAACCACTTGTCACCCCTACAGTCTGCCCGGTAATGGGATGCGTATCCCCTTTGGCAACAGCAGAGTACTGGCGGCGTTTGTCACCCGGTTCAAAGGAACGTACAAACTCCCAAGAAAGACAGAGAGAACCCCAGCCTCCCCATTCGGGTGCCGCGCACATATATCCGTACCACATCATGGCATCTGAAGACGAATCGGCTCCCCAACCCATATATCCTTGTTCATGATACATCACCTCAAATACGGACTCTTTGGTCCAATGTGTATCCCAGGCATGAAGGTTACCGAAGCAGGGCTCCAATGAATAGGTTCCACTGTCCACTATATCCTTCAGTTCCGTCTTGGCTTTCGTAAAGTCTTTCTTCAACATATACAGCTCGGCCAAATAAGCTTTGCAGAACCCCTTGGTTATACGTCCGTATTCACCATTCATGGGTAACCAATCCAGATGGTCGCGTCCAAAAGACAAATCTTCCTCGATAGCCGCATAAGTCTCATCCACGGATTCCGGGCGTGCCTTTCCTACCGAAGTAGTATAGGTTTCACCGGTAAGCAACATCGGTACCCTTCCGAAAAGTTTCGTCAGGTAAAGGTAGTTATAACCGCGGATGGCACGTGCTTGCGCTTCATAAACGGTCTTGGAATTGCTGTCCGCAAATATAGAGGCATCCGCTGTCTCCAGGCCAGCCAGGAAACGGTTTGCACGGTCCACTGCACGATAACTCATCCGCCATGCAGTCTCCAGGGAACCCTTATCGGGTTTCCAGGCATGACGCTGCCATTCCGCATCCCAACCGGAAGCCTGACAGTCCATCGTAGAATGGTTGGCAGCAAATACCTGAGGCTTGAATCCCCATGTCTCGTCATCACCGGAACCGTGCTGGTCCGTATAAAAGGTATCATAAAGTCCGTTCAATCCGGAAAGGACATTCTCCTCCGTCTTAAACATGAAATCCGCCGGAAGAATATCGTAATGATCCACTTCCAAATAATCGTCACAAGACGTTACGGTGCTTAAGGCCAGCACACCGATCAACAGTTTATATAAGTTTTTCATAATCATATTTTTTATCCGTTAGTATTAGAACTGTACACTCAGACCGAAAGTAACCGACATCGGGAACGGATAACGTCCTCCGTCAAATCCCGAATACAATACATTGGAGTCACCAACTTCCGGATCGCCGAACTTATTGTACGAAGAAATGGTACATACATTGTCGACACTGGCAAATACGCGTGCATTTTCCATTTTCACCGGTTTCAGCACATTCTTCGGGAATGTATATCCTATCTGAATATTTGAAATCTTCAGATAATCCCCCTTCTGGATGTAGGCGTCGGACACACGCATATTCTTATTATAGTCTGTCTTGGTGATACGCGGATATTTGGCACCGGTATTCGAAGATGACCATGCATTATTGATATATTCCTTCAGTACATTCTGATAACCGCCGTCGGGTGCATAGACAGAGGTCAAGCGGGCCGAAGAATAAGAAAGGATATCCATACCGGCTACACCGTACAAGTTCATCGAGAAATCAAAGTTTTTCCAGGAAGCGGTAAGGTTCATTCCGTAAGTGAACTTGGGATATCCATTGCCTATAACAGTACGGTCGGCATCGGTAATCTGCCCGTCACCATTCAAATCAACAAACTTATAGTCGCCGGGCTGAGTAGTCTTGTCCTGATATACACCACTTTCAACTCCCTTTTCAACCGCCAGCCTATTCATTTCATCAATTTCGGCCTGGGTTCTAAAAATGCCTTCTACCTTCCAGCCATAGTAGGAACCTACAGGATAGCCGTTCTGTGTAATGGAGTGGTTGTCCCAGTTGTCGCCATCTTGTGCTGAACCTGACTTGCTGAATATCGGATCGCCGACTTCAATAGCCTCGTTCTTCAGAGTAGACCCATTCAGTCTTATGCCGATATTCCAATCGCTGAAGCTCTTGTTCCACGCAGCAGTAAACTCGAAACCTGAGTTACGGATATGTCCCGCGTTAGTATAGACATTGGAGAAACCGGTAGAAGGACGAATCTGGCGATACAGAAGCAGATCCTTTGCGTCACGGATAAAGTAATCGGCAGAGAAAGAAAGCTCATTGTTCATAAAGGCAAAGTCAATACCGATATTTGTCTGCTCATTGGTTTCCCATTTCAAGTTGGTATCAATTTCTTTCTGCTGGGCGATACCGGCACCGTTAATCACACTCGAACCATTAAAGAACCAGTACATTGCATTTGCCGAAGACAACTGTGCAATGGACAAGTTGGTACCATTGCCCGCATTACCGGTCTGTCCCCATCCGGCACGCAACTTCAAGTTACTGAACAGTTCCAAATCCTTAATGAACTTTTCCTCGGAAAGACGCCAAGCTACAGAAGCGGAAGGGAATGTACCGTAACGATTGCCGGCACCAAAGTTCGAAGAACCGTCGCGGCGTACCGTTGCAGTCACAATATAGCGGTCGTTCAAAGTATAAGTCAGACGGCCGAAGTAAGAAAGGAATCTTGTCTTCAGGTCCAGCCCGCCATCCGTTTGCTTGGAAGAAGGATCATTGGTCAATGAAATTTGGCGGATGTTATCTGCCGGGAAATCGTTGGCACTGGAATTCAGCCAGGCACCGTTCGTATCACTGGTAGAGAAACCGGCCATTGCACTTACGCGGTGGTGCTCATTGGACCAGTCATAGTTCAAGAACGCTTCCAGACCAAGTGAGGTAGACTGGCTCTGATTCAGCGAGAACGAGTCCTTACGGTCTTGAGTTCCAAAAGTTCTGTCATTGTAAGCCGTATAGCCATTATAACCTCTGGTATAATAATTATAGCTGGCAATGGTCTTGAAAGTCAATCCTTTGTACAAATCGAGCTGCAGGAAAGCACTGGCGAGCAGACGGTCCCATTTATTGATGCTGTCGGCAGTCTTGGCAGCAGCAACCAGATTGTCAGCTCCCTTGTTCACATCCCCATTACCTTCTTTCTTGTAATGTCCCCAAGTACCGTCGGGCAACACAATAGGCATGGAATAGAAAACACCGTCCTCTACATAATCCATGGTTGGAATGGCTTGTGCATAGTTTCTCAGGTTGCCTCCTCCCATCTTTTCCGAATGCGCATAGTTCAAGTTCAAGCCTACATGCAGGAAGTCTTTCACTTTGTGGGTGATATTAGCGCGTGCCGTCAAGCGTTTAAAATTCGATTCAATCACGATACCTTGATTGTTCAAGTAACCCAGAGATAAGTTGGCCTGGGTATTTTCGCTGCCTCCCGAAGCAGAAAGATTATAGTTCTGCTGTAATGCCGTGCGTGACATTTCGTCCTGCCAGTCAATGCTGTTCAGTCTGCCTATGTAATCCTCGCCATACGCCAGATTGGTCATGGCAATACCGTCATTCTTGACGGCGGAACGTACAGCGCTTGCAAACAAGTCCGCGTCAGCCACATCAATCTTATTCGAATTGAACTGAAGGGCATAGTTGGCCGAGAAGTTCACCTTTGCCTTACCCTTACCGCCGCTCTTGGTAGTAATCATAATGACACCATTGGCACCGCGGGTACCATAGATTGCTGTAGCCGAAGCATCTTTCAGAATTTCGATGGACTCTACATCATTAGGATTCAAGAAATCGATGGAAGTTCCCACCTGCACACCGTCCACTACATAGAGTGGGTCGGCAGAGCCATTCACGGTTGCCACACCGCGGATACGGATGGAGAAACCTCCTTCCGGGTCACCGGAAGAACGGATGACAGATACACCTGCCGCAGCTCCCTGCAAACCTTGTCCCAAGTTCACCGGATTCCGCTTCATCATTTCCTCCGCATTCACGGAAGCCACAGAACCGGTGAGGTCGGATTTCTTCATCGTACCGTAGCCCACAACAACTACCTCATCCAAGGTTTCGGTATCCTCCTTTAAAATAATTTTCAGAGCATTCATATTCCCGGTTACTTTGACCGTTCGCGCCAGATAACCGATGTAACTGGTCTTCAGCGTAGAACCTACGGGACACTGCAAGGAGAAGTTACCGTCCAAATCGGTAATCATACCGTTTGTCGTACCTTCCACAATGACATTGGCACCGATGATGGGCTCGCCTTTCTCATCCACCACTTGGCCCTTCACAGTAACTACACTCTGCTGTACGACAGTGACACCTGCAAACGGCTGTACGCTTGTTGCAAAGAGAGGTCCGGCACATGCCAGCGATACTGACATGATACCCAAATACTTCATCACATTTCTCATAAATACTAAATACTTAGGTTTAACAAATACCCCGGTCATAAGCACATCGGGAAAAAGATATGCGACACAATTTTGTGCCACTATAGAGGCACTGCCGTGCCATTGGGAAGGCACATCTGTGCCACCATAGTGGCACAGATTTCGGTAACTATATCCCTTTCTCTTCCATACCGACAGGGGTGAATTCAATATAGATTTTCAAAGATTAAGTTCAGAAACTCAGGGAAGTGCCTTCAACCTGGTTCAACAGTTGCGGTTTGGCCTTTCCACAATCCACTTTCACAACCTGAATACGGTTGTCGGCAGGTAGACAAACCAATCCTTCCGCCTGCTTCTTGTCAGCACTGTATACCTTCAGGCTCATTTTGCTCCAATCCATCTCAGCAGTGGACTGCGCCAACTTCAGATGAGGAAGTACCGAACCGTCACGTACCAGCATGATTATCGGCAGACTGCCTGCTTCAATCCGGTGCCATCCGCCTTCGTAGACTTTCTCTGTCTGGTAGTCTATCCATTTTCCTTCGGGAAGGTAAACTGTGCGGCCCGTCATACCGGATTCAAGCAAGGGGGCAACCAGAATCTGCGAACCGAAGAGATACTCGTCATCCACTTTCCATGCTCCCGGATCATCGGGGAATTCTACAAACAAGGCTCTTAGCATCGGTAAGCCCTTTTCTGTACATTCCCTAGCCTGAGCATACACATAAGGCATCAGACGGTACTTCATCTCTGCACTCTTGCGGAAGACATCCTGCACACGCTTGCTGTCATACAACCACGGCTCTGTCGGAGGTGCCCCATGTGCGCGGGTATGGGAAGTAAGGAAACCGAACGGTATCCAGCGGCAATACAAGTCCTCCGGAGTGGATTTTACAAAGCCACCCATATCATGGCTCCAGAAGGAGAAACCGGACAAGCCGAAGGACAAGCCTGCACGAAGCGTACCCAGCAGACCCGTGTTCGTAGTTGCAGCATCACCGCCCCAATGCAATGGATAACGCTGGGAACCGGCCCATGCGGCACGTGCCCACATTATATTCTCGTTGTGCAACTTCTTGGTTATCTCGGACACTGCCATATCATAACGCACCGGATAGAGGTTATGCTCATACCATCCGCTCTTGCCGGAAGCGTAAATACCGTTCAGTGGAGCAGCCTCGCCGAAGTCTACTTTAATGGCACTGACACCGATATTCAGCAATCCCGCCAGTTTGTCCTGATACCACTTTACGGTTTCCGGATTGGAAAAATCGAGCACCACATCTTCGTAGGGAAGTTCACCATTTCCATTTTTCACATACATGTCTTTCTCTATCAGTTCAGAGAAATAACGATTTTTAGGAGTGAAATAAGGCAACTGCCACAAACATACATGGAAACCTTGTGACCTCAAATCCTTCAACATCTGCTGTGGATTCTGGAAACGGTTCTCGGAGAATTTATAGTCACACTGCCAGTCCACATCAAACCAGCCGGTATCGAAATGGATAACATCGCACGGATACTTGTTCTTACGGATATTGGCCGCTACATCATAACCTTCCTTTTCACTGAAATAGGTAATACGGCTCATCCACGTACCGAAAGACCACAAGGGGGGCATGCCCGGCTTTCCTACCAAATCGGTGTACTCGTCCAGAATATCTTTCGGCTCGCCGAAGAAAACGAACAAATCCAGGTTCTCGTCACCCATGAACATTTTGTTCAGCCCAATATAGGTAGCACCAAAATCACAAGTCACGGGAGCGGATGTATGCATAAACATACCATATCCCCGGTTACTCATAAAGAAAGGAATCGGTTTGTACATCTGGTCCGTCTCAGGCCCTTGTGGGTCTGTAACGAACAAGTTCACCTTCTGTCCGGCCTTGTTCAGCCCAGTGGCAGACTCTCCGCAACCAAAAATCATTTCATCTGCAGTCAAGGTAAATACCGGATTGATGCGGCGAGCATTGTCGCTTCCCCGCTTCACAAAACAGAACGGCGTATATTTTACCTGCGTAGAGTCCGCGTCGCTCAAAGCGGCAGTCTGGCTCAAGATACGTCCGGCTTTATCCTTCAAGACGATTCTCCAGGGATTCTTGTTAATCTGAATGGTTCCATAGTCGCTGGAATAGATAATCTTGTCATTCGTCTCGATAACTTTCCAGCTTCCATCCCTGCCCGGTTCCTTTGCCAACATGATGGAAGCGACAGGTTTAGGTTCCACCGGGGTCGTTAGCATACGGATACGTACCGTACGCGGAGTTACAAAGTCAATCTTGAATTTGAGGTTAGGGTCATTTTCATAGGCAGTGAAAGGAAAATCGAGCATTCTCATTTTACGGGGCTGTGCACCGTTGGTATTGAAGGCTTGACGGGGCATCAGATGCCCGCGTTTCCAGTTCACCAGCCCTTCACCCGACTTGGCATCGAATGACTCCAGGTGATCTGCAAAAAACAAGGTATTACTCAAGTCACGGAAATCGGTACTCATGTCCAGAGGTTGGTTCATCAAATACGAGGTACCGTCATTGACATGTGGCTGTGCCAACAGATTGCCGCCGGCAAACAACAGCATCGCCACTGCTAAAAGTTCTTTCTTCATACTATTAGGATTTAAATGATCTCGCCTGCAAATGTATTTTTCTTAAAGGAAACACAGATGCCTTAAAAATGTCTTTTAATATCCGGTTTTGTTTCATAGAACCCATATAGGGCCATTGGAAACAAAATGCATACTATTTTTCACCAAACGGAGGATATCATCCCACGCGAATACGCAAATCTTCCCTTGCTCGTTCGGAGGATTATATTTAAGTTTGCAGTTACAATATTGTTAATTCTTCTAATAAAGAAAATACATGAAACAACTGCTCCTATTCTTTATATGCAATCTGGCCTTCCTCCTTGCTGTTCAAGGTAATTCAGCGGAAATCCCGCCGGCTGTCATGTTCAAGCAGCTCTCTACAACAGAAGGACTCTCCAACAACAGTGTCCGAAGCATCTACAGAGACAAAAGGGGATTCCTCTGGGTGGGAACAGAATCAGGACTCAATAAATACGACGGCTACTCCTTCCAGCAGTATTACCAAAACAACTCCGATCTGCCGGACGATGCCATCAGCGAAATCTTCGAAGGACCGGACGACAATGTATGGATAAGGACTTCCAGCGGCTACAGTATCTATAATTATAAGACCGGTAAATTCGACAATGACTATAAACCCATACTCGATGGGCTGCAAATCCCCAGTAAAAATATTCTGAGGATGGGAAAAACATCCAAGAATGAGTTTTGGGCCTACGACTATTCCAAACTTTACATACGAAGCATGGACAACAGCTCCATCAAAGCCTATCCATTGGCAGTTGAAAAGATTTCATGCCTCTATATAGGTGTCCAGTTCATTTATATAATGTACTCCAACGGTACCCTATACAGTATCAGCAAGCAGACTTCCGAAGTCAAAGAAATAGCCATTCCCGCCGTCTATAGACCTTTGCTGCAGAATCATGAGCCACACATTTACATAGACCAAAACGAAAGCCTATGGGTATACACCTTCCAAAACAGCCTGCTTTTGCACAAGAACAGTTTTACACAGCAATGGGAGGACATCAGCCTGAACGATAACACCCACATACAGTACAATCGCGTGCAACGCATCCTCGACCTGGGAGACGGCAACGTATGGATACTTACCAGCCATATGGGGTTGTTCGTTTACAACGCCCTAACCAAATCTCTTACCAACTTGGTGCACAATCCATTGAAACCGCACACCATTGCCAGCAACAATCTGAATACCATTTACCGGGACAAAGACGGAACCATATACATAGGGAATTTCAAACACGGTATTTCCTATTATAGCCCCATGTCCCAAATCATACTATGCAACAAATCCCTGGAATATGATGATATCCTAACCTTCTGCGAAGACACAAACCAGGAATCCATTTACTACGGAACAGACGGTACGGGACTAATCCGACGTTCACTGGTGACCGATTCATACGAAAAGATAGTAACTCCCGCCAATATTGTAGTCGACTTATCCATCGACTCCAAAAACCGCCTATGGATAGGCACCTTCCAGAAAGGACTGCTATGCTACTCGAAAGGGCAAATCAAACAATACACAGTAAATAACAGCCAACTTCTCGAGAACAATGTGTATACAGTAGAGGTGGACAAACACGGATACATCTGGATAGGTACCATGAAAGGATACATACAGAGGTTAAATCCGGAAACCGGGCAGTTTGACACCATCTTGTACCGTCCGGGAGAATTCTTTGTCCGTGATATGTACTATGACAAAGACAGCACCCTTTACGTAGCAACCAGAGGAGGACTCATTATCATCGATACGGAAACCCAAGCCTATAATATATACGCCGAAGCCAGCCGCTTCAAGGAGAACAATATGCTCACTGTCTATAAGGACAGCCGGGACCTTCTTTGGATAGGACATCCACACGGACTGAGCATATGGAACCAGAAGAACGACTCCATCTACTTTCTTGACCAGAAAAACGGGCTTGCCGCCAATCTCGTCAGAGCCATCACAGAAGACAACAACAACCAAATGTGGATTGGCACCGGCAACGGCATCTCACGAATCAAAATAACAAACGATACATACACCATCGTGAACTACTCCGTAAGCGACGGACTGATATGCAACGATACCAATGTCCACGCCATCCTCAAACTGCAGAACGGCAATATACTGATAGGTACTCCTCAAGGTTACCAGACTATCATTCCACAAGACATCCTGACCACAAGTTATGATGCCAACATTTACCTTACCGACATTGAATTCAAATCCGGAATGCCCCATCCGGACATCCTGAACGGCAGCTCACTTGAATGTGCACAACATCTTTCCTTCACTGAAAAGGAAAATTCATTCACTCTGTCCTTCTCTGCCCTCGACCTGGTGGAAACGGATAAGATAAAATATGCCTATAAGATTCATTCCAACTGGATTTATGCTGAAAACAACAAAGTAAACCTATCCATGCTGACTGCCGGAAACTATACTTTATCCGTCAAGGCATGCAACTCACAAGGCATATGGAGCCCCAACGTCAAGGAACTGAAAATAAAGATACTCCCTCCTTGGTGGCGCACCTGGTGGGCCTATACCATATATACCGGTATCATTTTGTGTATCCTTCTGTCCATTATCCGCAATCTGCGCTTACGCCAAAAGCAGAAACAAATCATGCAGGCCATCGAGGTGGAAAATGAAAGGCAGCAGAAAATCAACAATATGAAACTGCAGTTCTTTGCCAACATAAGCCACGAACTGCGGACTCCCTTGTCACTTATCATCAATCCGCTTGAAGAGTTTTTCGTAGACCATCCCGAATATCGTAAAGGCATTCTGGATATAGTCAAACAAAATGCCGACTATCTGCTGGAATTGATTAACCAACTGCTGGATTTCAGAAAGCTGGATGCCAAGGCTGAAACCCTGAAATGCAAACATGACAACATCCTTATCATTCTGAGTGAAATATTCCACTCTTTCGATCCGATAGCACAGAAACGGAACATCAGCTATAGCCTTACCGCTCCACAACATTCTGTATTCATGGATTTTGACTATGGCAAGATACGCAAGATATGCACAAATATCCTGTCAAATGCATTCAAGTTCACTCCCAATAAAGGAAGCATCTCACTGGATATTGCCGTAAGAGGCACAAATCTGGAACTGACCTTTACCGACACCGGTTGCGGCATAGAGGATGGAGCCAAGGAGAAAATATTCCAAAGATTCTATCAGTCGGGCAAAAACCAGTCGAGCAACGGAGGCAGCGGCATTGGACTGCACATTGTTTCCGAATACGTAAAGATGCATCAGGGTACTGTCTGTGTCAGGGATAACCAGCCTTGTGGTTCTGTATTCCTGATTACCCTACCCCTGCACCAGAACAGTAATGAAACCAAAAACGGAGAACCGGTCGAAGAACCGGAAATAAAGGAAGAATCCCATCCATTCACCATACTACTCGTAGATGACAACTACGACTTCTTGAAATTTCTCTCTGAAAGTCTTGCCAGGCAGTATCATGTATTAAAAGCCACAAACGGAAAACATGCACTAAATGTACTGGAAAAGGAAGATATTGATTTAGTGGTCAGTGACATCATGATGCCCGAAATGGATGGTCTGGAACTATGTTCAACCATCAAGAACGATATACGCTATTCACATATCCCCATCATCCTGCTGACAGCCAAAGCAAGCGAGGAGCACCAATTGGAGGGACTTAACGTCGGCGCAGACGACTACATCACCAAGCCTTTCAATATGGAAGTCCTCAAACTGCGTATCAACAAGATTATTGAAATGAACGTAAAGCGGCAGGAAATATTCAATCAAGAAATTAAAATCGAACCAAGCCGCATCACCATCACCCCTCTTGACCAGCAGTTGGTAGAAAAAGCCATCCAGATTGTAGAGGACAATATCAGCGAAACCGAGTTTTCCGTCGAGGAGCTTGCCAGCAGCCTGAATATATCACGCAGCTATTTCTATAAGAAAATGATTAAGATTACGGGAAAGAAACCCATCGAGTTCATCAGAACCATCCGCATGAAACGGGCACAGCAACTCCTGACAGAAAGCCAAATGCAAGTTTCGGAAATTGCATATACCTTGGGGTATAACTCCCCCAAGGTATTCTCCAAGCATTTTAAAGATGAATTCAACATCAGCCCGTCCGAATTTATAAGGCAGCAGGCTGAATAGGAACATCATTTTGACATCAAAGCATCCAACGAAGACACCAACGCCACCAAAGCGGCACTCCAATTAATGGCTATCTCATTGGAAGCATACGAACCCTCCACATCTGCATAAGACTCATCCGGCAGGTTGGAAGCATAAGCAACGCCATCCTGCTGCCCAGGATTGGGACCGCCAACCAGGAAACCGGGAAGAGGTGCCTCTATGTCATCCGATGCAGAGAGACGATGGTGCGGATACAGAGGACTCTTCATCCCGAAACCGGTAACATAACAATATCCCGTAGCATTCTTTCCTAAAATGTAGTCCATATTGCGGTAGGCGTTCGTCAGGTACGACTTCTCGCCCGTAAGCAAATAGGCGCAAACCAGTGAAGTGGCTTGGTTAGCACACCCTTCGGCAAGGCATCCCCAGAAGAAATCTTTGGCATCGTTGCCGTAAGGAGCATGGAAAGGAGAGCGGTCAGCACCCCGCACAGCCTCGGCAGCATAGTCCAGTAACAGGTCTTTCATGGCATTTGCCAATTCCACGTCTTCACCCTGATATTCCCTGCCCGGTTGCAGCCAGGCAAACACGCCCAACGCAGTGGTATTGCCCCAAGAAGGAGTCTTATATGCAGTGGGCAGATGCTTCTTCACTTGTTCCCGGTAAACAGGCTTTCCCGTAGCAAGATAGAGCTCGGAAGCCGCCCAGAAGAATTCGTCATCGGCACTACGATCACCGTAAGCTCCCGTAACCACGGCAGGTTGATATTGCTTGTTGAGGAGGTCCTGATGATAGAGCGCTTGCGGATGCGCTTCTGCCCAGGCGTAAGCACGTTCGGCAGCCTGTAAAGCCACTGTCGAAAAGCCCGGATAATCCTCTTCGTAAGGAGCAAACAAGGCAGAAGCCTGCGCCAAAGCCGCAGCATAGTCCAATGCCGCCGTTACTGATTTCTGAACCACATAACGGGGCTGCCTACACTCCGTAGGCTTGATGAATCCCTCGAACGAAGGGGTAGTCAGCTTGTGGTAGACTCCTCCGTCGGCAGGGTCTTGCATAGTCAGCATCCATCTCAGGTTATAGTACATCTCGTCCAGCAAATCGGGCGTGTGGTTTCCGCTTTCCGGGATGTTGACCCGTTGACGGATAAAATAGTCAGGAAAGCGGGCATAAATCGCCTGCATCAGTCCGATGGAATAGGCGGAGTTCACAATATACTTGTTATAGTCTCCGGCATCATACCATCCTCCCGGAGAAGAAATCACCGTTCCCGCCTTACGTTCCGGCCCGGCAGCATTGGGATGTATCAGTACCTTGTCATCGGGATGGCCTGCCGGACGGCTCCACCGACCCGCATAAGTCGCTTCGATGGGCATGCCCGTACGTTGGTAATAGAAAGATTTCAAAGCAGCATCGGCCAAAGGGGACAGTACTCTTTCTTTTATTTCGAATGCCACTGAATCTCCGTTAACCATCAGAAAATAGTTTCCCGGTGCCGTGATGTCACTGAAATCCAATATCGTCCTGCTCTTATCCGACCAAGCAGATGAAGCAATATATCCGGGCTTACCGGAAAATACCCGATTGCCCGTGGCTGCATCTACTATGGTAAATTCACGTACCTCACCGGTATTCACCACTGCTACTTTTTCCTGCTGGGGATAGTACCCTAACTGATTCAAACGTATAGTTTCTGAAGGATGCCCTAAAGTGGCCATCCCTCCCAGAACTGTAAACAGACATGTAGTTATATTCATATCACTATTCTTTAGTAATCATTTATATTATTCTATTTCAAAACTATTTATCAGACAATAAGGTAATGAAACTGATGGCCGGCAAGTGTACCCGTACCTGCCCATTCTCCACTTTCACTGCAGTTTCCTTCATGCAGTCCTTTGTATTGGTCACATAGACTTTCAGTTTCTTCACTTCTGCAGGGATACCGGAGATGACAGCCTCGCAATCCGCCCCATTATTGACCATATGGACGGCATATTCTCCGCGCACCATATTTCCGAAAGCCGCACAGTTTACATTTTTCTTGCTGCTACTGACCGGAATGGCCAAAGCATCGGCCGGAGTGGAGGCCAGTTGCTTGATATTCCAGAAACGTTGCGTAGGACGCAAAGGACCTTTGGAACCATAAATGCCGCCTCCCCACAACAACGAATAGTCTGAAGTGAGCTGCCACTGCAAGATGGACAATGGTTGGCAAATCGTACAAATACGTGTATACAGATTGATTTCATAAAGTGCAAACGTCGACTCATTGAATATCTCGGCATAACCATGAGCAGCGGCATCCGTACTACCCTCACCAACCAAGAGTGGTACATTAATCTCTTTGGCAGCATCCGCCCACTTCCTTAACGTAACATCATCACAACCACGCCATGAATGGAAAGAAACTGCACCAATATACTTATGAGTCTCAGGATTGTTCAAAGCAGGAAGGATAAAATCGAAAGTAGTGGCATCCGAATTGTCGCCAAGCAGCATGCGGGTAGGAAGATTCAACCCTGCCAGATAAGCACCGAACTCCTTAATGAAATCTGCATGCTCCTGCGGAGTGTGGAGGACATCAATACCCAAATCCGATTCATTGAACGAGAACATGGAGAACTCAATACCATAATACCGTTTGGCATACAACAGATAATCTGCCATGGATTTATAAATCTTCTCCTTTTTCCGGTTATCCAGACGATAAGCAATGACACCACCTTGACGGGCATAACTTGCAGGACCTCCGTCAATGGCCCATGCAGGCGGAAACCAACAGCTTAGTATTACCGGCATTCCCATCGCCTTCAAGCGTTTTGCCATGAGGAGACTTTCCTCCACCCGCTTGTTCAGTCCCCCATTCTGTGCCACGGCAATAGGATCGGATTCTTCTTCGGGTTGCCACAATCTCCACGGAAATTCCACACGGCCATAAGCTACGCGCAAGTTTTCCAGACAGTAATCTATCACTTTAGGGTCGGCAGCAGGATTCTGCAGGCGGAAATTCCCTCCAAAGCCTGCAAACAAACTTCCCGGATTCTGCATATCCAATGTAATTTCCGCGTCACTGTGATCTATCACTCCGGAAGCATGCAGTTCCATAGACAATGCTGTTCTCCCAGCCTTTTTCAGAATCGGCATTAGCGAGATATACACAACAGTACCGGTAGACTCTTTTTCAACCGTGGCCTTTACAGACTTATTGAACTTGAATTCCAACTTCCTATTGGCCGAAGTAACGGTCAGCTTCCTGCCACTTACCCTTACTTTGGCATCAATGTAGTTTTCCGGACTTAAAGCAATACAGTAATAGGCTGCCTGGTTCAAAGTAGTGTCCGACAGCGCATCAATAGAAATCTCCACCAAGCCTTTTCCCTTATCGGTCACTTTCTGATGGAACTTTACACCTCGCAGAGTAGCCGTCACTTCCTGCATATTCCCCTCACGATGGAAAACGGGACGGACCTGCTTCTCCTTTCCGGTAATCTCCATATCTCCTTTCAAGGTTCCGACACGCAGGGATGACTCAAAGTCTATCAATTCACCGTCTACGCGGACACCCGTGATATTGCTCCATGCCATCACTTCCGTCTGGGCAGAAAGCGGCAGAGATAATATGCCACACAGCAATACAACTATTCCAAACTGGAAAATTCGTAAATTCTTCATAATATCAAATCTATAAAAGGTTGTCATTTCAGTCTGGTATCAATCTCAAACCCCATACGGCTGTTATGATAAGGACAATTCCACATACTTGCTTTAGGCTCCTTGTAGCGGGGAGTTCCATCTTCCAGCACCGTTCTGAACCATTCACCATACTCCTTGTCTATCATCCGTGATTTGATGAAGTTCCAGGTGCGGACGGCACTGTCCAGATAAGATTGTTCACCAGTCAGTTGCCAGGCATTGATACAGCCGACCACAGTTTCCGCTTGGCACCACCAGGAAGCGTCCTTCCTGATTTTGTCCTTATGTCGTTCATACATCATAGCTCCCATCGGGTTGATGCCCTCCTTCAAGGAAGCATCTGCAAGTTCCAATGCTACCTTCCTGCACCTCCCGATAACCTCCGGGTCACCCAGAGCCTCTGCAGCTTCCGTCAGCAGCCAAGAAGTTTCGATATCATGCCCGTAAGAGTCGATGTCATCCAGATTATTCCAATTTAAATCACAGTATGATATCAAGTGATGTGTTTGTGGGTTGTACAGCCTGGTTGTTATTAAGTCTATTACTTTTGCAAGGCGCTTGCAAAGGCTGTTATCCTTCCATACTTTATATAAAGCCGTGTATGCCTCTAATACATGGATATGTGTATTCATTGTTTTGGCAGCAATGCCATCTCCATCATACCCCAGCTTTTGGGGAGTTCCCCATTCGCGGGTAAAGGATTCTATATAGCCATCATTTACGGGATCTTTGACTTTGCTCTCCATTATCCGATAAAGCTCTATGGCTTTTTGCAGGCTTTCATTGTTGCCCGTTGCCCTGAAATGTTCGGACAACCCATAGATAGCATAAGAGCAGCCGTAAGTCTGCTTGTTCGTATCCAATGGGGTACCGTCCGCTTTTATCAGCCAATATACGCCTCCATACTGCGAATCAATGAAGTGATCTATGAAATACCGTTGCGCCCTGTCAGCCAATTTACGGTAGGCAGTATCGCCATACATCCGGTAGGCGGTTGAAAAAGTCCAAAGGATGCGGGCATTCAGTACACCACCTTTGGGAGCATCCGCTATCGGGGCACCGTCACGTCCCAATGAACCATAAAAGCCTCCGGAAGAATCTACGCTGTATCTTTCCCAAAAAGAGAGGATATTCTCTTTCAAGTCCGAGGTTATTTCATCTTTTAAAACCTTGTCTACGTGTGACTGTGCTTGCAGGAAAGGTGTAACCAGCAACCATACTGTAATCAGCAAAAAAACGGAAAACATACGTTTCATAATATAGCGATTTAAGGAGTTAGCCATAGTTACATTGCAAATGTACAAAAAAACAAATGGACACTACTCATTGCCATCCTTTTTCAAGGGATACAATTGGTTCCGATAAAGGCTATTTTTGGGTACTGAGTCCTTGTTTTACCAGACATCAGCTTCTATTGGCTCAAACGTGGGTATCCGGCAGCTCAAGCGCCATTGTCTGACAAATATAACAATGAATATCATAAAAATAGAGGAAAAAGACACATTTCATAACGTTATTGGCTACAAACAAAAGCCATCCGTTTCCTTTTTAGTCCGTATATTAGTAGAAAATTTTGTAACTCAAAAATAGATACTATGAGAAAGAAACATTTCCTATTTGCATCAGTCTTGGCACTGCTTTGCGGCAGCAGTGCGCTGCATGCGCAAGACTTCAAGCTGACATCCTCCGGTTATTTCAAGAATCAGGGAGTCGACATCATGGCTTTTGATGATATCTATCCCGAAGGACACCAAGGAGGGGTATGTATCATCATGAACGGACACCGTGTGGCGACGAATGGAGATATCCGTCTGGAAGCCACACCCGGACAATGGCAGCCCGTACCGAAACAGCTCGACCGGAAGCTCGGTGACAACAGCATCACCGCCACGCTGTGCTATCCCGACTCCTCACGCCATCTCACCGGATTCAACCCGATGATTTACCCGGACCTCCACCTTATATATACGGTAAACGTGGAAAGCAAAGGTAAAAACATAGAGGTGACCGTAGACCTTGACCGCCCCATTCCCCAGGAATTCATCGGAAAAGTGGGCTTCAACCTTGAATTCTTCCCGGGTTCCCTCTTCGGCAAGCCCTGGATTATGGACGGTCAGAGCGGCATCTTCCCGCAACAACCCAACTCTCCCCTAATGACAACCCAACCCAACTATCTGCATACGGGAAATTATCATGACGGCAAGCAATCGCTGGCAGACATGGACAAACTGATAGGAAAAGGTTACAGCCCGATTGTGGCCGACGACATCATCAGCGAACCTTATGCCAAAGGCCGTAAGTTTACCTCCCGCCCCGACGACCCTTACAACAAAGTAACCATCGAATCATTGAGTGGTGACCTACAACTGTTTGACGGGCGTATGAACCACAATAACGGCTGGTTCGTACTGCGCAGCAACATAAAACCGGGTGTCACCAAAGGGGCCGTCAAATGGATTATCACTCCGAACGTAGTGGCCGACTGGATGTATCAGCCGGTTATCCAGACTTCACAGATAGGTTATCATCCCGCCCAGGACAAGGAAGCCGTCATCGAAATGGATATACGTGACAATAGAAAGGAAACGGCACAAATCATCCGCATTGACGCAGACGGCGAGAAAGTGGTCAAGAACGTCACTCCTGCCAATTGGGGCAAGTTCCTGAGATACAACTATCTGAAGGTGGACTTCACGGATGTGAAGGAACCGGGACTCTACAAGATTAAATACGATACCTCCGTATCCCCTATCTTCCGCATCGACAATGACGTATATGCCCGCGGCGTATGGCAGCCCGTACTGGAATACTTCCTTCCCGTACAGATGTGCCACATGCGCGTCAACGAAAAATACCGCGTATGGCACGACTGCTGCCACATGGACGATGCCCAGATGGCACCGGCACACAATCATATCGACGGCTACGACCAGAAAGAGGGCCTGTCCAAGTTCAAACCGGGTGAAGTGGTTCCCGGAGTGAACATAGGCGGCTGGCACGATGCCGGAGACTTTGACCTCCGCATCGAATCCCAAGCCGGAGAATCCTATATCCTGGCACTGGCCTACGAAGCTTTCCACCCGAATCTCGACGTGACTTCCATCGACCAGATAAACCGTGTGACGGAAATCCACCAGCCCGACGGTAAGAATGACTTGCTGCAACAAGTAGAGAACGGCGCCCTTACGGTAGTCAACGGCTACCTGGCACTGGGACGTCTCTACCGGGGAATCATCTGCAACGACCTTCGCCAATACGTACTTCTGGGTGATGCCGCCGCCATGACGGACGGAAAAATCGGTAATGAAGACGACCGTTGGATATTTACAGAGGACAACCCCGGACGAGAACTGTCGACAGCCGCCCAACTTGCTGCCGTATCACGCGTATTGAAAGGCTTCAATGATACATTGAGTGTACATTGTCTCGACATTGCCCGCAAAGTATATGCTTCTACCGGAAACGGCAACAACAGAGCCTTGTTCCCCAAAGTGCAGGCAGCCGTAGAACTGTACCTCACCACGGGCGAACAACCCTATATGGACTTCATTCTGGACAACAAAGAGCTCATCATCAAGCAGATAGGCCGCATCGGCTGGTACACGGCACGTGTGGAAAAACAGTTTGCACAAATGAAGAACAAGAAAGCCAAAGCTTTCTCCACCGCTTTCCGCAAAGCTCTGACCGGATATGAACAAGAGCTGAACAAGCAAGTGCAGGAGACTCCTTACGGCATTCCCTACCGTCCACATATCTGGGGTGCAGGCTGGGATATACAGCGTTTCGGCTTCCAGCACTACTTCCTGACAACCGCCTATCCGGAAATATTCCCGAAAGCACCGGTATTCAATGCCCTCAACTTCATTCTCGGATGCCACCCGGGCTCCAACCAAGCTTCCTTCGCCTCGGGTGTCGGCGCACAATCAGCCACTGTGGGCTACGGACTGAACCGCGCAGACTGGTCGTATATTCCCGGTGGAGTCATTTCCGGTACAGCTCTTATCCGTCCCGACTTCCCGGAACTCCTCACGTTCCCGTTCCTCTGGCAGCAAACTGAATATGTGCTGGGAGGAGGTTCATCCCACTATATGTTCCTGGTACTTGCAGCAGAACAGTTGCTGAAACAATAAGAAAGACAGAGGGGGAACAAAACCCTCTGGATGTTTTCTTTTAGGCGCGGATTACACGGATTTCACGGATTTAGTTTACTGCATCCATGGATTCCGCGTAACCCGCGCCTAATATTATAGTATAATGAAAGTGTTTATCTACTTTCCGTTCTTTCACCAATTATCCGTACGGAACGGAATGGTAGGCAATTCATTTCCGCCAATCATCGTACCAATCTGGAAATCATGGAAACAATAGCGCACGCTGACGGGATGGGATACCTTTTCTGAAGAGATTACCACTTCATTCGTCTGCCAGTGCAGCCATACTTTGTCGGCAGGATGGAACACACGGTCCTCACCCGCCACTTCGAAACCGCGAAGGTCATAGTTGCGACAGATACCCATTTCCAAATGGTCGAAGGAAACCCATGCTTCACTGCCTTTAGCAGTCCATGACTTATATTGTGGGCCGAAACAGTGTATCTGCTTCAATCCATAGGTAAGGTTCAATGCCAGATAGCTCAAGCGTTGACCTACCTTTGTCTTGTTGCGGGGATGGATATTGTACATCTCATAAGGCTCTACAAGGTCGTTTGTCGAAATCATACCACTGTTCGGAATCAGGCTTTGGGCACGGAATTGCGCTTCACGTAGGTAAGCAGCTTTCTCTTGCTGGGTACCTCCATAGGCGTACGGCGCTATTTCGGCAAAGTAGAAAGGCAATTCGCCCAGCCCCCATTCCTTGCGCCACAGCTGCACCATATCGGCCAGACGCTCGGCGTATGTTTCATGACGGCCTACGTTAGACTCGCCCTGATACCAGATGAATCCCTTTATGGTATAGTTCTGAAGCGGCTTCAGCATGGCATTGTACATCAGCATGGGGCGGTGCATGGGGTGCAGGCGTTCGATGGAATCGGGGTTGAGAGATATGTCTGGATAGTTTTCCAGCAGTTCACGGCTTATCCAACCTTCTACAGTGGCTCCACCGTAAGCGCTACAGATGATGCCGACCGGAATCCGGAGGGCACGGCTCAACGAAGTGGCAAAATAGTAGGCCGTCGCACTGAAATCGGGTGCGGTTTCTATGGAAGATATGTTCCAGCTACCTTTGCAGTCGGTTTGTGGTTCATAAGTCTGGTGCTTGGGAACGGTGAACATACGCACGCCTCTGTTTTCGGCAGAAGCTATGATGTCATCCGCTCCGTTCATGATGCAACAGCCGGCAAAGCCTTTCAGGGGCATTTCCATATTGCTCTGGCCGGAGGCAAGCCATACTTCACCGATTAGGATATTCTTCAACGTAGTTTTTTCTCCGTCATCAAAGGTTATCTCATAAGGCGTGTACCCTGCTGCCGGAGTTTTCACGGCAAGCAGCCAACGTCCGTCCTTATCGGCACGGCAAGTGGAGGTTTGTCCGTTCCACGAAGGCGTGACGCGTACTTCGGCTTTCGGTGCAGCCGTTCCCCACAGTTTCACTTCAGTCTGCTGCTGGAGTATCATGTTGTCGCCTACCAGTGCAGGCAGCTTTACTTTGGCGCCCAGCGAGGCGGCGCAGCATAATAGAATCAATGCAAGAGTCTTACTTTTCATAGTATATTTGTGTTTAATCTCATATTCAAAACCAATAACGTGAGCAAAAATAAGGCTTTTTTGCTCACGTTCTCCGTTTCATGTGCAAAAAGTGGGTGTTTTTGCACATGTACTCAAACAAAATTATACATAGATGTATTATACATTGATGTATAATTTGTATATTTGTCATTAAATCAAGAACAGAAAGCTTATGAAATCACCTTTTCAATACGGCACACTGGTTGATAAAGAGAGTTTCGTCAATCGGGTAGAAGAACGAAAGCAACTAAAAGAATTGCTTGGATCGGGTATCAACGTAATGCTTATTTCACCGCGCCGATGGGGAAAATCGTCGCTTGTAAAAGTAGCTATGGACGAACTGACACAAGAAGACAAGCATATCCGTGTCTGCTTCATTGATGCATTCAGCATCAAGACGGAAGCTGAATTCTACCGCATCTTTGCGCGAGAAGTCATTTCTTGCGCCGCCTCCACCCTTGAAAAGAGGCTTGAAGATGTGAAACAGTTTCTTAAAGCCGTTTCTCCCAGTATCACATTGAAGAGCGACCCAACCGATACCCTCTCCTTTGACCTGAAATTGGAACTGGAAGAAAAAAGTGTCATGGAGATACTGGAACTACCCGAAAAGATAGCAGCTGCCAAAGGCATACACCTGATTGTCTGCATCGACGAGTTCCAACAACTGGCACTACTACCCGGCTACAAAAGTATGGAGGGAAAAATGCGCTCTGCCTGGCAGAAGCAGCAACAAGTTTCCTATTGCTTTTACGGAAGCAAGCGGCATATGATGATGGACATCTTCAACAATTCTTCTAACCCCTTCTACCGCTTCGGACAAGTACTGTTCCTGCAAAAGATAAAGAAAGAGGAATGGGTGCCCTTCATCGTCAATGCCTTCCACCGGACGAACAAAGAAATCAGCGAACAGCAAGCAGAACAACTGTGCGACATCGTGAAATGCCATTCGTGGTATTTGCAACAGTTGTGCTATTTCATCTGGAGCGGTACGTCTGAAAAAGTGACAGATGAGATTATCGAAATCCGTACCCGCCAACTGATAGACACCAACATGCCTATGTTCATGAACGACACCGAGAACCTGACTGCTGCCCAAACTGCCATGCTTCGTGCTGTAGCCGATGGTGAATACCGCTTCAACTCCATCCCCGTAGTGCGGAAATATGAATTGGGCAGTGCACAGACCATCACACGCAACAAGCGTATGCTGACAGAACGTGATTTCATTGAGAAAGAAGGAAACAAGTATGCTTTCTCCGACCCTATATTCGAGCTTTGGTTCAGAAGGGAGTATTGCTAAATGTGAGAAAGGGCGTGAGCAGGAAGTGATGCTTCCTGCTCACGCCAACAACTAAAGTTTCATAGACATTAAAATGCTTCTTCCTTGTAACTCATACATAGTAGACTCTATTAAGACCATCTTAGTACTTATTCCACTCATGCACAGGTTTCTTATCCTATGATTATCAAACAGCCTCTGGCCTTGAGAATCTATATATTCAGTATGTACATATACATCTGCATTCTCCAAATCCACTTCTTTCAACTCTGATAAAGAATATTCAAGTTCAATAGAGGCATGCATTTTCTCCGTTATCACAACCGGATTAAATGACTTACAACTATATGCATGATTCACTTTCGTAAACTCATTTAGTAACTTAGGATGGTAAAGATTAATATGGCTATTGATTATTACTGCATTTTGCCAGTTCTTATTTACATAGGTAACCACAATACGTATCATATCATCCCTGATTATTCCATCACAAGCAATCAATGCTATTTTTGTTTTCTTTTCTATATATTTACGATAAAATGGGATTCCAGCAACAATTGCTGATATGACTATAGACAAAATAGAAATTACTAAAGATGCTATTTCCATACAAATTCTTTTTCTAATTCTTCATTCCATTTCTATAATATTTAAAGTTCTCCATGTTTCACTATTCTTATAACGTTCTTTACATCCTTTAGGTACATATATAACAAGTTCACCATTTGTCCTATAAAAAGTTCTCTTTTCAATAAAAGGAGGCTCCTCTCTATTTATATATATTTTCGTAAGATTTGTACAACCGGTAAAAGCATTGTCGCCAATACCAGCAATACTTTTGGGCAAAAGCATAGAAGTCAAACTAGTACATTCCCAAAATGCATTATCATCTATAAAAGTAATATTATCTGAAAAATTAATATCAGTCAAACTATTACATCCCCAGTATTTACAACCGATTATTACTCAATATTTTATAGATAATAAGTCAGAAATATGGTTGTTATTTTTAATTGCACATTCTAAAAGGTGAAGATTTAACGCTTTTATTGATTATTAACTCAAAAAGGACATCAACTTGGGTCGTTTCTTCTCTTTTCCTTGCTATTCGTTTCCGATATTCCACTTTTGTTTTGGTCTATCTCATATGTACTGCAAAGGTATTGATTTTTGTTTGATATTGCTCCTTGCTTGCTCCTTGTCGTAGATTAATTTTCACACAGGAATTTTTGTTCTCTTTCTATAGGGGCTTGAAACAATCCATTTATTGGAAACAATTAAAGACGGAGCTGGTTTGCCCCAGTGCTTTTTAAGAAACAGGGCAATTATTTTATCTCCACAAAGGCTCTTGTTCCCAATTATGAGGAAAGCCTAATAAACGAGTTCTTACTGATGGGTATTTCGATAAAAGCTGCTTGAAATCTGCAACAAAAGTGTTGCCCATAGAAATGGAGTTAAGCCAATACACCACATAGCAGAGTTGCGGATAAAGTGTTTGTTCACGGAACGAGAAATCCGTAATCCATGTGTTTGGCATACGCATAGGCATCATTGGCTTGACAGGAAAGACCCGATTTGACAGTCTTGAATGATGGGCGCAGCAATTACGAAGTACGGGTCTGGGTACGGATTAAAAGGCTAAGTGATTATTTCCAGTCATTTAGCCTTTTTAATTATCTAATTTTTCCCCACATTTTCCCCACAGCTGTCTATTTATATATTTTTATATATTTTAGAAACATATTTTTCCGTAAAGTTATGTACCTTTGTCGGCAAATAAAGATATTCTCGTCAAACAAATATAAATAATATAAACATGGAAAAAAACAGAAAAAAACAAATCGTAGTTTTGAGTATAGCTTTAGTTTGCATTTTCATCTTGGTATTTTCATTGTTCCATAAATCAGCGACAAAAGATAGCGCAAATCCTCCTTTAACAAATGTTTTGACTGATAGCATTTCTCAAATTGTCTCAGCTTGTCCTGGCGAAATTGGTGTGGCGGTTATTGTTAATAACAGAGATACGGTTAAGGTCAATAATAAGAGTGTTTATCCTATGATGAGTGTGTTTAAGGTTCATCAGGCATTAGCTCTTTGTAATGACTTTGACAATAAAGGAATTTCACTTGATACCTTAGTAAATATAAATAGGGATAAACTTGACCCAAAGACTTGGAGTCCTATGCTGAAAGATTATTCAGGGCCAGTCATATCATTGACAGTGAGAGATTTGCTGCGTTATACTCTTACTCAGAGTGACAACAATGCAAGCAACCTTATGTTTAAGGATATGGTTAATGTCGCTCAAACAGATAGTTTTATAGCCACACTCATTCCTCGTTCAAGTTTTCAGATAGCTTATACGGAAGAGGAAATGTCGGCTGACCATAACAAGGCTTACTCTAACTATACATCTCCTCTTGGTGCTGCAATGTTGATGAATCGTTTGTTTACTGAAGGTCTTATCGATGATGAGAAACAAAGTTTCATTAAGAATACGTTAAAAGAATGCAAAACAGGTGTAGATAGGATAGCAGCTCCACTTCTTGATAAAGAAGGGGTTGTTATAGCGCATAAGACAGGTTCAGGTGATGTTAATGAAAATGGTGTTCTTGCAGCTCACAATGATGTTGCCTATATATGTCTGCCTAATAATATCAGTTATACCTTAGCGGTATTTGTTAAGGATTTCAAGGGAAATGAATCACAAGCGTCACAATATGTTGCGCATATATCAGCTGTAGTATATTCTTTATTAATGCAAACTTCAGTAAAATCTTAAACTGCACTTGCTTTGATAATTAATGATAAACAATCTAAAAGCACTCTAATCGTTATCGGAGTGCTTTTAGATTACTAATCAAATTGCTTCTATTATAATTTGAATCCTCTACTTTTTCTTTCTTCCTGTTGCGGCACTCTTGCTCCATATCTAAGCCTGTGCCATTGCTCCCTGAACCAGTCGGCAATCGGCTTCCTGTTTATTGTCAGGTTCAGCCTGCTTTCATCGTCAGGGTCATTTTCCACCCTTAAAATATCATCCTTTATATCAAAGTTCCGCCTGTGTTGCTCGGAATAGATTTTACCGCTACATTTCAGGGCTTCTTTTTTGACTATAAGACTTTCAGTCATTTCTTTAGAGAATCCCAGCATGGCACAAAACTTTTCCATGCGCAGCATTTCCCTGAACATCGGAAACCACCTGAAAGCCTTGTCTATGATTCTGGCGAGCCGTGACAGTTCTTTTTCTTTCATGTCAAGTTCCTGCCTGTGCATTTCTCTGAGATTGTGGATTTGCGTATCATGCTGTTTCTGCATCTGCTGTACTTGGCTCTGCAATTTTTCAATATTGGTGTTCCGTTTTGAAACCTCGTCTTGCAGTTTTTCGTTGGCACGTTCCAGTTCTTTCAGTTTTCCACTCCCGAAAAGAGAAGCAACTCCACTAGTTATGGCTGTCGCTGCCGTGGTGGCTGTCTTCTTTAACTTGTCAGTGCGTATTTCTGATTTCACCTGTTTCAGTTCCTGCTCGGCAAGATTTATCTGTTCTTCTTTGTGCCGTTTGGCTGCATCCATGCGTTGCAGTTCAGCTTTCTGCTTCTCAATGATAAAGTCGTTCCGTTCCAGATGCTCCTTACCAGTGACAGCCTTTGACTGCCCGCGTTCCATCAGCAGGATGTCGGATGCAAGGGTCTGCATCTGCATCATGTCATCGTCATTGAGCTTTCGGCTCTTTCCTGTTTCGTGGTTCATCCAGTCGAAAACGATATGGGCATGATAGTTCGGCTTGAACCATCTGTCCCCGACTTTGAAGCTTTCCCTGTCTTCCGCTTCCGGCTGACCGTTCAGCCAATGCCCTTCATCCTTGTGCAGGAAGATTTGCAGCGGTGTGATTCCCCAGCGTCTTTGACACTCCTCACCGAATTTACGCACGTCTGCCAGTGTGGTGTCCGACCTGACAAGCAGCACTCCTTCACGTATGGGGGAGCATCCCGCAATCTTGACTATTTTACCGTTCTTGCCTTTGCGTTCACGCTCCTTTTCCTGCATGGCACGTCCGGTCTTTTCCTTTACCATCTGTCTGATATTGTCATAATGCATCCGCAAATCCGGACTGCCGAAGTCGGGATTTATCCACTGTTCGTTATCGGTGGATAGTTCAGGAACGACATAGATTCTGGACTCTCCGATGTGGCGCATGTATTCGGCAGTCCTCCTGTTGTGAGCCTCGCTCGATGCGATGTTGCAGGGCTTGATATGTATGCTTGATTTTGTTGCCATAGATACTTGTTTTTTGGTTTGTACTTTATTGTTTGCTTTTCCGCTGTCCGTAAACGCATGGGGTTCTTAGGGGTGCAACCCATAAGCGGAGATTGCAAAGAGAGGGTCACTCTTTGCTCTGGGTTCTCAGGGGAGAAACGCCCTGAGTGGGTCATTAGGGTAAAACCCTAATCCCCTCGGGAGAGCCCACAACTACGTAAGCGGAGCGTGTAGTTATAGTGGGCTATATCAATGGCAAGCCATTGTCTGCAAACTCCAGCCTACGGCTTCCGCTCTCCTCCGTCAGGGAGGTTTTTCATCATCGTTGCCGATTGGAGATGCACCGACCAGCACAAGGTCTAAATCGTCTATCAGTTTTTGCAGGACGGGATTCTTCTCTATCATCCGCTGGAGGATTCTCTCAGCCTCGACCAAGTGGTTGGCTGTACTCATCACCTTGCCCTCCCGTATCTGAAAGATAATCCAATCGGCTATGTCGATATGGGCTTCTTTTTGTTTCGGGGTGGCATTCCTTTCGATGATGTCCGAAACCACCACCTTACAAAAGTACATGCTCTCGGCTCGCTGTTTCCACTCGGCATAAGCATCGGCATCGGGAAAGAGAAGCACGGTTCGCCCTGACAGTACACGGAGTTTCTCTTCTCTCATCTGACTCTTACCACCCGTAGCCAGCCATACATAATCGGGGAAGATAGCAGAACCGATAACGGCACTCTTCTCGGATTCCACCAAGACCACCACCTTGTCGGGATGCGTTTTCAACAAGTGTTCCCCGAAAAGGCATTGGGATAGTTGCCAATCCTCTGCCAACACACGCTGCTTTTTCAATATGCTGTGTATCCAGTTCACTGCCGATGTCTGTCCTCCCTTGATACGGTGTCCGTCTTCGGGATTGTACTGCATCACCTTTCCCGTGCGTACCTTGCCCGTCCTGTCTATCTGCCAAAAGATAACAGAGCCGTCACGGGTAGCCCCCAAACGGTATTCCTCCAACAACCGCTTCAACACCTCTTTCGCCTTGTCGCCATAGTAGGAAGTAAGGAGTGTGAAGAGGAAACGGAAGAAATTGCTACGCTCGCTTTGCGACTTCTCCACATAGTGAGGGGGAATATAGCCGATGGCTGTCGGCTTACTTTGCTGCTTCACTTTCTTCTGCTCTGCTCTTTGCCTGTCAAAAGAGAAATCATTGGTAGTTCTGTGTTCAGGATGCTCTTGAAAATACTCTTTCGGAGTGTAGTGATACCCACAACCGCTTTCGTGGTTACATCTGCCGACCGATGGATGCAACGGCACATTATTTTCGTCCACGTAATAGACGAAAGAATGCCTGTCTCCGCATTTGGGGCAGGTATGCCGTGTTGCCGTTCCTTTATACTTCTGTAATGAATAATTGCCCATAGCTTAGTCCGTTTTTGATGGTTGATTGTCGGCTGTCCCATCCTGTCCCATTGTCCCACACTCTAAGGGTTGGGACAGTGGGACACTTGGGACACCTGCGTTTTTACTCTCTTTGCTGCGCTGGATGATACGGTTTACGGTGGACTTGCCACAATTCACCTGTGAGGCTATCTCCCTGACGGACTTGCCCGATTGGGAGAGTTGCAGAATTTGGCAATCCCTTTGGCTTGATTCATTGTCGCCCAATTTTTTCAAGTGTTCCTTTTCCGTGGAATAGCCCCTGAACACGAACTGCAAGAAAGCATCCACCTTGTCAATCTCGTAAACGATTACATTATCCGCATCATGAGAGAACGTGCCATAGCGCACTTTAAGCTGCTTCACATAGCGAAGCCCTCCGTCTTGGGCACTTTTTCCAATGGTGAACACGCTGTCAAAGAAATTGTAGAGCCGTTTGCTTCCGGCAAGGTCGTTGGATGTGATGGGACAATCCAAAGAGCGTTTGGGCGTATGTGCTAGGACAAGGATAGAGAGCGCATATCTCTTTTTGAGATTGTTCAGCTGAATCATCAGCCGTCCTGCGGCATCGCCTTTCTCCATGGCGCAACACAGGTAGGTAAGATTGTCAATGATGAAAATCTTGCAGTCGGTCTGCACAGCCATCTGTTCAATGCCGCCTATGATAGCTTCCTCAAAGTTGGCATCCAAAAGCTGGTTGCAGTCAATAGACACCCGATAGAGTTTGTCGGGAAAGGTGTAGAGCTCTCCATGCTCGTTGGTATAGCGGAGCTGGAACTGCTTTTCGGACAGTTCAAAGTCCAGATACAGCACATTGTCGGTTCGGGCGATGCGGTCGGCTATCTGCACGGCAAGGATGGACTTGCCCACGTTGGAATCGGCAAACAAGCAGGAGAGTTCCCCCTCGTACCAAAAGCTGTCCCACAGCGCACGGGGCGTAGGCAATAACGATGCTTCAAGAATGGTTTGGTTTGCCGTCTTGATATTCATCATGCCTACACTGTCGGGCATACCGTTATGCGCTTGGGATGCTTTTGTGAGGTCGCCACGTATCAGGTTGATATAGTTCTTATCCTCTTCCATATCATTCACCAGTTACGTGGGTTGGGCTTGCGACGGTGGGAAGAGGATAAGGACTTGTTCAGTTCCTCGTCTGACAACGGTATGGGATTCTTTCGGGCGGTTTCCAGCCACTTGTCCAGTTCGTCACGGTAAAGGCAATAGCGTTTGCCGGGCTTGGTGGCAGGGATTGTCCCTTCTGACAGTTTCATGTAGAGCGTACCCTTAGGGATACCTAAATACTCTGCTGCCTCGTCCACAGACATGGGCACGTGGGTGTCCACCGTTTTGGCATTGTTCACACTGCGCTGCTCGGCGAGCAGGCTTTTCAGGCTCATCACTTCGTCTCGAAGCTGAGCGACAACCTCGGGGAGGTCGTTGAAGGTAAGAATTGATTTTTCCATTCGCGTACTCGTCTCTTTTGTAAGACTTGGCGCAAAGGACTGAAATGATATATCCGTGAATATCTCCACGACACGTCATTGCAAAATAATTCCCGAATAATTAAGCCCAGCCATAAATGACGGGTAAAATTACTCGGGAAACGATGTAAAACAGGCGGTTATGAGTTACCGGATGGTTGTCGTTGGTGTCGTGATTATCCTAATTCCGCACATAATCCTCGGGATAGTGGAAATCAAGTTTGCCGTTTTCGGGTTCATCAATGGGAATTTCCGTCTTTAACGGCTCTACCTTGAAATTCTTGATGGTTGATAAGTCTGTATCAGCAAACGATTTCGGGAAAAGGGCTTTGATGAACTTGGCACGGTTATCCCCATTGTAGTATCTCTTGTACAGGAAACGCTCAGAGATATTCCATACGAAGTGACGGAGTGGAATGTTGTTGATGTCTTTGGTAAACGGTCTTTGTATGGGCTTCGGGGTATAAGTGTTAAGATTCATCCATTTGTCCACCTCAGTACAGATGTGGTTCACGGTTTCTTGGTCGGCAATGCGAGGCAGGTAATAATGGCAATACTCCATGACCATGCGGATGCGCTCTTCCTTTTCCCGTTGCTCTCTGCTTGCGTAATTGGCACGGTTCTTTTCGTGAAGATCCGGGGCGATAGTAAGCTCTATCGGTTGTGTTTGGATAAGTGTCTCTTCTTTTGTCGGGGATGATTCGGGTACAGGCTCAGGGACTGATGTAGGTCCAGGCACAGATGTGGCTTCTTCAAGTGTATTTTGTGACAGTTCTTCCTGCACCTCTATGGCTTCGGCAATCGTTTCTTTCTTGCCGAACTTGATTTTGTAGATTTCGTATGTATCAAAGATAAGTGTCTGAAAGGAGAGATAGAGCAACCATCCCAACAGGTTACAGCATACGAATACTATCCACCTGACAAAGTTGTCTTGGTTGAAGCTGTCCGCTATTACCAGCGTGGCAATGGAAGATATTAGGACGATGGCGAAGCCGACAAAGCCCAAGATGATGTATTTGTCCTTGATTGATGATTCCATATTTCGTTGAGAGATTGAATGTTCCTGTATTATTTTGTGCAAAGTTAATGCTATTTTTCCCAATTACTGCCCGTTATTTGCGGTTAGAACGGTCTTTTTCAATGTATTTCACGAAATGTCATCATATCATACTCTGTTTCATACTCTGAGGGGCTTATAAATGGTGGCATCAAGCCAAAAACATAGAGGGGCGATTATAGCCTTGTAGCCATAACCGCCCCTCTGAATACCTGTCAATGTGAGACATTTATGCCTCCTTGCGCTTCAAGGTTATCTTGTCCACCACCTGACACATCTGCTGCGCTGCTATCTTGGAATAGATTTGTGTGGTGGTAATGTTCTTATGTCCGAGATAGGCTTGGATGACAGCCATGTCCGTTCCCATTTCCACGTGCAGGCTTCCGAAGCTGTGGCGGGTACAGTGAAAGGTGATTTTCTTGGTTATCCCTGCTGCCGTGAGCCACCGTTGGAGTGGTCCTTGCAGCATCTTGTCCTTGAAATCCTCAAAGATAAGTCCCTCGCCCCGTTCTCCCAGCAGTCCATAGGCTTCATCACTGATGGGGTTATGCACTATTTCTTTGGTTTTCTGCATACGGGTGGTAACGAACATCCTGCCGTTGGTGTATGGTTGTATCTGCTGCCACGTGAGCTGTCTGATGTCGCTCTTTCTCAGTCCCGTAAGACAGGCGAAAAGAAAAGCTTTTTTCAAGACCTCCTCCTCACAGGGTGTTTCGGCAAGCCGTATCAGTTCCTCTTGGCTCAAATGCTCCCTGATGGTGGGAATGCACTCGATGCGGTCTAAGAAGCCGTTTGGGTTCTCCTTTATCTTCCTGTCACGGTAGGCGGTGTGCAGCACGGCACGGAAAGTTGACCAATAGCCTGCTGCGGAGTTGATGTGCAGCTTTTGGTTGGTGTGGATGGATTGGGGTGCATCAAGCAGGTATTCCATGAACTTGCGGCACAAATCCACATCCACCTCCTCAAAGGTGCATTTGCCGTTCACGAACCGCTGGAAATGCTTGTATACGTGCTGCCACTTGATATTCTTGCGGTCAGCCAGTCCTTTGAAATAGGCAAGGAAATCGCCCTTCATCTTGGTCTTGTCAAAAAAGCCGTTGTTTTCATTGAAAATGGCTTCGTAGCGCTGGTTGCGCAGGATGACCGCTTTCTTCATCATGCGTGCGTTGAAGTCCCGTTCCTGCTGGTTTGCAGGTTTGGCGAAGATGTAAATTCCTAAGGCTTCACGTGTAATCACTCTCATGGTGACATTGTCACGGTAGCCGGGATAGTAGTCAAGGCATAGTGAATACTGTGTCCCGTTCTTAATCTTGCGCTTACGCAAGGTAACTGTTTTGCATTTACTCATAATAATTATGTTTTAATTGGTTGTATACATTTTGGAGTTGTATCCATGTTTCCGATGGCAAAGGAACAACGTGAAATATCCGTGAATACCTCCACGATACATCATTTTGAAATAATTTTCGATAATCCCGATTTTTCACGGTTATTTGTTCCTTTCAGCCATGACACGCTCCACATCTGAGCGCAAAAGCAGGTTTTTCACACCCACCTTTATCTTTTCGATGTGCTTCACCTTGACGATATGGCAGATGTTGGCTGACGAAAGACCATAGATTTGCTGCACCTGCTCAACGGTATAGTAGCGTTCATCGTTCACAAGGTCAGTTCTGCGGAGTTCGTTCAAATGTGATTTGGAGTAATAGGTACGCCCGTACTCTCTTTTAGTGGGTATCTTATGGCGATAGGTGTAGGCACGGAGTGCGGTCGGCTTCATGCCGAACAGTTCCTCCACCTCCTCGGTCAGTAGCCAGTCGGTAATTTCGCTAATATCAACTGCCACACCGAAAAACTCGTCAATATGCTTCTTGCTGTAATAGTTCTTTCCTGCGATACGGCAGATGGGGATATGGTTACGCTTGGCGGAAGTGTAAAGCCATGACTGCTTTACCTTAAAAAGGGACATCACCTCCTCGCCCGAATAGAAGTCCAACACTTCTTCGCTTTCCTTTTCCCTTTTTTCTCTTTTGGCAGGTAAGGAAGATGAAGATGATTTCCTTGGTGTGGAGGTGTTGCCGGGCAGGATGCGGTGATAGGGATTGCCCTCCAACATCTGCTCGATGTCGGCTCTGCGGATGAATGCCATGCGGTTGCTGATGCGTGAGGCTTTCAGCTTGCCGATGGCTACAAGTTTGTAAATGTACTGTCGGGAACAGCCCATGAGGATGGCTGCTTTGGAAAAGGTGAGATACTCCTGATGCTGTATCTCCATCAAGGGTTGGGCGACTTTGAAGAGGTTGTTCTTCTGCATCACTCTGGCTCGTTTGGCTTCTGCCTGACAAGCCTCACTGCAATATCTTTGCATACCGCTTCGGGTTACAAAGGACTTGCCGCAAAAACTGCATTTTCTGGTTGCTTTCATACCGTTTTATCGTTTAATGGTTCATTTCTTCAATCCTATATCTCTGAAATGGTAAACGGATGTGAACGGAAGTCAACCATTGTCGCTTTTCTACACAGTGTGACTGTTTCCGCATATCGGGGCGGTTATTGTCGCTTGTCGTAAACGGTTGTAAACCCTTGTCAACTGTCTGCACGGTGTGACAAAAAACAAGCCCCGCAAATTCTCCACGTCAGAAATACGTCTCAAAAATATGTGGAAATTTGGGAAGCGACAAATGGCAACCGAAAAGTGTTAAATTTTAGAATATGCTGGTAATTAAAGATTTACACTCGGATATTTCTGATTAGTTTTGGTTGTTCTATGGTTATAAATACAATCATAAAAAGCATATTCATTTATTTCTTTTACTGTATTAGGTATATTAATAATTTTCTTTCCTGCGGCAGGATAATAGATTAAGGTTTCCTGCTTTTTATCACACAGCATACCATCTATCGAAGCATACCAACGATTCTCTGAATCAACATTGATTGAAACCAATTTATAACAGCGATTGAATGCCAATTTATCAATAAAAGAAACGTTCCTAGGTATATTTACAGAAATCAAACTGCATGCGCTAAAAGATTCCCAACCAATACTTCTACAGTCATCTGGAATGGAAATATTTTCTAATTTTTCTGAAAAGAAAAATGCTTGAGCTTCTATTTTCTTTGTATTAAAAGGTAAATATATAGAAATGAGATTAGTGTGAGAAAAACAACCTCCAGGAATTATATTATCTATATTTACACTACTACCATATTGAGAATAATTTGTTCCACCCGAACAGATAGTAGCTTGAGCAATATCCAATTCTCTTAATTGCCCTAATGTTGGATTTCCGTAATAATCTATTCCAGCCATCTCGCGAATAAGACGCAAATCAGTACCATTTATAAAACCACTTATCTCCAGATGAGTTATTAAGTTCGCCTCCACATTTAATAATTTCTTTAGTGTACCTGCTTTTTCAACATACACCTTAACATGTTTTTCTTCTATTTGTTTTGCTTCTTGAATAATCCGAATAGTATCAGCTAAAGTACTCTCTATAGAAGTAAAAACAATGTTTCCAACTCTAGATTTTACTTCTGAATTTTCTTCAATATGAAAAAAGAGCCTATCTTGTTTAAAACTTTTAGTTACTACATTTTGCACTAACTTTATCCATTGAGAGTTTTCTTCATCAATATGTATATTATAATTGACATTAGTTTCTACTGATATTTCTATAGTCTCTCCTTTTGCTGTAATATCGTATTCCTTTTGCGACAACAATATCGCATCTTTCTGCACCTGGACAATCTTCAACGTATCTGCCACAGATTTATCATTCCTATCATAATAGATGATTTCAGCTTCCCTCTTGTCATAAGTTTCATTAGGAGTAACAGTATAATAAAGCGTATGGCTGGAAACACTTCTCGTTACGGTTGTGGTAATCCAATCTACCTGCGGCATTTTCACATCAAAGTCAAAATTGCTGTTCAGTTCTACGGTAATTTGTTCTCCTTTATCAGAAACGGTATATTCATTCTTAGTCAACAATAAAATGCCTCCTCCTGTCTGATACACCTTCAAGACTTCCTCCAATTCACCGCTTCGGAAGATGATTTCTCCTTCGCGCTTGTCATATTCCTCGCTCTTGCTGATGTAAAACTTCCGCATAGTTCTATCCATGTCAGTTCTTGTAGCAGATTCGTGCATTTGATTATGTCCTTTGTCGCCCATAATTATTTGCCCGGAGCCAGAACCTTCACGTATCCAGCTTTGATATTGCTCTGGAATAACAACTTCATAAGTAACATTTGCCTTTACCTCCACCTGGATTTCTCCTCCGTTCTTATCTACTTCAAACTTTGCAGTAGTCAGAGTGATGGCATCTTTCTGTTTCTGCGTTACTACGATACTCTTAGTCAAATCACCGGCTGCCAAGTTCAATACCACGTTACGGTCATCGACTCCTTCATTTCTTATTACTTTAACTAAGACTTGGTTTTCTCCGGCTTTTCCCTTATTGGGGAACACCGTACACCAGCTGACATCACCGCCTGACTGTGAAACATTTATCGACCAATCTTTATTGGTTGTAAAAGAAAGAATCGCTTCGCCACTATCCGAAGTGAAATCCAAGCTTTTGGTAAAGTAAATCTCACTATCAGGGTTAGGGATAATCTCTGCCGGAGCATCATCATCCGAACAACTACTCAAAGCGGTCAACAGGCACAAGACTGCCATTGAGTACAACAAACGCACATAGATGGAACTTTTAGAATTCACTTTAAATAGAATCATAACCAGATAATATTAGTCCTCGCGTTCCTCCGAGAATATAAAAAAAGACAGCGTGGAACTGCGTGCTATTCATCGTCTTTGAAGGTCCTGAGAAAACCCGATACACCAATGAACAGACAGCAGACCCACGCCGAAACCAGCGCAGGAGCAGTCCATGCCATTCTTGTGTATCATTGATGAATTTCTCAGGTTCTCAAAGACAAGAATGAAGCACAACGCTTCTTACAATATCATTTCACAAAAATATTGAAGCTAAGGACACTTCCTTGCTTCGATGGCAAATTTAACGATAAAGAATGAAAACAAGAAAAAGATTGGAAAGTATTTTTAAGGCTGATACCTACAGAAGATAAATATGATTTTGTCATTCTGACACTTTGTATTTTCTATCGCACGAGAATCCCGTATTTCCGACCGATTATCCACACAGAAAGAAATACGAGAGCGAAAATCCATAAGTGTCAAGTTATAAGCATTATACCAAAACGAACGTCCTTCCAATAAATCGAAATCACACCTCCGAAAGCCCTGATACACCGAAAATGCAAAAGCAAAAGAACGTTTTACTAAAACAGAGTAACCGTTTTACTAAAACGCAATACCCCTTTTAGTAAAAAGCAATCACCCTTTTAGCTTAAAGGTGTAGCCAATTTCTGCATAAAAGCCCTACAAAAGCGGAAGAATATGCAAGAAGAACGCATCTTTATGACCCCAATATCCACAATATATCCTAAATTCGTCCTTCTGCCCAACCATGTGCGGCAGAGAAATCTACAGAAACATTACTTTTTGTCAAAAATATAAGGATATTACTGCCTTTCAGTACCTTTTACAACAACCCATGCAGTTCCCACGCCCGCACATGCCATATTCCTTCATTGGACGGCAGGCAGAAGTCATCAAGCGAGACAACCAGTTTCTCATAATTATCTTGTATCGCCTCCAGCGAAGCATACTCACGGCGCACCGTCTGTTCATCTACCAGCATGTAGGTGGATTGCAGATATATCGTACGGTCACCTTTCCGAGCGATGAAGTCCACCTCTTTTTCTTTAGCACATCCGGTATAGACATCATAGCCCGCCCGAAGCAACTCCAGATAGACAAGATTCTCCAGTTTATAACCCACACCATAGGCTGTTCCGGGATAGAGGAAATTCTTAAAGGCAAGGTCGTTGATGTAATATTTCGCCGTACCGGACAGTATTTCCTTTCCGCGCAAGTCAAAGCGTTCACAACGATACGCCAAGAACGAGTCTTCGATATAGCCTATGTAGGCAGCCACGGCATCATAGCTCGTCTTCCGGCCTTGGCTCTTGAAATAGTTCACGATGTTGCCGATGGACACTAAATTGGAGGCATTGCCTACAAGAAACGCAAAAAGGTCCTCAAGCAGCCGGGGGTCACGTATGCTGTAGCGTTGGATGATGTCCTTCAGCAAGATGGTGTCCTTCAAGGCAGACAAGTAATTGCGCTGCACCTCCTGCTTTTCGGGCAAGACAAAAAGTTCCGGGATTCCGCCCGTATTCATATAGCCCATATAGCTCTCACGGTTCTGTTCCAGATGCCTTATCTCTGTATACTCCTGATAGCTGAAGGGATATATCGGAAATTGGACGTATCGCCCGGAAAGCAGCGTGGCAAGCTCACCGGACAGCATCCGTGAGTTGGAGCCGCTGATAAAGAGCTCGTACTCCTCGGTATAGTCCTGCGAATAAGAATTGACCGACTTTTCCCATTCTTCGATGAGCTGCACTTCGTCGATGAAAATATAAATCTCCTCTTGTCCAGAGATTGTACTTCCTAAGTATATCCATTCTTTCGTTCATAACCTAAAAAGTTTGCGAAAAAGGCTAGATTTTCGGTTATAAACGAAAGATTCATTTAGACAAGCAAGGAGGATATTTCCTTTCCGCATCCCCCTTTATCGGCCGGATATTCCCTCTATAGAATCATCATTGTTGCATCTATATATCCACCGCGTTGCATCTATACTTCCACCGTGCTGCATCTATAGATGCAGCAAATCCCTTAACCTATCCTAATAATGCTGCTTATTGTCACCTATTTAGAAGCGAAATCATTATATTTGCGCCCATATATGCCAATACGTTGACTAAGCGATGGCAAAACAGCTTGTAAAAAACAAAACTGAATAATAACGAATTTCATCTGAATGAAACAGTACAAAACCGTAAACAACCTTGTAGGCTGGATTACCTTCCTCATTGCAGCGACGGTCTACTGCATGACCATCGAACCTACTGCAAGCTTTTGGGACTGCCCGGAGTTCATCACCACCGGCTATAAGCTGGAAGTAGGACACCCGCCCGGCGCACCGTTCTTCATGCTGGTAGCCAACCTATTCTCACAATTTGCTTCCGATGCCTCCACCGTTGCCAAGATGGTGAACTACATGAGCGCGCTGATGAGCGGCGCATGTATCCTGTTCCTTTTCTGGAGCATCACGCACCTGGTACGCAAACTTGTGGTGACAGACGAAAACAATATCACACGCGGCCAGATGGTTACCATCATGGGTAGCGGTCTGGTGGGCGCACTTGCCTACACGTTCAGCGATACCTTCTGGTTCAGCGCTGTGGAAGGCGAGGTGTATGCCTTCTCCTCACTGTTCACTGCCGTCGTATTCTGGCTCATACTGAAGTGGGAAGACGTCGCCAACGAGCCTCACAGTGACCGCTGGCTGATTCTCATCGCCTACCTGACCGGTCTGAGTATCGGCGTGCACTTGCTGAACCTGCTCTGCCTGCCCGCCATCGTACTGGTGTATTACTACAAGAAGGTGCCCAATGCCAATGCCCGAGGCTCCCTGCTGGCACTGCTCGCTTCGGGCATACTGGTTGCAGCCGTACTCTACGGCATCGTGCCGGGTATCGTGAAAGTGGGCGGCTGGTTCGAACTGCTCTTCGTCAACACGCTGGGCATGTCCTTCAACACGGGTGTCATCGTATATATCATCCTGCTGGCAACCTGCCTCATCTGGGGTATCTACGAAAGCTACACCGAACGCAACAAGGCACGTATGGCACTCTCGTTCATACTCACCATCGCCATGCTGGGTATCCCGTTCTACGGACACGGTACCAGCTCGGTAGTTATCGGTGTCATTGTCATTGCCGCATTGTGGCTCTACCTCCGTCCGAAGACGCAGGCAGCCGTCAAAGAGAAATTCCGCGTATCGGCACGCACGCTGAACACCTCGCTGCTCTGCACCATGATGATTGTCATCGGATATTCCTCGTATGCACTTATCGTCATCCGCTCCACCGCCAACACGCCGATGGACCAGAACTCTCCGGAGGACATCTTCACACTGGGCGAATACCTGGGACGCGAGCAGTATGGCACACGCCCGTTGTTCTATGGCCCTGCCTTTTCCTCGCAAGTGGCACTGGACGTGAAAGACGGTTACTGCGAACCGCGCATCAAGTACAACGGCACGAAGTTCATCCGCAAGGAGAAAGCTACGCCCGACGAAAAGGATTCGTACATCGAAATCCCCGGACGCATTGAGTACGAATACGCCCAGAACATGCTGTTCCCGCGTATGTACAGCAGTGCCCATACACAACAATACCATGCCTGGCAGGACATCAAGGGTTACGATGTGCCCTATGACAAATGCGGCAACATGATTATGGTAAACATGCCCACACAGTGGGAAAACATCAAGTTCTTCTTCTCCTACCAGCTCAACTGGATGTACTGGCGCTACTTCATGTGGAACTTCGCCGGACGCCAGAACGACATACAAGGCAGCGGAGAAATTGAACACGGCAACTGGATTACCGGTATCCCGTTCATCGACAACTGGCTGGTGGGCGACCAGAGCCTCTTGCCTCAGGAACTGAAAGACAACAAGGGACACAACGTATTCTACTGCCTGCCCCTGCTGCTGGGTATCATCGGCCTGCTATGGCAAGCCTACCGTGGACAGAAAGGCATCCAGCAATTCTGGGTGGTCTTCTTCCTCTTCTTCATGACCGGTATTGCCATCGTGCTCTACCTGAACCAGACTCCGAGCCAACCGCGCGAACGTGACTATGCCTACGCCGGTTCGTTCTACGCCTTCGCCATCTGGATTGGTATGGGTGTGGCAGGACTCGTCCGTCTGCTTCAAGACTATGCCAAGATGAAGGAACTGCCTGCTGCCGCCATCGTTTCCGTAGCCTGCCTCTTTGTCCCCGTGCAGATGGCAAGCCAGACTTGGGACGACCACGACCGCAGCGACCGCTACATGGCACGCGACTTCGGCCAGAACTACCTGATGTCCCTGCAAGAAAGCGGCAACCCGATTATCTATACCAACGGTGACAACGATACCTTCCCCCTCTGGTACAACCAGGAGACCGAAGGTTTCCGTACCGACGCCCGCACCTGCAACCTCTCGTACCTGCAGACCGATTGGTACATCGACCAGATGAAGCGCCCCGCCTACGACAGTCCTTCTCTCCCCATCACGTGGGACCGAATGGAGTACGTAGAAGGCACCAACGAATACGTCCCCATCCAGCCTGAGTACAAGAAAAGCATCGACCAGCTCTATGCCGAAGCCGAGAAGCAGGCACTGGACGGTAATCCCGAAGCACTGGTCAATGTAAAGAAAGAATTCGGTGACAACCCGTATGAGCTAAAGAATATCCTCAAGAACTGGGTGCGCAACAAGAATCAGGACTTGAAGGTGATTCCTACCGACAGCATTGTCATCAAGGTAGACAAGGAAGCCGTGCGCCGCAGCGGCATGATGATACCGGGCGACTCAATCCCCGACTACATGCACATTTCGCTGAAAGGCAAACGCGCCCTCTACAAGAGCGAGTTGATGATGCTCGAAATGCTGAGCGAGGCCAACTGGGAACGCCCCATCTATATCGCTGTCAGCGTAGGCAGGGAGAACCAGCTGAACATGGAGAACCACTTCGTTCAGGAAGGTCTTGCCTATCGTTTCACTCCGTTCGACACCAGTAAGACGGGCGTGACAATAGACTCCGAAAAGATGTACGACAACCTGATGAACAAGTTCAAGTTCGGTGGCATCGACAAGCCGGGCATCTATATCGACGAGAACGCCATGCGCATGTGTCACTCTCACCGTCGCATCTTCTCCCAACTCGTGCAGCAGCTGATGCGTGAGGGCAAGAAAGACAAGGCAAAAGCCGCCCTGGACTATGCCGAAAAGATGATTCCCGCCTACAACGTGCCTTACGACTGGCAGAACGGTGCCGTACAGATGGCAGAAGCCTACTACCAACTGGGCGAAACCGCCAAGGCGGACGAGATGATGAAAGCCCTTGCTGACAAGGCTGTAGAGTACCTGACCTGGTATCTGAGCCTGGACGACAACCGCTTCATGATTTCTACCCGTGAATTTGAATACCACTGGGCTGTACTCGATGCCGAGGTGAAGGCCATGAAGAAGTACAACTCCAAGCTCGCCGAAATCTACGAGCCGAAGGTGGAAGAACTGTATAATATGTATGTGGACAGAATGAAGGAGTGAGAATAAGGATTAGGGATTAAGGATTAAAGGATTAGGGATTAGCCTGTGCAGTTCATCACTAATCATTAATAACTAATCCTTAACCCCTAATCCTTAATCCCTAATCCCTTAATCCTTAATCCCTTAATCCTTAATCACGTGTTTATAGAACAACCTCCTGAGTTTTTTCGCAAACTATATCCCGGTGCAGTCTGGAGGATGGACCCCAATGAAAAAGCCGTTTATCTGACTTTCGACGATGGCCCTATCCCCGAAGTAACTCCCTGGGTGCTCGACCTGCTGGATAAGCACAACATCAAAGCCACCTTCTTCATGGTAGGTGACAACATACGGAAGCATCCGGACGAATTCCGGATGGTAGTTGAGCGTGGGCACCGCATCGGTAACCACACCTTCAACCATATCCGTGGATTTGAATACACGGCCAAGAATTATCTGGGAAATACCGAACAGGCGAAGATTTTCATGGAAATGGGTGGGGACATCAATTGCAATGTGGAGAAGGTTCTCTACCCTCTCTTGTTCCGCCCTCCCCACGGCCATATGTTCGCCAACCAGTATCTCACGCTGAAACGAACCTACAAGATTGTGATGTGGGACCTCGTGACCCGCGACTACAGCAAGAAGCTGCGCGGTCCGCAAGTGCTAGCCAACGTGATGCGCTACGCCCGCAACGGCTCCATCATCACCTTCCACGATTCCTTGAAATCCTGGTGCAACGGAAACCTGCAGTACGCATTGCCGCGCGCCATTGACTTCCTGAAGGAAGAGGGATATGAATTCAAAGTATTATAAACTTGAAACAGCAGAAAGTTACCAACATCTGCTGTCACAATAAATTCCACATAAAATAAGAAGGGGTTGTCTCGGCAAAAGGCAACCCCTTACATTTTATAGGCTCATGTCCTGTTCCACAAGAATAAACAGATGTTTTATAATTACCAAGTAAATGTACATCTGTATTCATCCCACTGGTCTTTTACAACCAGTTCCGTAGGATAACTGTCGGAATTCAATGTCCATGTAAAATACATATCGGACACAGAGTCCTCGCCATTGTATGTACAATGCCCTACAAGCGGCAGATGTTTCGTAGCCTTACCAAGCATGCCTCCATAATAGGCATATATCATCTCGTCCATATCCACATCCAGTATTTCATCAAACAACATCAGGCAGCCCTTATTCTCGATAGGAGCTGTTATATTATCCGTCGTATAGTCTATGGCAGCACTATACTCCCACTCGTCATTGCTGTCGATAATTCCGTCACCATTGAGATCACCACTAGCTACATAACGTGTGGAAGTCTTCACCACATCTCCATCCTTATAGGTGATGTTCGTTATTTCACCATCGCTTTCAGAGCGTTTCATTACAACCAGATGGCCTTCAGTGTCGTATTCCATCTCCCAAGTAAACTCATCGGCATCGGGAGTACCAGCGTGGTCTATTGAGTTGCAAAATTCCACATAACCATCGCTGTTGAGCTGCAAGTTCAGTTCTGTAACATCGCCCTCTTCATCCGTCACGGTGATTCTTGCTCGGTCCTTTGCAACATCTGCCTTTGTAGTAGCGGGAAAGTACTCAAAGACGGCTTTATCCCCATCCTCAGTTGTAATGTTCGTCACCAGCCCTTCTTCATTGTGAGAAATCGCCATACCCGAAACCGACTTCGGAAGCCCTCCCGTAAACACTTGCGAAGGATTGACCACAGTGGCGGTGTTTTCGCCACCCTCACCATTCTCATTTTCGTCATCGTCACTGCAAGCAGTGAATCCCAAGCACAACGCCACACCCAACATGGAGGCAGCCATCATTTTAAACATTTTCATAAGTTACAAATCTTGTTTTATCCCCCATCCCTCTAAGGAAAATCCATAATAACAAAAGTATAAGGAATGCCGTCCGTATCTCACGACAACAAGACTCTGCCATTCAAACCCGGACAGATACTTTTGGCCATTTATCATTCCCAGACAAAGCTTAATATTTTTTGCAAAGTAATAAACTTTTCCTTTCACTTCTTGTCACTGAAAAAGGTGATTTTTCAGCCACATACAGAAAAAATTCAGCATCTCCAATAAAAAGCAAAATGAATAAGACGTATATTTGCAACAACTAAGCACAGATTGAATTCCACTAAAATATACCGATATGAGGGTACGCCATACTAAGCTATTATCACTCCTCTTTTCTTTAACCACTATCCTGCTTCACGCCGGAGAAATACCAACAGACACTCTGTTGGCACACTTCTACAACCGGGCAGCCAATCTCATGGAAGAAGGACACTACGATGAAGCGCAACGTAGCTTCGACAGCGCCTTTGCCACCCGGAACGTAAAGCACTCCTTCATGTATCCCATCTTGCTGAACGAACAAGCCACACTACTGATCTATGTGGGAAAGACAGAAGAAGCCTTTGCCATGAAAAAAAATGTGCTCCCCTACCTGCCGCAGATAAATGATTTGGAAAAGCACATCAGCGTATACAACGATTTGGGCCTCCTCTACCGTCAGCACCAAATGAATGACTCTACACTCTACTATTACAATAAAGCACTGGACAGTGCCTTGCAATATGGGGACGAAAGCTGGATAGCCCACATCTGCAACAATGTGTCCATCCTATACTTCAATATCAGGCAGCTGGACGAAGCCGAAAAGTATACCGACATGGCCGCCGAACATGCCGCCAGAACCGAAGACCCATTCGTAGCTTTCACCACCTGGCAAATCAGAGCAACCATAAAGGCTGAACTAAAACAAGCTGGATGATGCTGAAAAATCCAACCGCAAAGCCTGGAACATTGCCTGCCACGGAGAGGGAAACGAAGACCTATGGAAGATACGCTGCCTGCCCGGCATGCTGAGACTCTTTGAACGAAAAGAACAACCCGATTCCATAGACCACTACTTGAAATTGGGGAACAAACTACTACAACGGGTACCATCCAACTCCATCGCTGCCATAGGATTCATACAATCGAGGGCAGCCACCGAAACAAACCGCAAAAACTATGCCCGCGCCTTGAAGGACTTCCACTGGCTGCGTAACCGGAAAACCGGTACCGAGCCCAAAACATTATTTACACAAATGGCACGATGCTACGATGCCTTGGGAAACCCCAAACTGGCCTACACCTATATGGATAGTGCCCGCATGTGGACTGATACGCTGGCACAGCACAATCTGACGCAACAAATGGCAGAATTCAACGTGAAATATCACACACAAGAAAAGGAATTGGAGATAGCCCACCTGCAACAAGAACAACTGGAACACCAAGCCTTCCTGCTAAAAGCCTCCATTGCTGTAGCCCTTCTGTCCGGTCTTGCTCTCATTACTTTGTTGACGCTCCGCCACAAGAAACGAATAGCCGAAAAGAAGATTGAACTGCTAAAGCAAGAAAACGAACTGAACTCGGCACGCCGTTACATTGAAGGGTTGGAAGAGGAATGCAAATATTTTGCCAAGGAACTGCATGACGGCATAGCCAACGACCTGCTGGGGCTGCAAATGAAGATAGAAACTTCTGCCAGCAAAGGGAATGAGCAGGAACTGGCCTCACTCGTCAGCAAACTGAGAAACAACGTGCGGAATATCTCACACGAACTGATGCCTCCCGAATTCGAGCATCTCAGTCTAGACCAGATACTCGACCGTTATGCTGCCAAACTGACCGAGAACACCGGCATAGAGGTCAGCTATCATCCAACGGAGAACAACGCATCACGCCATCTTCCCAATGAAACCGCTTATGAGCTGTACCGCATCGTACAAGAGCTCACCATGAACATCGTGAAACATGCCTCAGCCAGTCATATAGTCATCAGTCTCCGTGCCGACAATGAAAATAAATATACCCTGCAAATTACAGACAACGGTAAGAATGCAAACAAGCAACAAACAGCAACAAACAACAATGACGGCATAGGATTGCGCACCGTAAACGACCGTATCAGAGCCATCAACGCTACCGCCAATGTATGCTCGTCAACAGAAAACAACGTTTTCACCCTACTGCTTAACATAAACGAATGAAACCAAACAAAGAAACATACAGAATACTGGTAATAGATGACCACCCGATTGTTGCTGAAGGCATCATCGCATTGGCCTCGCAACTCGAAGGAGTGACGTGCAAAGGAGCCACTTGTGCAAAAGACGTGGAACAACTGACCCTCAAAGAGAGATTCGACCTTTGCATCATTGACCTTGAACTACCGGATATGAATGGATTCCAACTCATATCCCACCTTCACAGCCAGATACCCGAATGCGGCATTTTAATCTATACCATGCATGAAGAACCTTGGATCATAGCCAAATTATCCACCCTAAACATCAACGGAGCTGTTTCAAAAAATGCCAGCACCAGCGAATTGAGAGACGCCATCAGTACACTGAAAAACGGAACCAGATACTTCAGCAATGTTTTCAGCGAACTGGACAAGGAAAAACAAAACACCCTACCATATGCACTTCCCGAATTGTCGAGACGTGAAAAAGAAGTGCTCGCCTATCTCTCGCAAGGACTGAGCACTTCTGAAATATCCCAATTACTATTTCTCAGCATCAATACAATACAGACTTACCGGAAGCGCCTGATGGAAAAACTGGAGGCCAAAAACGTTGCAGAACTTGTCTACAAGGGGAAGAGCTTATTCTGAGAACACTTGTCATTCGTCCGGACAGTTACAAACCTCCAACTTCTCAATCTTCTCCGTCTGAAAAGGAAGAAAATCAACTTAGCGGATACTCACCGTCATCGGATTGCGCACCTTCTGTGCAAAATCAGCCATGTATCGGTTCCAGGCTTCAGCAGTCTTGATGTCCGCGCGGTCCCAGGCAAAGCCCCAGTAATACACGTAGTCAGCGCCCGGCTCATAGTCGCTGACAACCAGTACATGACCGTCCGCATTGTTACGCATCTTCTTCTCCTCTATGGGGAAAAGCACGGTTTTGGCTTCCTTCACAACGGCAGGGAAAGCGGCCCCCATAAATATCTTGCCATTATCCGGTCCGGTAGTGGGGTCTACATACGTCATATAACCACCAGCGGCATCAGCCACCACAGCACCGTCCGGTTCGTGCAGCACAATACCGGTAACAATGGGCAAAGATTCCTTTAGATTGCTATACGAAACGGCAGTACGGTTCAGATGAGAACCGGCATCCAGCGTAATCAGACGTGTTTCCACCACCGCAGTATCCCCTTTCACAGCCAACGGATTGAACTCCAGCTTCACGGTGAAGCGCAACGGACCGTTGTCCAGCACCTCCTGCGTCTTGTAGCACCACGGATAGATAATGGTATCATTCACCATCAATGCAGACACTCCAGCTCCCAATGTTGGGCCTACTGCATAGCAGTCCATGCCATAACCGTGGTCTATATGATAGGAGAATGTGCGTACCAGCTCATCGGCTGCCTTCGGGTCTGTCTTGCGCAATTCATTAACCTGCTTCCAGGAGTCTGCATCCAGTTCCTTGGCATACATGTCTTCCAGTACCGGTGCAGCAGTGCCTCGCTTCGTGAACAAGTCGTAGCCGAAACCGCGTTCACCCCTTGCCTGCAATGCAGGACCGTAGGCACGGAAGCCTACCAAGTCGTTCTCCCAGGCCATGTCGTCCAGACGTTCGGGATACTGCCGCCCACAAGCCCTTACCTCCACATCGACGGGAGTACCGGCCTGGACGGTATATGCAGCCGATGCATTGGCGGCTACCGTAGCAGGGAAGATTAATTTGTCATCGTAGGTCACTTGGTAAGGCACCTGCTCCCCTTCGACATTCAGAACCACAATCTGTGCGGTGTCTGCCAGATTCAGAAGGTTTGAGATTTCGGTCATGGACACCTCTACCATCTCATCGGAACGGTCCATCGCTAACGGATTGGTTACCGTAACAGTCACTATCTTGCTATCGTTGCAAGCAAGACAGCAGAGGGCCGCCATACATAATAAAAGAAAGTTTCTCATATAATCATTGCTTTTTCCTAATCAGTTGTATAACTTTCTTTTAGGCGCGGATTTCGCGGATTATACGGATTTTCCTTATCCTTTCCGCGAAATCCGCGTAATCCGCGCCCAAAAGAAAAAGGTGACAAGTGACATTATCCTGCCACTTTATCACCTTCTCAATTATCCTTAAATTTATTTCGGTTGCTTTCCGATATAAGCCAAGATACCTCCGTCTACATAGAGGATGTGACCGTTTACCGCATTAGAGGCTTCCGATGCCAGGAACACTGCCGGACCGGTAAGTTCTTCCGGAGCCAGCCAGCGGCCTGCCGGAGTCTTGGCGCAGATGAACGAGTCGAACGGGTGACGGCTACCGTCGGCCTGCTTTTCACGCAGCGGAGCAGTCTGCGGGGTAGCGATGTAACCCGGACCGATACCGTTACATTGGATGTTATATTCACCATATTCAGAGCAGATGTTGCGAGTCAGCATCTTCAAGCCACCCTTGGCAGCGGCATAGGCCGACACAGTCTCACGCCCCAGTTCGGACATCATAGAGCAGATATTGATAATTTTACCGTGGCCCTTCTTCATCATGGCAGGCAGAACAGCCTTTGATACGATGAACGGAGCATTGAGGTCGATATCGATTACACGACGGAAGTCAGCAGCCTCCATCTCGTGCATAGGAACACGGCGGATGATGCCGGCATTGTTTACGAGGATATCAACAGAGCCTACTTCCTTTTCAATCTGGGCTACCATGGCCTGAACAGCAGGTTCGTCTGTCACATCACATACATAACCGCGTGCCTTGATACCCTTTTCAGTATAGGCAGCCAAGCCTTTGTCTACCAACTCCTGGTTGATATCGTTGAAACAGATAGTTGCTCCTTGCTCTGCAAAAGCTGAAGCGATAGCAAAACCGATACCATAAGAAGCACCTGTAACAAGGGCTACTTTACCTTCCAAAGAAAAATTCAAATACGGATTCATAACGTTAAATTATTAAGTTTAAATAAGTGATATTCTATTTATGTACGATTTGCAAGTAGTTTATACTCAATGGAAACTTTATTTTGGGAGAATGCCTTCCCTATAAGGAAATCGCAGCGAATGCTTTTCGTATCGTAGCTTTTCACATCATCGGGATGCTCAGCATAGCGAATTTCATAGTTCGTTTTCATGATTGCACTACATTTAATAGGTTATAACTTCAGCCATCAAATACACATCGTTTGCGTACACGATGCAAATGTAACAAAAGAAAATGGAGAAACCGTATAAATTTGTGTCAATTATATAGCAATATCGTTCAAAGATTCGTAAAAAGAAAAAATCTATACCTATAGTGCCAACAAGAGGGGGAAAGAATAACAAAAAAACCCACTAAAACTTGCGATTTTAGTGGGTTTTTAGCTGCAATTAGCTGCATCGTAGTTGGACTACCAGAAAACAAACTTCTTTAATAATCCAATATGATATTCAATATCTTAGCAAACATGCTTATCATACATGGCACCGATTTTGGCACCTAATAGTACGCAAACATACCCATCCGCAATCTGGAAAGAACTCTAATTATAAGAACAAAGGTATGAGTTATTTCGGAATTAATAGACAAAAACGGATAAAAATCGTATTTAATAATAGTATATTTGCCAAGCCAATTGATACTAATTATTCAAAAACAATATGGAAAATGACCCCTATACACAAGGAATAATACGAAATGTAAAGCACAATCTCATCGCAGGTATCATACTCGCCGTCATAGCTACACTCGTAAGTCTCATTGCATGCTCTCCGGGAATGACTATCGAAGAGAACGAAAAGCCGCCGCATATCGTTGACGATTGGCCGGAGGCTACTGATACAATCAATATCATACCTGACAGTGTTCGTGACATGACTCATGCAGACAGTATCCGCTTTGGATTGCTTCCTCCGGATGATTGATAGCAAACCGAAGTCCTGCAGCAACAGATAGACTCCGGAACCTGCCGATAGGTGATAGCAATCAATAGCAGCTCAAGAAGATTGGCCAATGAAAATTGATAGCAGATTTCCCTTCAGGAATGGCAGCCGGTTAAAAGATTTGCCACCAGTCCTATTGTGCGTTGTGCACGGAGCATCCGGCTCTTCGTCCGCCCCTGCCCCCAATGCACGCCGCCAGCCCGCAGGCGGGCACCCAGGCAGCACGCAAAGGGTGCAGCGGCTACGGCGGTACTCCGTCGCGGGCATAGGCAGGGGAGATGGTGTTGCCGCGCGGGCTTCCGGCTTCTGTGGCCGTGCCGCCTCCCCCTTTGGGATTGCTTGTACATGGCGGGGCAGGCCGCCCTGGGACAGTGTTGCCGCGCTCCCGGTATCGTCGGGCCCGTCGCCCGCCGATGTTGCGGTGGCCGTATGCTCCAGCGGTATTGCCTTTTTTCTCTGCCGGGGCAGAAAAAAGAGAGAGGTTCTTAGTATTCAACATAATAATCCATATCGAGGGGGCGTCGCAAGCGCCGGCTATTCCCCTCGATAAATATTATTATATTTAATACCGGTACCTACGTCAGCGCTCCCTCCGGTCGTCAGAGCTGCCGTAATATCGCAGTTCCTCGCCCCCACGCCTGGGGTGGAGGCATCTCCCTCCGGCTTCGCCGGGCTGCATGCTCCCTGCGGAGCGTGTCTCTGTGCGCCGCCTGCCGTCCGGCCAAGCCTTGGGGTGTGTCCGCGAAGCGGCCAATACCTTTCCCACCGGCTTCACCGGACGATGCCGGGAAGCCTCCCATACCCCTGCATATCCATCGGGCAGTTACTCCGTATATTTTCCTTTTTTTCTTCACAAAGATAGGCTCCGGCCGCCATGCAATCAAGAACCGGCTGCGCCTATCCGGAAGAAAAAAATCCTGAGCGCCGGGACGGCGTGCGGTTTTTTCCTCCCGGATTTCTTGCTTGCATGTCGTCCTCCACCTGGGTGGAAGTTTAGAAAAAAGGGAAAAAATGTGGTGGGCGTGCGCGGTGGAAAAGCTGTCAATCCGTCATTCGCGGCACAAGAGACGGGAAGTTTTCACACTAATTATTAGGAATTTACAAGAAAAAAGCCTATCTTTGTGTTACTGAAATAGGGAGACACCCTGCCATCAATAACTGTAATACGGAAACAAAAGCATGAAAAAGGAATTGGGAAAATGGCTGATGGATATAGCCAAGTACATCACCACCGCCGTGGTGCTGACCTCGATTTTCGGAGAAGTGGAACAACAGTGGATAATCTACGCGGGAGGTACGCTTGCCGTAGCCTTGTCACTGGGCTGGGGCTTGTACCTCGTACGCGACAAAAAGGAAGGAGTATAATATGGGAGCACTGATAATGTTTGCATTTATAATCGTGGTTGCCAACGCAGCCGGATTGTATTACTGGTACCAGGAACATAAGAGCAAGCCCAAGAACACGAGCTGCTAAACCTCTAAACGCTGCGCTATCGGCATGACGGGCTTCTTCATCCATGACCAACCCCAACAGTACCCGAATTCTGAAAACGTCCACCTACGGGCTGGAGACTTCGCCCGACGGGCAGGAACTCTTCTTGTGCCGTTACAAGAAACCGGGCTGGAGGCTTCGCCTCGATGATGCCGCCACCGACAAGACCAAGCTGGCCGCAACGTTGCGCAAAGCCGCCGAATGGCTCACCAAACGGCAGGGATAACCGCACACCGGCACCATCACAGCGCACGCCCACCACATTTTTTCCTTTTTTTTCTAAACCCCATTCAGGTGGAGGACGGCATGCAAGCAAGAAATCCGGGAGGAAAAAACCGCACGCCGCCCCGGCGCTCAGGATTTTTTTCTTCCGGATAGGCGCAGCCGGTTCTTGATTGCATGGCGGCCGGAGCCTACCTTTGTGAAGAAAAAGAAGGAAAATCCACAGAGTAACTCTCTTTGAACGCTATCTACATTTACATCGCATTAGCTTATGTTTTTCAACCCTACATCATCCTGCGGCAAGTACGGAAAAATGTCCGGAATGTCTCCATGGCAGCACATATCCATACGCCCGGCACCGCCCGGCCGTTTTTTGCTTTCGTTTTTTCAAATCCTGCCGGGACAAAAAAAAATCGCCCCGACGTTTTTTCATTTCGTCGGGACGATTTCAAGTGTTTCTTGCGTGGAAAACGAAGGATTAGCCCAACGGATTCTCGCCCTGGTCGCCATCACTTCCACCGCCTCCGGGATTCTCACTTCCACCGTCCTCGGAGCCGCCTTGGCCTTTGGTTGCAACAGTAGAAGTTTTCTTGTAGGACAATGTCTTGCAAATGTCCTTCAGTTCCTTGCAGGGAACAAACACGATACGCGCCTTCTTGATGTTGGCAGCGGTGAATTTATCGGCAGACACTACGCCTTCGGTACTGATGGCCAGACGGAAGGAGCCGAGGTCGTTGATACGGACAATCTGACCGCTGGCCAGCTTTTCCTTGGCAATGTTCATCACGTTGTCCATCACGGCCTTGGCATCGGCGCTGGTCACGGTGGAACGGTCGGCAGCGGCACGGGTAAGCACGTCAAAGGTACATTCGTCGGTGGCTTGCACTTGGGCGTAGAACTTGGGGGCTTCCTGCGGTTTCGCAGGATTCTTGCGGGCTGATACGGAATAGGATACAGACATGGTAAAATAGGGGTTAAAGGGTTGATGTATATGTTACGCCTCCCCATCGTGGAGAAGCAGAACAAATGTACGCATGTACGCGCGTAAAGTCGGGCGGTTCGTGAGGATGCGTGCTGATTTGTGCAGATATATGCCGGATTGTTACCGGTTGTTACCCCGACTGTTACGGGCTGTTACCATTGTTACCGGTTGTTACCTACTGTCCGGGCACGAAAAAGCCGCTCCGTGATGGGGCGGCTTCCTCCGGAACTCACGTCGGGCGGCTACTTGTTCCCAGCTTTTTTATCACCTGGTTTTCCCAGCAGAGAGGCGATGAAGTTGCGGAAACTCTCGTTTGTAAATACGAATTTCAGGACACGGAGTGTCCATTTCAAAGCGGTTTTCATAGCGGTATCACGTTTTAAATGTTCGCTGGCGAAGGTACGGAGCAACGGAATAGCCACGACCGCTATGTGTGGTTGTGTACGGATGAGTGTGTTTTTCGTGCGGTTCTGTCACCCGTTGCGGTGGAAGGCCTCGGCGCAAAGCGGAGCATATTCCGTGGAGGCGTCGAAGCAGGGACACTGCTTGAGCCATTCTTGCGGCTCAATGACGCCGTTACCGTTCAGGTCGGGACTGAGGTCGCGATGGCCGCAGACGGTGCTTTTGGGGTACAAAACGAGTAACTGCCGGATGAGGAAGCGCAGCGCTTCGCGTTGCTGCGGTGTACGTGTATCGGCAGCGGCCCCGTCGGGCTGCAGACCGCCTTCGTAGGCAATGCCGATGCTGTGGGCATTGAAGCCCCGCACATGGGCACCGACAGTATCGAGAGGGCGCATCGGGAATACGGTGCCTTCCCGGGTGATGTAGAAGTGATAGCCGCAGGCGGTGAAACCCCGCTGCCGGTGGAGGCGGTCGAGGCTTTCCGGGGTAAGCTGGCGGTCGCACCGGGAAGCGGTGCAGTGCACTACGATAAGGTTGACGTTTCGGTTACAGTCCAGACGGAGCGTCGGCAGATTGGCGGTAGACATTGCGGCAGTGGCGGCTGCAATGGGTTGGGAAACGATAGCGGGTTGTGTCATGAGCGTGCTGAAGGTTGGGGTTACTGTATAAAGGTATAGGTGGCAAACGCAGTGGCAGAACGTCAGAATGGGGAGCCGAAGGCAACCGCTATCAGGTCTTTCTGCCGGGGTGTCAGTACGCGGGCCGTCAGGTGGTAGTGGGTTTCGTCGAGGGCTTGCAGCAGTTCGGGACTGTCTTTTATCCAGGCTTTCAGGCGGATGCTGGCGCTTGCCGGCGCGATGTTGGGGAAGTAGAGCACGGCCAGCTCCTTGAAACCGTAGGAACGGTTCTCCAGCTGGCGGGCGGCAGGGTGACGGGCAATGCCGGATGCAGGACGGCAGGTGTCGGTGTTGCGTAGGGATGTGCGGAAAACGTCGGAGGTCATAAGCATAAAGGTTTGATTTACATCAGTAAAGGTACGTCTTTTTGTACGGAATGCCACGGATTGCAGGCCAAGACTATATATAAGTATAGTTAGGGGTACCCGATAACTACCCGATGTGTGTGCAAAGATGTGTGCAGACTGCCCGGCATCGTCCGGCGAAGCCGGTGGGAAAGGTATTGGCCGCTTCGCGGACACACCCCAAGGCTTGGCCGGACGGCAGGCGGCGCACAGAGACACGCTCCGCAGGGAGCATGCAGCCCGGCGAAGCCGGAGGGAGATGCCTCCACCCCAGGCGTGGGGGCGAGGAACTGCGATATTACGGCAGCTCTGACGACCGGAGGGAGCGCTGACGTAGAAGCAAGGGCGTATTGTTAACATAATAGCGAATATTTTTAGCGTAGCGCAGCCGGGAATCAAGCGAAGCGCCCGGCTGAAAAATATTCTTATTATGTTATAAAAACTCGCCCTCCTCTCTCTTTTTTCTGCCCCGGCAGAGAAAAAAGGCAATACCACTGGAGCATACGGTCGCCGTAACATCGGCGGGCGACGGGCCCGACGATACCGGGAGCGCGGCAACACTGCCCCAGGGCGGCCTGCCCCGCCGTGTACAAGCAATCCCAAAGGGGGAGGCGGCACGGCCACAGAAGCCGGAAGCCCGCGCGGCAACACCATCTCCCCTGCCTATGCCCGCGACGGAGTACCGCCGTAGCCGCTGCACCCTTTGCGTGCTGCCTGGGTGCCCGCCTGCGGGCTGGCGGCGTGCATTGGGGGCAGGGGCGGACGAAGAGCCGGATGCTCCGTGCACAACAGGTGGCAGCACTACTCCCTCAACGCCACCGCCTGCAACCGTTGCAGTGCCTCGACATAACCGCACAACGCGCGGCGCATCTCGGTAAACTCCTGCTCCCTCTCCCGCCGCTGCTTCGCTTCCTCCCGATAATGGGCACAGAAACGGGGATACTCCTTCATCACGTATTTCAGCGCTTCGCTGCCGGTAGATTTACCCACCAGCGCCTTCAGCCGCTCCAACTGCTCCGCTTCCTCCGCTGTCAGCCGCAGGGTGAGTGTCGATACCTTCTCCGTGCTCATGGCCGTATCTCCTTCCCGTTTCCGGACGCTGCCCGAAGCGCCGCCGCCGCTTCCTCACGGTTCATCCGCTCGGCACGCTCGAAAGCTTCCCGATAGGTCCGGTACTTCACGCCGAAGCGCTCAATCGTTGCCCCGCATGCCGTGATGCGGTGTGCCACACACCACCCGTGCGCCATCTTGCGAGGGTAGTACTTGCCGCTAATCGGAGCGGCTGCCGTCTGTTGTCCATTCGTCATTTTCGATGTTTTTTTGCTCATGAGGCGTACCACATGAGCGTTTTTCCACTGTTTTCGCTCACGACACACACGCCGAGAGCGCACTTTGTCTCTGGCTTCCCCCCCTCACGAAGCCTTGGCAGGCACCGCCTTCCGCAGCTTCGAGAGGATGTACCTTGCCGGCATGTTTATCTTGCCCTTCGACCTCCGCACTTCGTCGATTGCCTCGCGCAACGCCCTCTCCTGCCCTTGCGCCGCCTCGAGCACCCGTTCGAGGTCATAGCTCGGCACCTTGACCTGCCGCAGCATCTGCCGCAATTCTTCGGACGTGTCGGCCGCCTGCCGCCTTACCGTGAGCCGCCCCGCCGCCACCAGCGAGCGAAGCGAAGGCAGCAGGTAGCTGCACACCGTGAGCCTGCCCCGGCTCTGCCGCACCTCGTCGGCCAGCGCCCACAGCGGCGAGCCGTCGGTATCGATGCCCTCTATCGTGCCTATCCAGCGGACATCATCCGGGGCAATGCTCATCGACCTGAACAGTAGCTGCAGTCTCTCCTTCCCCGAAGAATGCGAAGCTCTCTCCTCCTCCTCCCTTGAGGGGGAGTTTGAGGAGGAGTTTTTATTAGCATAACTCTTAATAGATTTGTCGCATTCTTCTGAGAAGTTTCCAGAAGTTTCCGGAAATTTCTGGAAATCTTCCGGAAACGCTTCCTCCTCCTTTGCTTCCAGCTCCGACAGAACCCGCTTCCCAACGCCCTCTGCCCCCGTTTCCGTCTGTGCGGTTACAGCCGGAACGGCAGGCACCGGCGCAGCGGTTCCCGGCACATCGGTAACGGCTTTCGGCACTGCACCTCCCTCGGCTTTCGGGATGATCCGCATCGGCGGCAACTCTTCCCTCGGGAAAAGCTGCGGCAACGGTTCCGGCGCCTGGACGGTCTTCTCCGTTTCAACCAGCCGTAGGTCTTCCTCGATGGCGGGTGTCTTCTTGCACACCTTACAGATGTCGATGTAGCGCGTCTGTATGCTCCTGGCCGTCAGCACCCCCTTCTCCTGCCACAGCCGGTTGTCGAAAAGCCCTATCTCGGCGCAGTAGCCGATGATGGCCGTCACCTCTTCCTCCTCGATGTCCCAATATTCGGACACGTCGAAAAGATGGTCTTCGGTGAACGTCAGGCAGTAGCCCCTCACCCGGTAAATCTCGTTGAGCACGTACTGATAGACAGCATACCCTGCACAACGGTACTTCTTCTTCAGGCGCTTTATCTTGATGTCCTGAAAGCGGTCCGTCTCCGCCTTGTAGTAACTGAAACCCTGCTTAGCCATACTCACTCCTTTCCTGCTATGATTTTCACCAGACACGCCTCTATCTCCTCGCGCTTGTACAGATAGGTTTTCCCGAAGCGGTAACAAGGCAGCTCGCCCTTCGTCCGCAGCAGCTTCAGCGTGGAGTTGCTGATAGAGAATATACGTGTCACGTCCGCACTGCGCAGATACTCCTTATCTGTCATTTCCGTCAGGCATTCTGCCGCCTGCAGGGCATTCTGTTCAAAAAGTCTCTTCTTCATATTGATAATGTATGTTTATTGATTACTTGCATGATTGTCGCCCTCCTTGCCCTTGTTGGCATAAAGCTCTTTGAGTTGTGCCATGTCGTCCATCACCTTTTTGTCCACAATCTTGGCATACAGCTGCGTGATGGTGAGCGAGGCATGCCCCAGCATCTTGCTGACCGTCTCGATGGGGATGCCGTGCGATAGCGTGATAGTGGTGGCGAACGTGTGCCGGGCCATGTGGTAGGTGATGTCTTTCCGGATGCCTGCCGCTTTGGCGATGGTTTTCAGATAACGGTTGATTGCCTGGTTGCAAGGCACGGGGAAAATGGGCTGCTTCGCCTTCTCTCCGTGATAAGTGGCATACCTCGCTATCAGCTCCTCGGCAGGCTCCAGCAGCGGCACCGCCACACGCTGCGAAGTCTTCTGGCGGTGGTAGTTGAGCCAATGCGAGCCGTCTATCCCCAACGTGATGTTCTTATTCGTCAGCATCAGAATATCCACGTAAGCCATGCCCGTATAGACGGAGAACATGAATATGTCCCTCGCAATGCCCAAGTGGGGCGGCAGCGTGACTGCCTTGAGCCGCCTGATTTCTTCCTCCGTAAGATACCCTTTTTCCACATACTCCTTGTGCACCTTCAGCAGGCATACCGGGTTGTTCGTTATCCACTCATTCTGTATGGCCAGATTCATAATCCGCTTGAACCGTGCGATATGCTTCAGCGCCCCGTTGACGGCACAGCGAACCGTACCTTCACGGCGGTAGCCCTGCAGGTAGGCGAAGAACTCATAGACAAAAGCCTTGTCTATGGCCTCTATGGAATAGTCTGAGAGATGGAACTTGATACGAACGAAATCGAGCAGGTGTTTTCTTGTGACGATATATCCGCGGTAGCTTCCCGGGCGCAGGTTCTTGCGCTCTACGGCCTCGTGATAGTCGAAAAGTTTGGTGATGGTGGAGTATTCGTTCTCTTTGGCCTTGAACTGCAGCTTGAAGTTTTCGATGCTCAGTTCATAATGTTTCTGCTGAATCCGTTCGACGGTTTCAGTGACGAGCAGCCCGGTTTCCTCGATAACCCGGTTTGCTTCCCGGTCAGCTTCTGTCTTTCCGGCAGCCCTCTGCGCCTTGGCAATCCACGATGCCGGACGTATTGATACATTCAGGGGAAAGTCGTATCTTTGTCCCCCGACAGTGACTCGGCAATACAGCGGGACTGTATTCGCCTCTTTTTTGGTTCTGCTCTTTCTTGCCCAGAACAGAACTGAGATTTTCTTCGTTACACTCATTTTTTAGTAGTTCATGAGTTCCTTCGAAGATTGCGGTAAAGGGAGGTTGCTGTGTCACCTAATTTGGCACCGAAATCGTGTCTGTTTTTTTCGATGCCTATTTAGAAGTAACAAAAAAACCCACTAAAACTTGCGATTTTAGTGGGTTTTTAGCTGCAATTAGCTGTATCGTAGTTGGACTACCAGGATTCGAACCTGGACAAACAGAACCAAAACCTGTTGTGCTACCATTACACCATAGTCCAAACATAGGGCTTTCTGTTAAAAAGCGGTGCAAAGATAAAAGGAAGCCCCGAAATATCCAAATATTTCGGGGCTATTTTTACTGCCAAAGCATTATTTCCTTAATTACTTCTCTTTAGGATACCGCTATTTGGCGATAATCAGATAGTAATTCTTCTTGCCGCGCTGTACCAGCAGGTATTTTTCGTCCAGCAGGTCGGCTGTCGTAATCACCTGGTCGAAAGCAGCCAGTTTCTCCTTATTCAGAGAAACGCCACCGCCTTGCACCAGCTTACGCATCTCGCCCTTGGAAGCGAATACAGCAGCATTATCCACGAACAAATCCACCGCCTTCACACCGGCAGCCAGTGCATCACGGGATATTTCGAACTGGGGAACACCCTCGAACACAGCCAGCAGCGTATCTTCGTCCAACTTCTTCAGTGCATCAGAAGTTGCATTGCCAAACAAGATGTTGGATGCATCCACAGCAGCATTATAGTCCTCTTCGGAATGAACCATGATAGTCACTTCCTTGGCCAGACACTTCTGAAGGACGCGCAAATGGGGAGCAGCCTCGTGCTCGGCCGTCAGAGCGTCAATCTCCTCCTTGGACAGTGCAGTGAATATCTTTATGTAGCGTTTGGCATCCTCGTCGCTCACGTTCAGCCAGAACTGGTAGAACTTATATGGAGAAGTGTAGCGCGGGTCGAGCCAGATGTTTCCGGACTCTGTCTTGCCGAACTTACCACCGTCGGCCTTCGTAATCAGCGGGCTGGTCAGTGCAAATACCTCCCCACCGTTCGTACGGCGAATCAGTTCGGCACCGGTGGTGATGTTACCCCACTGGTCGCTGCCACCCATCTGGAGCTTGCAGCCTTTGGTTTCATACAGATGAAGGAAGTCGTACCCCTGCAACAGCTGGTAGGTGAATTCCGTGAAGGAAAGACCGTCACGTGCCTCACCGTTCAGACGCTTCTTTACAGAATCTTTCGCCATCATATAGTTCACGGTGATGTGCTTACCCACTTCACGGGCAAAATCGAGGAAAGTGAAGTTCTTCATCCAATCGTAGTTGTTCACCAACTCGGCACGGTTGGGGGCATCCGAATCAAAATCCAGGAACTTGGAGAGCTGGGCCTTCATACCGGCCAGGTTGCGCTGCAACGTCTCTTCCGTAAGCAGATTGCGTTCGGCAGACTTTCCGGAAGGGTCACCAATCATACCCGTAGCACCGCCAATCAGTGCCAACGGCTTGTGTCCGCAACGCTGGAAGTGACGCAAAATCATCACACTGCAAAGGTGCCCGATGTGCAAAGAGTCCGCAGTAGGGTCGAAACCAATGTATGCAGTCACTTGTTCCTTAGCCAGAAGTTCTTCCGTACCCGGCATCATATCGTGGAGCATGCCACGCCATCTTAATTCTTCTACAAAATTCATCGAATGATTAAGTTATCTGATTAATTATTTAAGTGATTATCTATGAATTGTTTGATTCCTATTTTAATCTGCGCAAAAATACGACTCTTTATTCGAAGAAACAACTCTTAGGGTTTAAAAAAGACTTTGCAGACATTTCTCCGGAGTGTTTCTCCAAGCTCCTCGGGAGAGATGCCGCGCACTTCGGCAGCGCGTGCATACAATTCCCCGATGGAAACTTCGCTTTCATCCGTTTCGATGAACAGCCGGTCGGCAGGTACCCGGCACAAGGCTGCTTCCTGGTATTTCTCCCCGAATGAAAGGTAAAAGCCATGTTTCAGATATTCCTCCGCCAGCGCCGCCTTGCCACGGAAACCATGTATTATCCACGGATTCGACGGGCGCAAGTCCCGCTTCACCTTCAGCAGTTCATCAACCGCCTTCACCAGATGAATCACCAGCGGCTTTCCCACTTCCTCTGCCAAACATGCCTGGCACCTGAACACTTCCACCTGCAAATCCATCGGAGCATCTGCCAGCTTGTCCAGCCCGGCTTCGCCCACGGCAAGTACTTGGGGATGGCGCACTAACTCCTCCAGGCCGCACACCCTGCTAGCCACAGCACCTTCAACTCCTGAGTGTTCACCTCCACTCCGACCTATATGCCAGGGATGTATCCCCACCGAATACCATCCGCCGCTCTGTGGAGAGAACGTTTCGGGATAGCAATTTGCAATGGCAGTTCCGGGTACTTGCGGAAGCCGGTGTGTATGTATGTCAACTGGAATATTCATGGAACGGGATCATATCCGGAACCTCCCCAGGGATGGCAGCGCAGAATGCGCCTGACTGCCAGACAAAACCCCTTGAAAGGTCCGTGTTTCTTGATGGCCTCCACCGCATATTGCGAACAAGTGGGGGTAAAACGGCATGAAGGCCCTATCATGGGCGATATGCACTTCTGATAGAAATAGATGGGAAGCAGCAGCAGATATGAAAGCAGACGCTTCATGACACCTGCGGAGTTTGCTCGGCTTCAGCATTTGCCGCTACCTTCTCGGCAATGCGTGCCAAAGCTGTCTTCATACGGTCCTCGATGACAGAAGAGTCTACCAACTGGTCCGAAAGATAGATGAAGGCCACGGCCAGACGGCACTTTTTTTCCGTCAGCACGGCCAGCAGTCCGTGTTTGTTCATGCGGTAGGCTTCACGTATCTGGCGTTTCACGCGGTTGCGCTTCACCGCCCGCTTGAAACGGCGTTTCGAAACACTTACAAGAATGGAAACGGGTGCCTCCAGCTCCTCCACCGGCAGATACACCACACGCAAAGGGAAAACCGAAAACGAGCGTGAGCCGCCCGCAAACATCTTCTCTATCACTTTCTTCTTGTCCAACCGTTCGGACTTACGCAAGGTATTTGGCATGGGGTGATGAGTTATAAGTTATGAGTGATGGGTGATGAGTTATGAGTGATAAGTTATGGGACGATACAAAAACGAGCTACAAGTACCTGGCAACATAAAAGCACAACCACTTGTAGCTCAATTTTATAAATCCATTGTTATGTCTACAAGCTATAAGCAAATCACTCATAACTTATAACTCATAACTCTTTTTACTTTCCTTTATTATTCTCCTTGATAAACATGTCAAGCGCCGCCGTCATTGAGGGTGCCTGCACGCTGGGAGCTTCCAGGTCAAGACGAAGTCCGGCATCACGGACTGCCTGGGCAGTGGTAGAGCCGAATGTTCCGATCTTGATTTCCTTCTGGTCAAAATCAGGGAAATTCTTCTTCAAGGCACTGATGCCTGCCGGACTGAAGAACACCAGCATGTCATAATCAAAAGCCTCATCTGCAGCAAAGTCATTGCTGACAGTACGGTACATGACAGCTTCCGTGTGCTGAATCTTATTCTTATCCAGCAGATTCTTCACGTCATCATTGTGCACATCCGACATTGGTACCAAGTACTTTTCAGTCTTATGCTTAACAATGGAAGGTATCAAATCGTCAATCTTCCCGGTGTTTCCGAAGAAAATCTTACGCTTACGATACTGCACATACTTTTGGATATACAGAGCAACGGCCTCCGTCACGCAGAAATACTTCATTGTTTCGGGAATTGTCACACGCAATTCTGTACACAAGTGGAAGAAATGATCAATAGCATGACGCGAAGTAAAAATAACGGCAGTATGATCCAAGACCGAAATTTTCTGTTGTCTGAACTCTTTCGCTGAAAGGCTCTCCACTTTGATAAATGGGCGAAAATCTATTTTCACACCATACTTCTCGGCGATGTCGTAGTAAGGAGATTTCTCTGATGCCGGTTTCGGCTGCGACACAAGTACTTTCTTAATTTTCAACGTCCTAAAATTTTATTATCAAATAACTGTTTAGCTGCATCACACCTTGATATAACACAAAACAAGGCATGATTTCAAGGGCACAAAAGTACACAATTAAAAGCAAACCGCCATATAAATTGTTACAAAAAAGCTTTAACCACTTGTATAACATCAATATTTTAGCAAAAAAGGCTAAAATCAATCCGATTATTATCGTCAGCTGCAAACTCAAATCAAAATAGACTACGAACAGGGCAAACGGGAAAAGGGCGAATCCCAAGTAATAAAGTAGCGTAGAATAGGACTCAAGCCATAGCGTTGTAACACTTTCGTCAAAAAAAATCCAACCCAGAAAAGAGTAAAGCATCCACTTCAAGCACAAATAGAGAAGACACATACCGATGTAAATCCCCAATAGAAGTCCCGGCGGCACATGGTGTACCAGTTCCGGCTGTATATCATTGAAGTAGTTGAAGATACAGACGCCTGCTAGGATGCAGGTCTGCAGGATGAGCAGCAGCAGATAGCGCATATCGGCGGCTGTGGAAGTGGCAAATATGCTGGTACGTTCGCGATGAAGCAGGAAATCCTTCACCAGTTGCAGCAGGAACTTGCGGCTGCGTGACAAGACATAGGCCGACAGAAAGAAACAGCACAAAAGGACCACGGTGATGCCATCGTCCATTCTCGGAGAATATGGAATAGGAATCCCCTCCGTCCCCACTACTGCCCAAGCCATCAACAGCCCTATCATATTGCAGCGAATTTACGGATGGAGGCGTCCCACAAGGGAGTGGTATATATCAGTTCCACGGCTTCCTGCGGTGTCTGCGCCACATGCCAGATGGCACCGTGCTGCACGCGCATGAAGTTTTCGTCCACCGCCTGCCGGAGCATATCGAGCAGAGGGTCGAAATAGTTCTTGACATTCAGTATCACAATCGGGTTCAGATACAGTCCGAGTTGCTTCCAAGTGATGATTTCCAGCAGTTCTTCCAGGGTGCCGCAACCACCGGGCAGGGCGATGACGGCATCGCTCAAGTCGGCCATTGTCTTTTTCCGTTCGTGCATGCTTTCCACTTCCACGAGTTGGGTAAGTCCGGTGTGATGCCATCCCTGCTCCACCATGAAGCGGGGAATGACGCCCGTCACCTCTCCCCCTGCCCGGAGTGCCGCATCGGACACAGCGGACATCAGTCCCATATTTCCCGCACCATTAATCAGGCGAATTTGCCGCTGCCCCAGCAGAGTGCCCAACTCACGGGCTGCATCGAAATAAACGGAATCTATCTTTGTGCTCGAAGCACAATATACGCATACGGAATTTATCTTGTTCATCATCTTGCTACCTCCTTTTTAGGTACCGCCACAAAGGTACATGATTTCGGGGAGATTTGAAACAAATTTCTTTCTTCCCACTTACGACAGAAGATTTTTCATGAGTCAATGACGGATTATGTGTGCCGCAGGCACTGGTAAGGCACATTAAACAAGGCTACACCCTTTGCCCCGGATAGCTACACCCTTTGGGGTAAATGGCTACACCATGTCAGGGAAAGGGTGTAGCCTTATATAATAAGGCATTAGTGTCCACTAAAAAATATTAGTAAATTAAGAAAATCATATCATACAATGATAAGTTATTATACAATTTCACAAGAACTAAAAACAAAACAATAACAAATTCTACAACCCAAAGATATTTCATCGACATATTCCGAATCAGAAAATAGTCAACTAACAACATTAGTCCAAAATCCAATATAGCAGCACCTATTACCAAGAAGAGCATAGGAGTCCAATCACTTTGCACTATTTTATGTATCAAAATAATTGATAATGTTAGTATAAAAATATGTATAGGCGTAATTTTTCTTATTATTCTCATTTTATCTCTTTTTCATTCTTTGCATATATACTCCACTAGGATTAAACCTAATTATCGATTTAAAAGCATGCTGCTGATGCTGCCGTTGTACTTGACAGCACCGGTGCCAGTGTTGTAATACAGATTCTGGGTGAACTTCGTTCCACTGATGCCCGTCAGCCAGCTGCGGACATTGTACACATACGTCAGCTTGTTTGTACTACTTCCGTGCAGGGACTTTGATTGCAGTCTTCCCAAGTTGTCATACGCATAGTCGGCAAGGGTTATCTTGGTGCCGCCTAGCGTATGCTCCACCTTCAAGAGTCTGTCCGCATGGTCGTAGTTGTAAACATGCACCTCCGTGCGGGTTGTTTTTCCGCTTGCCGTATGAGTATGTGTTACCGTAGCAGGTTTGTCCGTAAAAATGTAGATTGTAGAGGTTACATCATATCCACCCAGCAAGTAGCTCTGTACCCTCTTTGTTTCACGACCTCTTATGTCATAGTAGTGGGCTGTGTAAATCTTATCATACCGTTATCGCACTACCCGTCAGCGCCCCCTGCCATAGCCAGAAATGTCTTGTGTAAACCCGTCTACAAAGGTATAACCATCGTAGTAGTTCTGCACATGTACCACTGCATTGGAAGACAGATTCTTTCCGGTACACTCACCCTGCTGAGTAAGCCGGCCCAAAGCGTCATACCGGTAATACGTCCACTTAGGGATGCCTTGAGCACGCTGGTTACAGTGCTGGGAGAAAGTAGGTAACAGTAAGTGACGACTTCCACCAAGAGTTCAGTATGTTTATGAAAATCCCTACTTGTACACAATGGTATAAGCAGGGATTCATTAAGATTTAATGGAATTAAAATACCTGATATTCAGTAAACACTTACAATGATGAAAGAACTTTAAAATCCATTTTGTCGTATATAATATAATATGCCTTCTAAAGAATTATACAATAAAAAGTATTTCTGGAGTTCACTTACATAAATGTAACAATAGTGATTGTTTTCATTTACCAATTCTTGTTGCAATGTTTTCCCGACCTTAATCTTACTGCTTATAATCCATGTAAACTCACTTTTATATCTCAATTGAGTTATTGAGTCCATCGGACAATTTCTCCATGTTATAGCTTTTACAGTATCGGGAAGTACAACATACTCCCACTCATTATCAACTATGGGATAATTCAAATCTATTTCTGCACCTGTTATTCGATAAACAAATAATTCAAAATAATCACCATGACTCCAGCCAATAAAATCCTTATGAAATATTATATCAGCATTTATATAATTAGGAAAAAGGCATTCAAAATCTTTTTTTTTCAAAGGAGTATAAGCTATCTCGCTATAAACTCCATAACAAATAATGGAAATAATTCCTCCTAATAGTATATAACTGATTACTTTTTTCATTTCTTTTTATTTTATTACTGGTACAATTGCATATCCATAACCATATATCAAGAAATCTTTTCCATCATTAGCCTTTCCTGGTCTTCCAACCCATGTAGCAAAATCTCGAAAAAACCTACCGTCCATATTGAAATCATATTTATCCATATACTTTTCTAAACCAATAAACACTTTGCCTTTTTCGGCATCTATCAAAGTCATTTTTAGTGTTCCATAAGTCTTTCCGGTATTAGTCAATCTCCAGATAAAATTCTTGTAAATCGGATTCTTCCCTTTAAAAGACGATGTATTTATTCCATGAAGTTCTATTTTGCTTTGGTCTACGAATAAAGGATCTCCAGATTTCCCTTTCCACCAAGCATCTGCTTCAGCCTTTGTTAAATACCCATCATAATCCGGTCTGTCTTTAAGGCTTGTATAACTTTTCAAGTAATTAGTTCGTGCTTCATCATCTACCAACCCATTATACCCTAAATCATGACTTAATGCCTCTTCGTGGGACATGCCTTGCTTAAAGTTTGACTTGCTCATTATAATGGCTACGCCTTGCAGACCTTCATCATCAGTACCAAGCAACTTACCTTCTTCATCATAAATCGGGCTTGTGGACATTCCTGTCGGATCGATATAGCGTACTGGATTATTATTACAATATGCATACATCCCTATTGAATAATATCTTTCTGACAATGGGTCAACCGTTGTAAACCGTCCCAATGCCACATCATAATGACGTGCACCGTAATCATACCAATTCAAACCCTTCTTCGTGTCAAACTCCTTACCATTATACTTGTAAGGCTGGACACTCGTAGTACTCGCAAAGACACCTCCAAAAGGATAATAGTGGTTAGTCTCCTCGACGCTTCCGCTCTGGTTAATCACTACACGATTGTTACCTTGATGGTCCTTCAAATAATAATGGTACTTGTTGTCACTCAAAGTAACATAACCCTCGTCAGTCAACAATAGTTTCTGGACTCCGTTCTCATAGACCACATTCCCGCAGTAATCCGTTGTGGTGGTAGTACTGCCTATCTTATGAACCGTTCTGAGCTTTGTACCGTCGGCACCATAAGTATAGGTAATCGTGCTACCATCACTAAAAGTTACTACACTAGGCAAATTTAAACAATTATACGATATATTGGTAATTCCCTTGTTTAAATCTTTAGTTAAATTCCCGTTGGAATCGTAGTTGTATTCATTCGCCTGCTTCACGCCGTCCTTGAACTCGAAACCGTTGTTGTAAGCAGATGTGGCTACAGCATCATCTACACGGGTCAACTGATTACCACCGAGGGTGAAAGTCAGGTTATCAATCAGACCATAGGTAGAAGCTCCGGTTTGACCGTAGCGTTGCAGGGTCTTGATGTTGCCGTTCTTGTCATAGGCGGTTACATTCTCACTGAAACGGTCGGTGTTCGCGTTGATGCCGGCTGTTTCGCCGTAGGTCGCGTTCAGCAGCCTGTCCAGCCCGTCGTAGGTGAACTTGTAGCCGCGGACGGTGCTTTCATTCCCTGCCTTCCAAGTCATGCTGCTGATGCTGTTATTGTATTTGGCTGTTGTAAAACAAATTCCGCGTAAGCTTGCTTCCACTGATACCCGTCAGTCAGCTGCAGACATTGTAAGTGTACGACTGCTTGTTCACGGCAGAACCGTGCAACGACTTGCTCTGTAGACGGCCCAGATTGTCATAAGCGTAGGCGGCAAGCGTTACCTTACTCGAATCATCAACCTGATACTTCAAGAATAGTTCACGTTGAACAGGCTGATTATGAGATGTCCGACAAGACAATACCTCTCAAGGTGTCAGGAATACTAAAAAGTCCAAAGATTAGATACAATGCCCCCTAAAAGTTGGATAAAATACTTTTAGGGGGCATCTCAGCAATATTAAAACACATCAGATGAAGAATATCTGCTGCAAATCACTTCGTTACCTTCGTCCATACTTCCTTAACATATATACCAAAACTATAAAATTCATAATAGGGACCAATATATATATCATAGGCAATTCAAAGAATAGAAATAAAAGGAACATTATAAGACCTAAAGCTACTGAATATAAAAAGCATATACCTAAAAATATAATGTTATAGGTATTACTCTTAATAACTATTCCAAGAAATGATATTAATAACAATATGATTGCGGCAATAAAGGTCTCAATGGATTTAAACGATAAAAGCCAAATACTTTGTACAGCCCCCAAAAACGGTATTGTTAATTTTAACATATTCCCTTTTAGTATCATTTATTTCTCCTTATTATGTATCCTAATGGATTGTTCTTTTCTATAGCCTGATATGCCTTACTTGGCAAATAAGGATTTACTTTTACATTGAAAATGTCCCCAGTTTGCCTATTGATTACTCTCATTTTGTTCATTGTTTCTATACCAGCTTTATTTAATGATTTTTGAACTACGATTATTAGCCCCATACTGATACGGAGACATCGAATGATACTTCTCAGCAAATCTGTCATTAGTCGTAAACCTACCCAATGCCGCATCATAATGCCTTGCACCATAATCATACCAGTTCAACCCCTTCTTCGCATCAAGCTCCTTGCCGTTATACTTGTAAGGCTGCACATTGCCTGAGCTTGCAAACACACCACCGAAGGGATAGTAATGGTTCGCTTCCTCAACAGCACCGCTGGAACTGAGGACTACGCGGTTGTTTCCCTGATGGTCCTGCAGGTAATAGTGGTACTTCTTGTCCGAAAGCGTAACATACCCCTCTTCCGTAAGAAGAAGCCTGCCAACACCGTTTTCATAGACCACATTGCAGCAATACACAGTAGGAACCGGATTGCCCGAACCATCTGCCTCCTTATACATCATGCGCCGCTTGATGCCGTCGGCAGTATAGCCATGCTGTATGAAACCGCCGGAAGCAAAAGTGACGCCCGTTGGCAAATTTAATACATTATATTGAATACCGCTAATTCCCTTGTTCAAATCTAAAAAAGGCTATCCTAACATGCAAGATATAGGAAATCTGATGTTAGGATAGCGATTAAAATCATTCTACTTGAGATAATCAACTCACATCAGAGCAAGATAACACCTCATATTTATCATTCTTTCTTAATGCAAGTATAGATGGAGTTTCATTTTCATAATAAAGTCCTATACTACCAGTATGATGAAAATAGAAGAAAAATTGTTCCCTCGAGTTATATATAAAGTTTCCATAAGGAGCAATTCCTTTCATAATGCAATCTAATGCAACAGATAGGTAAGCATCCCAATCATTACAGACACAACAGCCAGAATATCCCTTAGCAATATTCGATTCTTGCAATATATGCAAGTAAGATGCCGTCTCTTTAGACAAAAATTGAGGATCGTAGCACAATGTATTCTCTTGAATATTCCAAGTATCTATGCAAAAGTCCCACCATGATGGACTAAAGATAGATAATTCATCTACAACTGCACCAAACAAATCACAAAATAGAGATTTCATGTCGTCAATGCTAACTGAATCTTTTTTTATGTATATTTCAATTTTATGCCCTTGAGCATCAATACCAGAATCAGAATCAAACTTTACCCAACAGAATGGGAAAGATTCACCTTCTTGCATTTTTAATATCTGTTTTCTCATTTCGAAAGCTCCTTCCATGGGATAAAAATCCCTACATCACTTTTATGTTTATTAATTATGAAATTCCCATACTTATCAGCATCTTTATACCATTCTAAGCCTTTACTTGTCTCTTTATAAACTTTATAAAAACTACCACCATGCTTTGTTTGGTCTTTTACCCACCATAGCCCATCTGATTTACTTTTATAAAATAGGCCTCTAATGGGATGTTTCATTACTTTAGAGGATCCTTGTTTAGTCAAATTCCATAATCCTCTAATTGTATTCAAGTTTGATGTCTTTGCAAAACCAGGTAAAGGAGGGGTTCCCGCCATTGGAGCAACACCCGTTATTACTCCATCTATTCCTACCTTATAGGTAAACCGCGTTTGTTCACTATAATAGGTAGAGCCAATATCTAAAAGATAATAACCCGCATATCCCCAAAAGCCAGAAATTGGTTCTAAAGCTCTAGTCCCTACTTTTGTCAAAGCATTAGGTACAGAAACAGCCACTTCATCCAAAGCCACAACGTCTTTCTTCGGATCGAATTTATTCCAATCAATGTCCTTTACATCTACAGTATCAGTTCCCAATGGATCAATATAATTCAACGAATTATTTAAACAGTAAGTAAACGGGCTCGTTGAATAATAGTTTTCTACAGAAGGATCCACCGTCGTAAACCTCCCCAACGCCGCATCATAATGTCTCGCCCCATAATCATACCAGTTCAAACCCTTCTTTGAGTCATATTCCTTACCGTTGTACTTGTAAGGCTGAGCATTGCCCGTGCTTGCAAATACACCACCGAAGGGATAGTAGTGGTTCGTCTCCTCCACTGTGCCGCTTTGGTTAATCACTACACGGTTATTCCCCTGATGGTCTTTCAAGTAGTAATGATACTTGCTGTCACTCAAAGTAACATAACCCTCTTCTGTAAGCAGCAACTTCTGCACTCCGTTTTCATAGATCACATTTCCGCAATAATCAGTTGTAGTGGTTGTACCTCCTATCTTATGTACAGTCTTCAACTTTGTGCCGTCAGCTGCATAGGTATAGGTAATGGTACTCCCGTCACTGAAAGTCACCACACTGGGCAAATTTAAACAATTATATTGGATATCAGTGATTCCCTTGTTTAAATCTTTAGTTAAATTGCCGTTAGCATCATACGCGTACTCGTTCGCCTGCTTCACACCGTCCTTAAACTCGAAGCCACCGTTGTAGGCGGAAGCCGTCACGGCATCGTCCACACGGGTCAGCTGATTGCCGTTCAAAGTGTAAGTCAGGTTATCAATCAAACCGTAACTGGAAGCAGCGGTCTGACCGTAACGTTGCAGGGTCTTGATGTTGCCGTTTTTGTCATAGGCGGTTACATTCTCACTGAAACGGTTGGTGTTCGTATTGATGCCGGCTGTTTCACCGTAGGTGGCGTTCATCAGGCGGCTTAATCCGTCATAAGTGAATTTGTAACCGCGGACTGTACTTTCGTTCCCGGACTTCCAGGTCATGCTGCTGATATTGCCATTGTACTTCGCTGTACCCACACCCGTGTTGTAGTACACGTTCTGTGTGAAGCATGTACCGCTGATGCCCGTCAGCCAGCTACGCAGGTTGTAGGCATATGTCAGTTTGTTGATGCTCGTTCCGTGATACTGCTTGGTCAGCAAACGACCGAAGTTGTCATAAGTGGCTTTTCCACTGCCTCCCAATGTATGCTCCACCTTGCTCACCCTGTCAGCATAGTCGTAGCTGTAAGTGTATACTTCCTCTCTTGTAGTCTTTCCGGAAGCGGGAAGTAAATAAAAAACTATCCTAACATGCAAGATATAGTAATATCTGATGTTAGGATAGCAATTAAATAGATTATTTCAAGAATATAAAATACTTATTTATTTAAGATATACAAAACTCCAGTTTCGCAATCTGTATTAAGATAAACTCCATGATGAAATAACAAATAAATCAAATATTTTTCTTCTGGATATGACAAACCAACAGAAAGTACACCTTTCTCATTAAAAAGCAAAGAAATAAGATTTTCTACTTTTCCTTTATAAATTGAATCTATGTATGGCTGTGGAGTTACCATACAGTCCATTTCCTTTAGTGAACAAAATGTAATGCTGTCTATACCCAATGTCTGTTCTAATAAAATTGGAAAAAGTTCATATCGATATTTCTTATTAGCTACCCCATCATTCAGAAATAGGTACATATCTCCTTCTCTTGGAACTATCGAATATACACTATCTTTGTATTCTATATTCATTGCAACAAAAGGGCTTTGCCAAGTAGAATCAACAAACATATCTTCATACCTCTCACTTGTTTTATGTACACACATTACAAATAAGAGATTAATACCCAACATAAGGATAATCTTATTCCAACAGTTTTTGGGGTATTTTCCTTCCACGATATTCCGTTCTTTTTGCATCTCCTGTTCTTTTTCTAATTTTATTCTCAGTATTAATAGCACGAATTTCTCTCATGGGTATTCCATTTCCTATATTTTCATAAGACATAATACCTTTATCTACATCCGACGAATGCTGTAACTCATGGATTAAACCAATTCTTGGTGTCCGATGATTTCCATTAATATCCGTTTTAACATCAGGGTCATAATTTATAATGCTTCCTTGCGGAATGTCTTTTTTAGCTTTTTCTCTATCAAATCCTGAAGAATTAGACTCTCCTCGTTTAGTCCTTGTTATTGAATGAACATTCTTACTTTTCTCCAGTTCAATAATCATCTCACCAATTTCCTTATCATCCTTCTTAAGTTGCTGCAAATCTGCTTTCACGTCCTTTTGATACTTGGTATCAAATCCAAAGAACATTTTCACATTATCTATCAAACCATTCGGGTTCGGATTTACAACAATTGTATCTCCATTCACATCTATGTTATTCACCGGATTATTCGCCCCATACTGATACGGTGACATCGAATAATACTTCTCTGCAAACCTGTCATTCGTCGTAAACCGTCCCAACGCAGCATCATAATGTCTCGCCCCATAATCATACCAATTCAAACCCTTCTTCGTGTCAAACTCCTTACCATTATACTTGTAAGGCTGGGTATTGCCTGTAGTGCCAAACACACCACCGAAAGGGTAGTAATGGTTAGTTTCCTCCACAGTGCCAGACTGGTTGATCACTACACGGTTGTTACCCTGATGATCTTTCAAGTAGTAATGATACTGCTGGGTACCGGTCAGGTTGATGTAACCCTCTTCGGTGAGTAACAACTTCTGAGTACCGTTTTCATAGATCACATTACCGCAGTAGTCAGTCGTTGTGGTTGTACTACCTATCTTATGGACTGTTCTCAGTTTCGTGCCGTCAGCACCATAAGTATAGGTGATTGTGCTACCATCACTGAACGATACCGTACTGGGCAAATTTAATACATTATATTGAATATCGGTAATTCCCTTATTCAAATCTTTCGTTAAATTACCATTGGCATCGTAGGCATACTCCCCTGCGGCACTTGCACCGTTTACAAAGGCAGTGTTTGTACCGTATGCAGCGGTACTCACGGCATCGTCCACACGGCTCAACTGATTACCGGTCAATGTGTAAGTCAGGTTGTCTATCAGGCCGTAGGCACTGGCACCAGTCTGGCCATAGCGTTGCAAACTCTTGATGTTACCGTTCTTGTCATAACCCGTAACGTTCTCCGA